>JBLHHN010000162.1:0-12718 GCA_047616785.1 Verrucomicrobiales bacterium
CGTCCCTTCAGGAAGAACGTAGCGGATCCCTTGAGTGAAACGTACGCCACTGAGATCCAGCGCTTCGTCGCTGATATTCATGAGCTCGATATACTCCGCTGCTGGATGTGCCGGATCTGGAGCGAACATCACTTCGGTCACGCGCAGGGATTCTATCAGATTGCTGTCGTTTGCCCGTGGATCATCTGTGGTGCTCACGATCTGGGCGGAGCCTGAAAAGAAGGTGCTCATATTCGCCACCGTGCTGTCGGGGGTGGCTTGGTGGAACTCCACCGCGATCCATTCTCGCCGGCTTGAATGACAGACAGATCGATCTCGAACTGCTCAAAAGAGACCATTCCCGCGGCAACGGCCGTGGTGGCAAGAGCGTTAGGATTGATTGGTCCTTCTGGCATTCGCAGGCGCACGAGTTCCTGCCCGTTGAGGTAGGCAACGGCTCCGGCATTGGCCATGAGAAAGAAATCCGATCGAATCAACTTGCGCCCTGAGGGAAAGGTGAAGTTTCCTCTGAAATAGTGTGAAGTCGGCGGGCCTACCTCAAGATTCGTGAAAGTAATCCCTTCAGCAAACGGATTGGAAGTGCCGAAGATCCCGCTTCCAGTATCCCAGGTTGAATCGTCAAAACCAGAACTCCGCCAGGCATCGCCGCCTCCATGATCGCCAATGTGATAACGTAGGGGTGTGGTGAAGTCGACGAAGCTGAAGTTCTCAAATTCATCCGAAGCAACCACCGCGCGGTAGTTCGGCGAGCCCGGAGTTCCCAGCGAGAGTGTGACAATCTCGTTCGCGCCGTCAGCAATGCGTTCACTTGTCTGGTCGGGCATCGTGCCTTGCACATAGAGGCTGTCCACGGTGTTCCCATTCGGATCGAAGAGAATGATCCAGTCCGCTTGGGCGGCAAGCCCGAAGGGAAGATCATTGGCCGTGAGGGTGAGAAAACCGTTAGGGATCACAAAAGTTTGCTACGGAAATACGAGTCCCTCGTTCCTACCCGTAGGATCATCGGTAAGATGAAAGCCACCCAGATCAATCGGAAGCGCGAGTGGGTTGTAGAGTTCGATGAAGTCTTCTTGAAACGTGACGGAAGGCGCGATGAGCCACTCGTTCACGACGATGGCCAGGGGATCTCCCAGCTGGATGGGAGACGCATTGGTCTCTCCCAAGCTTGGCGAGGCGACTCTGCAAGAGCCATTCGGTTGACGATTGAGAGAATGATCCGCCAAAGGCGCTCCAAAGGTTACCTTCCAGAGAATATTGTCTTTGGCATCCGCGAGCACGATGGGCTCGCCCTCACTGAAGGAGAAGCCTAACCAATGAAGTTCCGCATGATTCGGATCGGGATCGCCTCCATAGGCGATCAATCGATCATGGCCCATTAACAACGTTCCTTCTGGAAAGGCGAAGGGGTTCTTGCTCTCCTCGGTATCACTCAAGGTGTAGCCACTGAGATTGACGGTGGCCTCGGTAGGATTGTGAAGCTCCACCGCATCGGGGAAACGATCGCCTACGGGATGGGATGTTTGATTGCGGAGGAGAATCTCACTGATCACGATCGGCGAATTACCCGCCGAAGCATGCCATCTGATTGTCGTCGGAACGATCTGCTTCACGCCTGCGTCATCCTCTCCCCAGACCTCAAGGACATGCTCGCCTTCACTGAGATTCTGCAGAGTGACCGTTGTCGTGCGATCATCGTTATCGATGAACAGCTGCTCCACGACCCCTTCATCCAGCCGCCATTCAACGCTCTCGATCGTCGCGCCATCGATCGTCGCCGCAGCGGTCGAGCCTTGTGGGTGGAGGAAAACTTGGGCCCCGCGCGGTCCGAAGGCACCCAGCTCTTGTCCGAGTGTTCCTGCATTCTGCCCGAGCGAGTGCGCGGCGAGCGCAAAGCGATGGGTTAGGAACTCTGGGGAAGCCCCGAGCATGTTGGCCGACTTGAATTCTGTGAGCGCCTCCGGAATGAGGTTGTTAGTGATCACGGCCTCCCTTGTCTGGCCTAGCAATGACGTGATTCCGTGAAAGACATTGTCCGACGCTAGGACGTAGTCGCCCGCGAGAACGTCGGCTCGCACGTCTACCACGGTGTTGTTCTCAAAGGACGTCTCGGTTCCCTCCGTGTTCGTGGCCGCATGATCGAGATCGGTGAACACGTTGTGCGCGGTGAATGCGATCGACTCCATGGCAATGGCAGTGGGTGCCTGTTGGAAGGTGTTGCCGACGATGAGGCTGCTGCGGTTCGATCTGATGATGGCGCTTTTGCTGCCTGCAAAGACATTGTCCCGAATCTCTACGATCGTATGCCCTTCACTTTCCCCCAAAGAGATCACCGCGTTCTCACCGCGATTGAATGCGAACATATTGTCTCTGATGATGAGCTTGCCAGAGCCTACGCTCTTGATCTGCTCGCCGGTCTCGACTTCAGTAAAGTGACAGCTCTCAATGGTGGCCGTCGTCTCATCAAGCACGACCATTCCGAGTCGAGTCCCTTCGAAACGGACGTCGTTCAAATGCACGGTGGAGCCCGTGGCACCAATGCTTCCTTCTTCGGGTTGGGCGTTCAGAATATCCGTCGACTCCAACAGGTTGTCAGAGGCATCACTTCCGATGAAATGAATGCCTCCCCACTTTGCTTCGACCGATGGATCCAGATGAATCCGATGATCAGAATCTCCTTCAGCACGAAGAGTCCCCCGCACGACGATCTTCATTCCAGGGTTCACATAAACGGTTGCGCCTGCTTGGATTGTTAGTCGAACCCCTGCACAGGAACGGTCAGATCGCCAATGATCCAATATGGGCCATCCTCTGCGGCTAGCACGGTGTCTTCAGCCAAGTCACCGCTCAATTCTTTCGGTGTCATGCCAGTATCAAACTGAATCTGCCGCGTCACTTCTTGGGTGATCTGACCGGCAGCATCATAGGACCGCAAGACCAAGGTGTTTGTGCCAGGAGAAAGAGCCACGTTCTGGACTCGCCACGTCCCATGGAGACCATCGACCGTTGCTTCTTGGCCGTTCACGGAGATGCGTACACCGTCAATGAAACCTCCAGTGCCCGTCACGGTCAGTTGGTTCTCGATCGCGCCCTCAGGAACAGCCGTTTCCCCAAAGGCAAGAGGTGCCTGAATATGTTCTAACACAAAGGCGCGTCGCTGATCCATCGAGCTGATCATGTTCCTTGCGCGATTCTCGAATGAGGTGCCCGCTAGAGCTGAGGTGATCAGACGATCGAAGGTGGGTTTGGAAAAGACAGTTTCTAACAGATCCTGCAATTCACTGAAATACGCCCTGAGAATCTCAGGCTCCTCAAAGAAGGGAATCAATTGTGGGATTCGAGCTCCACTACCTCCTACACTGCCATCAATCATTGGAAACAGGCTCGCTTGTGGTGAAAGACTGAAGAGTGAGTCCAGATCGTGCGGCAAGAACTGGAAACGTCCGTCTCCATCTGCAATCATCGCATAATCATCATCGATTCCATTACTTAAATTGGTATCATTGTTATTCAGCAAGGTCATGATGGCGAACCATCGGATCCATTGCCCGGTATCCCCAACCTCGCGGACCTGTTCCAGGTAGGCGTCACCGCTTGCCTGGTGCATGACTTCGACAAAGCGCTGAAGATCAGACCAATCATCTTCGCTTCCATTCGTGGTCTTGTCCCACGAATCCGCTACGAACCAGCGCTCTCGCGCATAGACGACCGTTCTTCCTGAATGCACGCCCCAACGTTTCACGTCCCGGGTTCCTTGGGCGCTGCGTTTCCGATAGAAGTTGCTTTGCTTTGGTTAATGTCAGGAAAGTATTCATCCACGAACTCTCCGCCGTAGGGCGGCACGTGGACATAGGGGCGCGTTTCATTGCCATTCTCTCGCACTTCCACCAAGCGCGCGTCCGGAGCCACTAATCCCGCAGCGGTGAACAGAAGATTCCCCACCAGCTGATTGTAGGGCGTATGAGAGTTCAGATTGAACGGGGTTTCCCTATTCAGAGGTCGGTCTCGAGGTAGATTGATCTTCTTTGGCGGTGGGTTGGTTCCTCGACTGCTGTTCCCGCGAAAGCGCACTCCACAAAGGTAACGAACCTTCTGCTCGTCACCGATCGAGGTGATCAAGGTCGTGTTCATTTCTGCATTGCTCTGTCGTGAGAGACTATCAAACCGACGACGCTCTGGAGTGGGCATAGTGAGGTAGTAGGTGGTTCCTGGTAGGATCTCATCATCGACTTGGTAGAGCGCGTTTGTTTCCTGCCGTCCTTGATTGAAGATCGAAGGTTCCGTGGATGGTCCTGGCCATTTGCGAGTCCTTTCCGTATCCGAGGCGCTGACATAGAACTCAATCACCACCTTGTCCTCTTGAGGAGGAATGATTGCCTCGTAGGTATCGGAGCTTTCGTCCGCTAGGATCATGGATTCCTGCTCGAAATCTCCGTCGCTGTTAGAGTCTCGCCAGAAGAGTGCCACGGCATCGAGATCAGTATCAATGATCTTGGCTCGAATGGTTACGAAGTCGTTCGACTTTGGGATGACGGGCTCATGACTGACGTCTGTGATGATTGGCGGTAGGTTGTCCGTAGCTCGTGAGTTCGGCAAACCGGGTGTGCCTCCCGATTCGAGTATTGAGGAATCCCAGTTCTGACCCCATTCATTGGAAACAGAAGCATCGCGAAGCTCTAACGTTCTCCCGAGACCATCAGCACGCGTTTCCCATTGCCATCCCGCTCCGCCGGTGGCGCGGCGTTCAGCCCAGTCTCCTTGATCGGCATAATGTAAGGCATCGACTGTCTGGACTAACGCATTGACCAATCAAATCTCTTCACCGGAATTGCTCAAGGTGCCTTCTCAAGGCCCCAAGACCTGGACGTCGGTTTCAACCAAGCCCGGATCTGCGGAGATGACGAGATAGCTCTGTGTTTCTAGGATTGTGCCATCGGGGATCGTGTATCGGATCCCACGCGTGAAGGCGTAGCCGCTCAGATCCAGACGGGTATCTGACGGATTGAAGAGTTCCACAAACTCCTCTGCCACCGGTTCCACACGGTCGACCGCTGGCGGGTGGTAGTGGATTTCATTGATGATGGGCCATTGCGCCCAAGCAGACGAAGAAGATCCCAAGTGCAGGCCTAATAACGCGAGAACCAGAGACAATCGCCTCAGCCCTCCCAGCAGAGTGATTTCGCATGTCATAAATAGTTGGTGAAAAACCTAGATAGACTGGAGGGAAATGCAAATTTAGCGGGAAATGAAGCCATTCCTCCTAATCTTCCTCTCTTCTGCGGCCATGGCCCAAGGCGAATTACGTGTTCCGGCTGCCACGGCCTATCTGGATCCGGACCCAAGTGGCGCGCGGGTATCCAAGGATCGTGGCATCTCTGGGTGGTCGGATTCTAAGCTGAGCGTGATGTGGTTTGGGCAGTTCAAGAACGCGGGTGAATTTACGGCCAAAGTGGAGATGCGCTTGAAAGAAGGCGAACGCGCGAAGTTTTCGCTGACCGTGGATGGTCAATCTCACGAAGCGAGCGTGCGTGGCGCGGGCGATGAGGAAACGGTCATCGCCGATTTCGGCAAGTTCACCCTCGCGAACGCCAGCAATCAAAGCCTCATCCTCACATCGTCCAAACCGTCCGGAACGATCCTAGCGCTTGTGTTGGACGGAGAATCGATCAAGGACGCGCACTTCAATCTAAAGCCGCGTCGCAATGCCGCTTCGGTGCATCTGGCTTATCCGGTTGAGCGGGGCACGGAAGTCTCGGCCTTCTACTGTGAGATGACGGGCGTGGAAGATCCTCTTTGGACCTACTACATGGCTTGCGGTTGGCATCGTGGCTACTTCGGCATGCAGGTGAATAGCCCGACGGAACGTCGCATCATCTTCAGTGTTTGGGACAGTGGTAGTGAAGGTATCGATCGCGACAAAGTGAGCGATGAAGATCGAGTCACGCTCGTTGCCAAGGGCGTGGATGTGTACAGCGGAGATTTCGGAAACGAAGGAACCGGAGGACACAGCCATTTGAAGTATCCATGGAAGACGGGTGAGAAGCAGCGCTTTCTGGTCACGGCTGATCCTGTCGATGCCACGCACACTATCTTCGCAGGCTACTACTATCATCCCGATAAGAAAGATTGGATGCTCATCTCCAGTTGGAAGGCACCGAAGGAAGGGAAGCGGTTGCGCGGTCTCTACAGTTTCAGCGAGAACTTCGCGGGAAAGAACGGGCATGTGTTGCGCAAGGCTCTCTATGAGAATCAGTGGTTGCGCACGGCCGATGGCGAGTGGCAAGAGATCACCAAAGCCACTTTTAGCCATGACAAGACGGGCAAAGCGGATCGGCTCGATCGCTACATGGGTGTGACTGAGAATGGCCAATTCTTTCTTTCCCATGGCGGTTTCATTCAGGGATACTCCGAGTATGGCGATCCCTTCACACGTCCGCCGAGCGGTCGTTCCCCTTCGGAAATGAAGCTTCCCAAGTTGCCCTAACTGAATTGTTGTGACGACAGAAGAAGCGGGCGAATACTTGCAGGATGGGGATTGGAGACGCGTCTTTGATAGTGGCGCGCTTGCGCGTGGGGCCAAGCTCATGCGTTCTCGTCAAGTCGCTGAGGCGCGCGCCGAGCTTTTCGAAACAGGCGATCTCGAGATCACTGGAAGGGTGACCGACAAGGAGGGGAATACCTCTGAAGCGATCATTGCGCTTTGGTTAGAAAACAATGTGTTTCAGATCGATGCCAGTTGTTCCTGTCAGGTCGGTGTTTCGTGTGAGCACGCGGTGGCGACCTTGGAATACTTGGCCAAAGGAAAGCCTGGGGTGCGTCTGGCCGGGGCTCTTGGGGAGAAGCCGCATGCCGAGACCATGACCCAAGGGCAGCATCTGCATTTGGATGAGCCTGCCGCGACTTCGAGTGAAGTGCGTTTCCTTCTACGAGTTGAGCGAGAGGGGAATGACGTCATCGCCCAAGCCTATGCGCTCTACATTGGGAATCAGGTTCCGTTAGAGCCGTCGGGAAATCTCCCGCCGATTGTCACGCCCACCGAGAAGATCAAACGTGATCGGACGGCGGAGATGGCCGCTCTGCAAGCTCTCTACGCGCTCGACCTTCTTCCTAACGATGATCTTATGTGGGCCGCTGACAAGAAAGCTTGGCCGCATCCAGAGTTCTACTGGCAACGTTTCCAACATGAAGCCACCCACGCGCTCGAACGCCGTGGTTGGGATGTGCAATTCTCCGCGTATGTCGGCCTCAAGCCGCTCATCTTTCGCACCGAAACGTGGAAAGCAGAGATCATCGAAGAAGGGCGTGGATGGTTCTCGCTATCGGCAGGTTTCGAGATCGATGGAGAGTCCTTCGATCTTCAACCGATTCTCGCCGCACTCGTGGGGAACCGTTTCCTTGAAGTCACGGAGGGTAAACCCAAGGGCCAGGAATTCATGATCTTTCTCCCAGACGGACGTGGCCTCGCTCTACCGGTGGGGCGATTTCGTAAGATCCTCACCACTTTGGGCGAACTTCTTCAGTTCAAGTTCACCGATGGCCCCATCAAGATGGCGAAACTCGATGCCGCGCTCCTGGCTGAAGATGATACGATCGAAGTCGAGGCCGTTCCTGAGGAAGTGAAAGAGCTAGGAAATCGCCTAACGGATTTCGAGCGCATCGATCGCGTCCCTGAGCCGAAAGGTCTCCAAGCCACGTTGCGAGACTATCAAAGAGACGGCTATCATTGGATCCAATTTCTCGCCCGCTATGGTCTCAACGGCATCCTCGCGGATGATATGGGCTTGGGCAAGACGCTGCAGACACTGGCGCACCTGCTCGCCGAGAAACAATCCGGCAAGAGCGAAGGACGGCCTTCACTCGTCATCGCTCCCACCAGCGTGGTGGAGAACTGGCAGCGCGAAGCGGCGAAGTTTGCCCCGAGTCTACGCGTTCTGATTCTTCAAGGATCGGATCGCCGCCGCCGTTTCGCTGAGATTCCTCACAGTGATCTCGTGCTCACATCCTACGCGTTGGTCTCTCGTGATCTTGAGACGTTCCTTTCGCATCGATTCCATCTCTTCGCCCTTGATGAAGCCCAACACATCAAGAATCCTGGCGCTCAAGTCACGCAGGCGGTCTGTCAGTTAGACGCCAAACATCGTTTGTGTCTTTCGGGCACGCCGATTGAGAACAATCTCGGTGAGCTTTGGAGTCTCTTTAACTTTCTCATGCCCGGCTTGTTGGGCACCCAAGAGAACTTCAACGAGACCTTCCGCAATCCCATCGAGAAGAATGGCAACCAAGGCAAACGAACGGCTCTTGCAGCGCGCGTGGGCCCGCTCATTCTTCGCCGCACCAAGCACGACGTGGCCAAAGAACTCCCGCCGAAGACAGAGATCCTGCACACCATCGAGCTCAACGACGCACAGAAGGATCTTTATGAAACGGTGAGAGCGACGATGGACAAGCAAGTTCGTCAGGCGCTCGAACTTCAAGGCCAGCAATCGCAGATCGTCTTTCTCGATGCCCTTTTGAAATTGCGCCAGATTTGCTGTCATCCTCAGCTTCTCGCAGCCCAAGACGCCAGCGTTCCTTCTAACAAATTCGACCATCTCATTGATCTGTTAGACACGCTTCGGCAGGAAGGCCATCGAGTTCTCCTCTTCTCGCAATTCACTTCGATGCTAGCATTCATCGAGGCGCACTTAGAGAGCATCGATTGCCCCTACCTCAAGCTCACGGGCGCGACCAAGAATCGCCAGGACCTCGTCGAACGTTTCCAAGGCGGGGAGGGCGAGGTCTTCCTCATCTCTCTCAAAGCCGGAGGCACCGGTCTTACACTGACTGGCGCGGATATCGTCATCCACTACGACCCTTGGTGGAACCCCGCCGCGGAGAATCAAGCCACCGACCGTGCCTACCGCATCGGCCAAGACAAACCTGTCTTCGTCCACAAACTCATTTGCAAAGGGACGGTTGAAGAACGCATCCAACAGATGCAGCAACGCAAACACACCCTCGCGACAGACCTCCTGAGCGGAGCCACCCAACAGCTCAGCCTCACCCCTGAGACGTTGACGATACTGCTAGCGCCGATTGAGAAATCTGAGCGATAATTGCATCGCCAAAGAAGCGGTGGCTTGCCAAGTTTATTGACCATGGCACGAAGACAGGCTCTCCCCACCGTTCTCACCGTATTGGCGCTCTCAGCATCCGCCTGGAGTCAGATGGATGACTTTGACATTGGAAACGCCGATGATTGGGAGCTTTCCGATGTCTTGTCCCAAGTCGGCGGTCAACCGGCTGAGATCACTTTTCCAGACGGCAACAGCATTCGACTGCAGTCGTCGCCCTCACCCGATCCCGAAGCGTTAGGGCCTTCACGGGTAGGGTTCTTTCGTGAGGATGTCATTTATACCGATGTCACCGTGCTCATGGACATGGTTGCTTGGGACCCGAACCTGGCGCAAGATTTTGGCATCATCGCTAGAGGTCAAACGATCGGATTGGGAACGACGAGTGGGTATGCTCTGACCGTGGATGTGGACGAGCAGACCATCTATCTGAGCAGACTGGACAACGAGGTGGCGGCCACCTTGGTTAAGATCGAACTGATCATGGAGCCGGGAACGGTCTATCGCTTTCGTCTCACCGCTCAGGGACAGAAGATCACGGCGGGCGTTGCGGATGTCGTGTCGCCTGGCGAGGAATTGGTTCAGTTAGAATCTGAAGACGAGGGTTACGCCAACGGGTCCAATGGGTTCTTCACCAATTCCGGCGTGGCCGATGGCTCGACAGATGCGACCTTCGATCGGTTCATTGCCTTTGATCCCAGCGGTCCCTCGGCACCGCCTCAAGTGGCGGTATTCGATCTTACGAATGAGATGGTATCGATGGACTACACGGTACCGATTCAGGCGGGAGGCGACTATGTGTTAGAAACGTCTGCCGATTTACAAGCTTGGTCCATTCTAGAGACGGGAAACGTTCCGATAGGGTTCACGCAAGGTTCCTTCCGTGTGGCAGACGCCGCTGCCCAAGCGCGTTTCTATCGGGTGAATCAAGCGCCGCCTCTCTTCAGTGAATCCTTTGAGGGAGGCGCAGAAGGCTGGACGACGGAGGTCATTGCTGGAGAGACCTCATGGGAACTGGGCACGCCCGATTCGCCTGAACTCATGGCCGCTCGCAGCGGCACGCAAGCTTACGGGACACTTCTCGATCAACGTTTCACCGATAACGCCGTGACGTGGCTGCGAAGCCCCGTCATTGACTTCACGGGCAAGAGACGCCCCACCTTAGCCTTCTGGTACCACGTCGATGTGACGGAAGGGGAGGAAGGCGTGCTCGTGAACTACTTGGATGAGTCAGGGAATGTGATAGGCTCTCACGACGAGATCTTCTGGACCAAGACCGCCGGCTGGACGGCCTTTGAAACGGATCTTCCGGAGGTGGTGCTTGATAAGAAGATCATGATCGAATGGCTTTTCCGCTCGAATGACAGTTCTCCCAATGGCGCGGGTTTCTTTCTCGATGACGTGGTGGTGGACTAATGGAGTTCGCTTGTGAGAGACGCCTTCAACTACCAAGACCGGACGGCCATCGTGACGGGTGGCGCTGGGGACATTGGTAGTGAAATCGTCCGAGCCTTGCATCAGCGAGGGATGCGAGTGGTGATTGCCGATATCGACCAAATGCGCGCGGACGCGCTTGGCAAGGAGCTGGGTGAAGGAGCTGGGTGAAGGAGCCGTCGCCATTTGTGGCGATCTCACTCAAGAGTGCGAGGCCTCACGGTTGCTCGAAGAAACGCACCAACACTTTGGTGGCTGTGATCTTCTCGTGAACAACATGGCCATGACGAGCACGGATCGATTCCATGAGCGCTCCACCGAGAGCATCAAGTTCGAGGTGAATGTGATCATGATAGCAACGATGATCCTCTCGCGACTTGCCGTTCCTTACCTGCAGCGTTCGCAAGACCCTAGGATCATCACCATGACATCATTGGGAGGCATCACACCTCTGCGCGAGACCCCCATCTACTGCGCCGCCAAGTTCGGCTTGCGGGGTGCCATGCTCGCCTTCGCCCTCGACGAGAAGGCGCACGGCATCAAGGTGAGTTGTATCCTCCCCACAGCGACAGACACCTACATGCTTCGGCAAGAGGCCTTGGAAGGCGGATCGGTGCTCAATTTCATCGATGACCCACAGCCCATCTCCGCGGTGGTGAAGCAAGTGATGCGTCAGCTCGAGAGCCCGAAGCTGGAACGCTATCCTAAGAAGAGCGATTCCTACATCGCACGGTTTGGCATGCTCTTTCCGAACCTTCAGCGAATCCTCGTGCCTCTCTTTGAAAAGAAAGGACGTCGCGGGCATGCCCGTTACAGGCGAAGCCTTCACGAGCGCGGCCTGATCGAAGAGGTCGATGGGAAGCTCCGTCAGAAAGCACGCCCGCACCTTCGATAATCTATCACCCATCCATCCGTTTCTATGTCACACTCTACTTCCAACAATCGTGTCTGCATCATCGGCGGAGGTCCGGCTGGCTTGTCCACCGGTCGGGCATTGAAACTCGCTGGCATTGAGTTTGATATCCTGGAGAAACATTCCGATGTCGGCGGCATCTGGGACCCGACCAATCCAGGGTCGCCCATGTATGAGAGTGCTCATTTCATTTCCTCTAAGACGATGTCAGGGCACCACGACTTTCCCATGCCGGATGCCTATCCTGACTACCCGTCGAATCGTCAGGTGCTCGCCTACATCCGAAAGTTTAGCGAAGCGTTCGGTCTGCGTGAGCACATTCAGTTTGGTATCTTAGTCGAGGACGCCCAGTACGAAGATGGGCTCTGGACCTTGGAGACAAATCAAGGCGTCCGCGAAGGCTACCGATGGCTCGTGGCTGCCAATGGCGTGACCTGGTTTCCGAAAAGCCCCGAGATCCCCGGCCAAGAAAGCTTCACGGGCGAGATCATGCACTCGGTGAAGTATCACAAGCGTGAGCAAGTGAAAGGGAAGCGCCTCTTGATCATCGGCGCGGGAAACTCAGGCGTCGATATCGCATGTGACGCCGCCAACGTGGCTGAAGAGGCAACGGTCAGTCTCCGGCGAGGCTAGCATCTCTTGCCCAAACACATGTTTGGCATGCCGAACGATGTCTTTGGTGAACAATCCAGCTGGATGCCGATGCGCATTCAGCAGATCACCACGGCGGTGATGCTACGCGTCTTGTTAGGCGATCTGCGAAAGCTTGGCTTGGCCAAACCAGATCATCGGATCCTCGAAAGCCATCCTATCATCAACTCACAATTGTTGCATTACCTCCAACACGGCGACGTCCAAGCCAAACCAGACGTCGAGAAGATCGAGCAAGACACCGTCATCTTCAAAGATGGGAGCCGTAAGGCCGTCGACCTCATCATCCTCGCGACGGGATATGGACGACAGATTCCCTACCTTCCCGAAGGCTCCATCACCTACGAAGGTGGTCATCCCCAAGCCTTCCTCCGAGTCTTTCCACCGAACCATTCCGAATTCTTCATCAACGGATTCATCGAAACAAACGGCGGGGCCTACAAGTTCTTCGATCAGATGTCCCAGATGATCACCAACGGCATCCTAGCACAAATCCAGAATGGAGCCGCATGGGCCAGGCTCCAATCAATCCTCGAAGGCTCCGAACCCAACCTCACCGGCGGCGTGCGTTACATCGGCTCCGATCGCCACAGCGGCTACGTCAACGCCC
>JBLHHN010000163.1:0-12655 GCA_047616785.1 Verrucomicrobiales bacterium
AAATGATGAGCCTCGGAGAATCTACCGTTCGCCGATACGACATGGCTGTTCTCAAAGAAGACCTACCGGAGCCAAACCTCGATGGCTTGCGCGTGCTCATTATCGACGAGAAATCGATTCGCCGGGGACATCCCCAGGAGATTTTGATTTCTATCCCCCCATGAAGCACGGCATACTTGGCGAACCCTATGATAGGCTGCTAGTGGACTTCATTCGGGAGAGCCTTGGGCTGTCTGCCCAGTTTAGATTGACACCGCGAAGCCAGATCTTTAGCTCGGATCATGCGTTTCCTCGTTCTGCTTCTCACCATGATCACCGCGTCTTGGGCTGCGGATCGTGCTCCGAATATCATTATCATTTTCACTGATGATCAAGGCTATGAAGACTTGGGATGTTTCGGTTCGCCGCTGATCAAAACACCGAATTTGGATCGCATGGCGGCGGAGGGTCGGAAGTTCACGAGCTTCTACTCGGCGAACTCGGTGTGCTCGCCTTCACGCGCGGCTTTACTGACGGGATGTTATCCGACGCGTGTGAGTGTGCCAGGGGTTCTCTTTCCTCGGCACGACACGGGCTTGAATCCTGACGAAATCACCATTGCCGATCTCCTCAAGACTCGTGGCTATGCCACCGCGTGCGTTGGAAAATGGCATCTGGGCCACAAGCCTTCGCTGCTGCCGATCAAGCAGGGGTTCGATCACTACTTTGGCATCCCCTATAGCAATGACATGACGATCGATCCCGAGGCGACTTTGTCGGATTCGATCACGTTTCGTGCAGGCGCTTCGCGGGCGCGCATGGCGATGTTAGAGAAACAGCCGAAGAATTGGGTGCCGCTGATGCGCGATGGCGAAGTGATCGAATACCCGGCGGATCAGACGACTCTAACAAAGCGCTACACGGAAGAAGCTTTGGGATTTATCGAGAAGCATGCAAAGGAGCCCTTCTTCCTCTATCTGCCGCAGACGATGCCGCACATCCCGCTCTTTGCTTCAGAAGACTTTCGCGGAAAGAGCGCGCGCGGACTTTATGGGGACACGATTGAAGAGATCGACTGGAGCGTGGGTCAGGTCCTTCAAGCGCTGAAAGATCATGAGATCGATGAAGATACCCTCGTTATCTATGCCTCGGACAATGGTCCTTGGAAGCTAGACGGTGAGCGCGGTGGTAGTGCGTTTCCGCTCCGCGGCTACAAATTCTCGACCTTCGAAGGTGGGATGCGCGTGCCCTGTCTGATGCGTTGGCCTGGAAAGATTCCAGCAGGTACCACGACGGATGAAATCACGGCAACGATCGATCTCATGCCTACCTTGGCGAAACTGGCAGGCGGGGAAGCCCCCAATGATCGCGTGATCGATGGCCATGACATTTGGCCAATCATGGCAGGCCAAGCGGGTGCGAAGTCGCCACATGAATTCTACTATTACTACAAAGGACAACGACTGGAGTCCATCCGCAGTGGTCCATGGAAACTCCGCCGCCTGGGAAAGACGAAGAAAGCTGCCGCGTCTGTGGAACTCTATCATTTAGAGAATGACATTGGAGAGATGACAAATCTATCAGAGAAGCATCCGGAGAAAGCACAGGCATTGCTTGCGCAGATGGAAACGTTCGATGCGTCATTGAAGGCAGCGATACGGCCTGCAGGAAAGCACTAGCCCACGAGATTCAATTTTAGAGCTGATCGCGACGGTTTGGGGTTACATAGGAGCCATTGACCAGGTCACTTGCACCTGTAACGGTAGACTCTCTGTATGGACGAACCTTCCTCTGAACACATCCCCAACGAATCGGACGGTCCTCAGCCGGACCGCCGCGAATTTCTTCAGAAAGCGGCATGCGTGGTATTGGGCGGGGCGGCGACGCTCGTTCCTGTGGGTGCTGCAGTGACGGTGCTTGTAAGCCCAATGTTTGAGAAGACTGAGGGTGGCCTTAAAGTGCGTTTGACGTCATTGGATGCCCTTCCCGCAGGCGGCCCACCTCAGCTTTTCAAAGTGGTCTCTGAGCGCAAAGATGCCTGGACCCGGCATGATATCTCGGAGATCGGCAGTGTGTTTGTGCAGCGCGTCGGTGATGGGACGGCACCTGAGGATTTCCATGTGTTCAGTGCATCTTGCCCGCATCTCGGTTGTGCGGTGGAGTATCTTGCAGACCAGGGAAATTTCTCTTGTCCCTGCCACAGCAGCACCTTCGCAGCTTCAGGAGAAGTCCTGAATCCCGAAAGCCCAAGTCCACGAGGGCTTGATTCCCTGGTTGCGGAAGTGAAGGAAGGCGATCTCTGGATCGAGTACGTGAACTTCAAAGCGAACATCAAGGAGAAGCAAACCGTAGGCTAACGTTCTGACGATGAAAGGGATCTTCAATTGGCTAGACCAACGGACAGGCTATCGAGACTTCATCAAGGACGCGCTCTTTGAAAGTGTGCCCGGCGGCTCGCGATGGCGCTATGTGTGGGGCAGTACGCTGACATTCGCCATCGTCATGCAGTTCATCACCGGCATCATGCTGTGGATGTTCTACAGCGCGAGTTCGCAGACGGCTTGGGAAAGTGTTTATTACATTCAGGAAGAAGTGACCGGCGGCTGGATACTGCGAGGCATCCATCACTGGACAGCTCAGGTCATGACCGTTCTGTTGCTCCTTCACTTGCTTCAAGTGATCATTGACGGCGCTTACAGAGCACCGCGCGAGATCAACTTCTGGTTTGGCATGGGATTGTTAGGGATCACGTTGGCCATGTCTCTGACGGGCTATCTCTTGCCATGGGATCAGAAAGGTTATTGGGCAACGAAGGTGGCGACGAATCTCATGGGAGGGGTGCCATTCATCGGGGACGCGCTGCAACGCATTGTTGTGGGAGGTGTCGACTATGGGCACCACACGTTGACCCGTTTCTTCGCTCTGCACGCGGGTGTCTTGCCCTTCTTGCTCATTGGTTTGATCGCAGGTCATATCTACCTCTTCCGTCGTCACGGGATCAAGGTGAAGCAGCCGAAGAAAGGACCCGATGTGTATTTCTGGCCAGACCAAGTATTGAAAGATGCCGTGGCTTGCCTGGCCGTCTTAGCAGTGGTGCTAGTCTTTGTGTTCTGGCAGCACGGAGCGCATCTCAGTGCGCCTGCGAATCCTGCTGAGCAATTCTCGGCGGCGCGTCCGGACTGGTACTTCATGTTTCTCTTCCAACTGCTGAAGTACTTCCCTGGTGACCAAGTGATCCTCGGCATTGCTGCTCCCATTTGGGGTTCGGTGATTGTGCCAGGGGCACTCTTTGGAGCCTTCATGCTCTTGCCCTTTGTCGGCGCGATGAAATGGCGTTTGCCCATCATCAAATGCCGCTTGGGAGATTTCTTCGCCGTCAGTTTTCTCATCGCTTGCATCATCGGCTTCATGCTTCTGACCTATGTGGCTCTGGATCATGATTGGAATGATCCTCACTTTGCCGTGGCCGTGGAGCAGGCGGAGAAAGATGCCGCTCGCGTGAAGGCACTGGTGAAAGAGAACGATGGCATCCCTCCCGAGGGAGCACTAGCGCTCTTGCGGAACGACCCGCTGACCCAGGGACCGCGCCTCTTCAAATCGAATTGTTCTTCGTGCCATACCTTTGGCGGGGAAGATGGCTTGGGAGCGATTGTCGAGGAGACCTCAGCTGCGGATTTGAAGGGCTTTGCCAGTCGCGAATGGCTGACGCAATTTCTCTCACCAGATCACATTGGCACCGCGAAGTACTGGGGAAACACGGCATTCGTGCAGCCTGAGGAAGGTGATAAAGTGAGCAAGATGGTCACGTATGTGATGGATGACGTGGCAGAATTCGGAGATGTGGAGAAGTCGATGCTAGACGAACTCATCATCGGGCTTTCCGCAGAGGCGAAGCTTCCTGCGCAGGAGGCGGCGGATGCGGCGGCGGCTGAAACCATCGCCAAACTGCCAGAACTCATCGGCGAAGATGGCTTGGCCTGCACGGATTGCCATCATTTCCAGGGAGAAGGGAAACGCCCCGATCTTACTGGTTATGGTTCGAGGGAATGGATGCGTGAATTTATCAAAGACCCCTCTCACAAACGCTTCTATGGGGAGAGAAATGATCGCATGCCAAGCTATGGACCAATCGAAGGAAAAGCGGCGAAGCTATCAGATCGTGAGGTTGACTTGATCGTAGATTGGCTACGACGGTGATTGATGCGAACTCATAGCTCACGTGCAGATCTACTGTCCTAACTGTGCTTTACAAATCACGGTAGACGAAGGCCTGATCGGCAGCAAAGGGCAGTGCCCCCGCTGCAGTTATAAATTCGTCATCGATCAGGAACATCGGCATCCCCCAGATGCCGATGATCTAGGCACAGCTCCTACGATCAAGATCGTGAATGAAGATGGATTTGATTTTAATCTCGGTGGTAGTCGCGGAGGGCCTTGGTCGGATTCGAATAGCTTTGTCGCATCCATGGCAGGCCTGCTCCTGCTCGTCACCGCCTGTGTCGCGGTCGGCTGGATGAGTCGGTTCGAAACAACTCCAAACTGGACAAGGCTCCCGGCAAGTTGGCATCAGCCCTTTGCATATGGCGCCCTGGCCATGCTCGTCACTTCGATGAGCATGGAAGTCTTTGGTCGGATTCGGAGATTCGAGCATTTGCTGACGTCTCTGCCATTCGTTCTTTCGATGACGATGCTGGCACTCTTCATGGTGAATCTCTCAGGCGCCTGCGCTCTGGGAGGTCTGAATGCGCATCTAGGCATGTCCATCACTGCCACGTTGATTTCAACAGCGGCCTTGGCGTTTAGTTTTCATTTAGGGGCGCGCCCGGAGATGGACCGGTCGATGCTCTTGATCATCATCGCCTTAGCCATCGGTGCCTTGCTGGTGGCCGCCTATCTGGGGATGCCCAGGCAGCGATGATTTCGAGAGATCCGAGAAGGGTGGGGTTGCCTCATGGGTAACTCGCTCGTAACTAGACACAGTGAACGTTCCCTACCTCCATCGTATCGCGCTAGCCCTTGTGCTTTTCAATTTCGCATCCTGTGGTGATCACGATGGCGGCCCCGTGGTGCCAGTGTTACAGCCCATCTCGGCACCCCGTAAACCTTACACGGTGGACGCCTCCGCCGCACAGCGTTTTCCCAAGTATGGGGATGCTACCAAGCGCTTTCGTTTCGTTCCTGGAAGCAGTTGGTCCCAGCTGAGTCGGAGCCAGTTTCGCTCATTGAACTTCGCCTTTGGACCGAGCGGCGTTGGAGAATGCTACGTTTCAGAAGTCTCAGGCTTCACCGATGGAGGCCTAAGCAATGTCAACCGTTGGCGTGGGCAAATGGGCCTTGGTGATATGACCGCGTCTGAAATGGCGGCGGCGCCTCGCAAGAGCTTCGCTGGAGAACAAGCCGTGTTTGTGAAGCTAGACGGCACCTACGGCGGCATGGGTGGTGCTGACCAGCGATCTGACTATCGGATGCTCGCCATGATCATGCAGCGTGGCTGTGAAGCCTATTCGGTGAAAATGACAGGGCCTCGAGGCGTGATTGAATATGAAGAAAGTGAGTTCCTCGCTTTCTGTGAGACTCTGACCATCGTCCCCGATCCAGAAGCGCCTCCTTACACCCAGATGAAGATTGGCCCGTTCGAATTTCTGCGCCCGTGTGATTGGGACTACTTCGTGCCTGAGAGCGATGACATCGTGCGACGCCCCATAGGCTTCAAGATGGGGATCAAGAATGAAGCTGAGACCGATCTTGGGATCATCATGGATGCGGCCCAAGGGGATATAGCGCAAGTGATCAATGGTTGGCTCGGGGCCAAGGGACGGGAACCGATGACCGCAGAAGCCATCGCAGCCTTACCAGATCAAGTGCTCATGGGCACTCGTGGGAAATGGCTAGAGATCGAAGCTGACGGGCAGACTTTCATTGGAATTGCCAGTCAATTAGCCTCAGATGGGCACACGCCTATGACGATCATCGCCACGCTGCGAGGCCCTACCCCATTGATCAATACAGAGAAGATCATGTTGCGAACCTTTGCCGAGAGTCTGCGACTCGGTCCTGTCGGAGGTGGACAGGAGCCCCCGCACTAACATCTCCAAATCATTCTGTCATGTCACAAGCTGCCGCCACTGCTGATTCATCTTCGCCATCCTTACCGAGGGTCATGGGCAAGAAGCTCTTCCGCTTCTTCAGTTCCATCAAGCTCGCCATCGTCGTCCTCCTCTTCCTCTTGCTCATCACGTGGATAGGCACCGAAGAGCAGCCGGAGAAGGGACTCTTCCTCGTTCAGGAAGAGTACTTCAACGCATGGGGGCTCATGCACACCTTCCAAATGCCGATCTTGGGTGACGTCACACTTCCCATGCCCGGCGTGATGCTCCTGCTCACCATCTTTTCCATCAATCTCATCTGCGGCGGTCTCATCATGATACGAAAGAGCTGGCGGACCGCCGGCGTGATGATCGGACATTTCTCGATGTTGTTTCTGCTAGCCGGAGGACTGTTGCAGCACCGCTATGCGAAGGACGGCTACATGCAACTCTTCGAAGGAGAGTCTAGCAATGAGTTCATCAGCTACCACGACTGGGTCTTACGCGTTCACCAGGTGAAAGATGGGCAGGCGGATTTCGAGAAAGAGAGCTTGATCGTGCCATCCTCAGTCTTGAAGGAATTCGAATCCGGTGAGAGGCAGGTGGAACTCGAAGGAATTCCCTTTCATTTGCGCCTCTATCACCCTTCCATGAATGCAGAAGTCATGCCGGGTGCCTTTCATCGACCGGGTGAATTGCCCGTGGTTGATGACGTGTTTGTACGGTCCCTTCCCCGCGCCAAAGAGAGTGAAGCCAACGCCGCGGCCCTCTATGTCGACGTCATTGATGAGAAGGGTGGCGTGGTTCAGACAGGCATTCTTTGGGGAAATGAGAATCAGCCCCTTACCGTCCGAGTAAATGACCAGGCTTGGCTCCTCAAGCTCGATCGTGAACGTTGGAAGATGCCCTTTGAGGTCGCACTCGACAAGTTCACGCACGAACTTCATCCGAACACGCTATCGCCCAAAGTCTACAAGAGCGATGTGACCAAGACCAAGGCCGGGAACGCCGAAAAGATGATCATTGAGATGAACGAACCTCTCAGAGATTCGGGCTACATTGTCTTTCAATCCGGCTATGGACCACAAGATAGCAGTGGTAAGATTATCCAAGGGCAGACACCATTCTCTGTCTTTGCCGTCTGGCGGAATCCCACGAGTAAGATCCTTCTCATCCCCGTAGAGCACTGGCCGCTGGTCACTGTCTCAATCGCAGCTGTAGGCATGTTGCTTCACTTTCTCTTAAAATTATTCCGGCACCTTGCTCCCGGCAAACGTAACGTCACCCCAGCCTAGCAATGAAACGAATCCTCTATCTCACGGTTTTCGTCGCGGCTATGTGCCTCGCTGAGGTGCGCGCAGAAGCCGATTATTGGCCCAAAGACTACGCCCAAAGTTTCGCGGAACTCCCAGTGCAAGAAGGCGGGCGAATCAAGCCCATGGACACCTTCGCCAGGTTCAAATTGATCTCCATCCATGGCAAGTCACGGCTCACACTGAACAAGAAGGAGAAGATCAAGATCAGCGCCGTCGAGTGGCTTCTCGATGTCTTCATGCGTCCTGAGATCGCCCAAGACTATCCCACGTTTCAGATCAACAATGCCGAAGTTCTTACAGAGTTAGGCATCGCGCCCCATCTCAAAATGTCCGGCCTCGTCGACAAGGACGAAGCGGGAACGATGATCGAGACCAACGAGACTCGCAAGATCGTCGTCAAGCGTGACTACTACTCTTTCAATGAGATTCAGCCTGCGGTGAATAAGCTGCGGGAATTGGGAGAAATTTACGCAAAGTTAGACGGAGACACGAGAACCGTGGTTCAGCAGCAGATCGTCGATCTCGAGACGAACTTCAGCACCTTCGGGGCCCTGACACTCGTCTTCAAATTTGCACAATATCAGCTCCCCCTGGATCCAAATAATATCTTGGCAGAGGAAGTTCCCGAAGGGTCTAAGGTGCCTGTTAGTTTTCTCTTCGAGAATCTAGACAAGGTGAAACAAGCCGGCGTAGGAACCGAGCCCATCCAACGATCAAGCGAGCTATTAGGGGCCTACATGAGTTCGCCAGCGATGCTCGCGTTGTTCCCTCCTACGGAAGAAGACTTGAAGTGGATCTACCCCGCGCAGATCATGGATTCGATCCTCAACCAAGAGACCACATCTGAGAGTCGCTCTCGAGACATGAATCGTCTGAAGCTCCTAGAGAACCTCGTGACGAGGTCGATCGTTCCAGATCAACGCGCAGCAGCCCTTGCAGCTTACAAAGAAGAGGTTGTTCGTGGAGCGAAAGCCCAGGGGACCTATAAAGACGTCATTTCTGAGGTAAAGTTCTACAAATGGAAGTTCTTCTTGCTCGGCCCATGGCTCTTTGTGGCGGGCTTTGCGCTCTTGATCTTCAACTGGCTCAGCCCACGCAGCAAGCTGGGCCGATTCTCGCGCTGGGCCGCCTACCTATGGTTCTGGATCCCCACATTAGCACTGTGCGCCGGCATCACTTGGCGTTGCCTTCTGCGTGATCGTCCACCCGTGACCAACCTTTACGAGACCATCCTATTCATCACTGCCGTCGCTTGCTTGATGATGCTCATCATCGAGACGATCAAACGCAACGGGCTTGCGTTGGCCATCATCCCCTTCTTCGGCGCAGCCGGCTTGTTCCTCGCCATGCGTTATGAGTTGGTCGATGGGCAGGACACCATCGCACCTTTGCAGGCAGTGTTAGACACCAATTTCTGGCTCGCCACCCACGTCACCATCGTGACCATGGGCTACGCCGCCGGCCTTGCCGCTGCCGCCGTTTCTACCCTCTACATTCTCAGCCGTCTCATCGATCCGCTCAAGAAGCGTTTCCCAAGATCCTACTACAAAGACATCACCGGCATGGCCTACGGGATCATTTGTTTCGGTCTGCTCTTCTCTCTCGTCGGAACCATTCTCGGTGGCATCTGGGCCAACTACAGCTGGGGACGATTCTGGGGTTGGGATCCCAAAGAGAACGGTGCGCTGATGATCGTCCTCATGAACCTCATCATTCTCCACGGACGCATCGGAGGGATACTCAAACAGCTCCGCCTCCACATGGCTTCCGTCGCAGGAGCCATCGTGGTGTGCTACTCTTGGTGGGGAGTGAATCTGTTAGGTGCAGGCTTACATTCCTACGGATTCACCAGCGGCGTCCGGCAGGCACTGAACATGGCCTACTTCAGCTTGAGCGTCATCGTCGTGATCGGAGGCCTCATCGGCACCTACGAATGGCTCATCAAACGCGTTGCCCCAGAGGCCTCGAAAGGCGTTGGAACCTCTAAATCAGCCGCATCCTAGATTATCATCAAAGCCCTGCTCGGAGCCGCCCACTCGGCTTTCGCCGCCATGCGCGAGGCAAGCGGAGCCATCTCACCTAGAAATCGCTCAAGATTCTAGTTGTCAACGTTCCGGACGCCATCTAAACAATCCGCTCGCAGCAGTGAGGCTCGGTAGCTCAGTTGGCAGAGCAGGGGATTGAAAATCCCTGTGTCGGCGGTTCGATTCCGTCCCGAGCCACCTTCGTTGATAATCAACGACTTACGAGACTCTGACATGAGACGGCTCTTAAAGACGCCTTCCATAGCGAGTTTCAGACTCTAGCCGCGAACCTGGCGGGGTTGCGCACTTGCCGAGGCCACCTCCCCAAAGCCTTCCGCCACCCTAACAGAGCCGCCAAGACAGTCACGATCTGGTGGATGCCCATCAGATCGTATATCATTACCACCACCGCAAGAAGATGGACCTGCCATTCAGCCGAGAAGCGGCAGCGAAACCCACTAGCAAGAAGAGGCGAGACAGGGCGGTGCCTTCGGTGAGGCACAATTCGCCCATTTAAGAGCCTTCATTGACACTCCTGCCTTCGCCGAGTTGAATGCAGTTCGACCTATGAAACACACGTTCATTATCCTGCTCCTAGCCACCACTCTCAACGCACTCGCCGAGGACAAGAAAGGAGGACCGATATGGACCGACCCTACCGTAGCCGCAAAGGAGAGCCCTGATTTCTTGTTTCAAGGTGAGTATGTCACACCGAAGACTGGCTACCATGTGATCGCGCTTGGCAAGGGGACCTTTCATACTAGCATCTATAAAGGCGGGCTCCCGGGTGCCGGATGGGATGGCACGAAGATTGAACAGCAAAGAGGGCCTACTGAACAGATCAGCAAGCTCATCGACGGCAGCAAACGCATCGAACGCAAAAGCCCGACCATGGGGCAGAGTGCTCCAGACGGTGCTGTGGTGTTGTTCGATGGTAAGAATGCGGACGCGTGGAAGGGTGGCAAAGTCACCGACGGCCTACTCGAGTCTGGTAGTCAAACGACCCAGGAGTTCGGCAGTTTCCAATTGCACGTCGAGTTTCGGCTCCCTTTCAAACCTGAGACCACACCAAGCAGCCAAGACCGTGGCAATAGCGGTATCTACACACACAATCGCTATGAGACGCAAGTGCTAGACAGCTTCGGCCTGGATTTCGATCGCAAGTCTTGGACGGAAGCTCCAAAATCCGACCCGAAGCAGTGGTGCGGCTGCCTCTACAAATTCAAGCTCGCCGATGTCAACATGTGCCTCCCGCCACTCGCCTGGCAGACCTACGACATCCACTTCACCGCCGCAGAATTCGATGGGGACAAGAAGACTAAGAACGCGCGCATCACCGTGATTCACAATGGTGTAAAAATCCAAAACGACGTCGAGTTGCCCAAAGGCACCGGTGCAGGAGGTGGCCTTAAAGAGGTTCCGGCAGGGCCAATCGTTCTCCAAGGACACGGCAATCCGGTTCGCTATCGGAACATTTGGATCGTTGAGAAATAAGGTGTGTTCAGTGTCCCCGTATTCGTGCTCATTCGCGTTGAATCGAAACACACTTTTCTAACGCGAATAGGATCAGACCTCTTGACATAGGATTGAGGCACCGCCTGAACTGCCATAAAAAATTGCAATCCCTTTACCATCAACAGGCTAGCATAGCGATAAATCAAGGCGGTGTTCCACCAATTCAGATTCTATCATTGTCGTTAATGCGGTTTATTTGCAGAATGAGGATATGGAATTCCGCTATAATGCAATTATCTATGAAGATTATCGATAAATGGGCCAAGATCGGTGTTACTAGCAGTTTCCTGCCGCAATCAGCGAATTTGCTACGTCAGGAGGTCTGAGGATAGATGAACCATCGCGTATCTCCAGCACTTACCATAGCCATGAAATTCACGCTCCTCTTACTCTTCACTAGCACACTAGCCTCACTTTGGGCAGAGGAAAGCCCATTGATCAAAGCCAAGGATGGCTCCGGAGTCTACGGTTACAAAGACACACCCAAGCTTCCATGGTGCGAATGGCTCGTGCATGACCCTGACAGACCCACTCCATCCAAGATAGATCCTGCCAAACCCACCGTTTCCTCACCGCCTCCTGCTGATGCGGTGGTTCTGTTTGATGGCAGCGATCTCGGGCATTGGGCAGCAACCGATTGGGAGATCTCAGAAGATCTGTTGATTGCGACAGGCGACAAGTCCCCGTCTACGAAGCAGTCCTTTGGCAGTTTCCAACTCCATCTCGAGTGGCAAATGCCCAAAGATTTCGAGGGGCCTTGGTATAACAAAGGCAACAACGGCGTCTTGCTGCACGGCCTCTATGAGATCCAGATCTTCGATTCCTTCCAAGAACCACTCTATCCAGACGGCCAATGCGCTGCCGTGTATGCGCAAACACCTCCGTTAGTGAATGTCACCCTTCCTCCAGGCGAATGGCAGTCTTTTGACATCATCTTCACAGCGCCAGTTTTTAATAATGATGCGCTAGTGACACCTGCATACATCACGATGTTTCACAATGGCGTGCTTGTGCATCATCATCAGAAAATCTATGGCGCGACCGGCCACAAGGTGCTGCCACATTACAATCGCCAAGTGAGCCAAGGGCCCATCATGCTCGCTGGCCCCGTCGCTTGGGGATTTCCCAGGGGTTGTTAGAATTCGCTGGATGGGTGATTTTTATGTAGTAGGATTGGAATGATCTGCAATGGTTGATTTCCGTTTTCTAAGGGGGATTTAAGACCGTAGATGGGAAATCGTTAGCTTCTCTTTCTTCCTATCATTCCCTCTTCTTGGGCCGCGTCAGCGGGTGTTCCCTCTTCTTGGGCCGCGTCAGCGGGTGTTCCCTCTTCTTGGGCCGCGTCAGCGGGTGTTCCCTCTTCTTGGGCCGCGTCAGCGGGTGTTCCCCCTCAGTGGAGCGTTCCTTGCCAATGAACGGTTTGTTGAGGGGGCTTTAGAAGAATGTGCCATTTGCTCGAGTAATCCGCTGATCTAATACACGCGAGAGCGCATAGAACATCCTCCAGTTGAACATGATGACGGTGGGCTGCTCAGAGGGGTGAGTTATTGTTGTTCTGCTGGATGCATCGAGCCTCCATCACTAGGGGCGCGTTGTCGTGTTATGATGGAATTGGCACTTTGCGGGCCTCCATTAGCCGGGGCATTTCGGAACAGCCTTTCACTTTGTTAAAGCCTTTCTCTGCCGTTAGTAATGCGTAGGCTAACCAGTTCGATGCCTGTTCGGTGTTTTCCCG
>JBLHHN010000164.1:0-12638 GCA_047616785.1 Verrucomicrobiales bacterium
TTTATCCGCTGGTTACGCAACTTTGTCTGCCGCAAGGCTTCCTGGAGCCAAGCCACCGCGAGATTGGGCAAAGCCTACGCCCAAACATGAGAAAAGTTTTCTACACCGTTGCACGGCTATTGAGAGGGACGGAAACGCTCTCGATGGGAGTTTGGCCTAACCCAATTTGGACGTCGAATTGTCTTCTCATGCGGACCCACTTCGTCGAATAATTCGTCATAA
Organism: Verrucomicrobiales bacterium; assembly: GCA_047616785.1. Taxonomy (GTDB): domain Bacteria; phylum Verrucomicrobiota; class Verrucomicrobiia; order Verrucomicrobiales; family DEV007; genus JAACDM01. The sequence goes on from JBLHHN010000164.1 coordinate 223, forward strand.
CCAAACGCTAGAACCGTTCTACTACGGGATTCACGGCTTTTAACGGTTCGCGATGTCTCAAGATTCAATGGGCGTTATACGCCTCTGCCCCGTCTGGCCAAGCGCTGCACGGTTTCCGCTCAAGCGCTAATTAGGCGTTTTTCTTATCTGGCGCGCTTGAGTTCTTTCTGTAGAAAGGCTCGGCGATTCTTCACGTAGGACTTCACTTCTTTCACGGCGACTTGCCAGTTTCTTGTGCGCCTCATCTCGCCCCAGCGTTTGAGGTCAGCGTCACCCACGGCTTTCAAGATCTCCGTCAGTTGATCGATGCGAGGGTAGAGTTTCTTCTCGGTGAAAGTTTCTGTGAGGACTTCAGACAGTCGATTCAAATAACGCCTTCTCAGCGAAGGCGTTTTCCAATAGGCATCCATCATGCGGTTCCAGCCTGTCGGCCCTTTGAATTCTTTGGCACCCTGAAATGGGGAAAGATCGTACCGATCAAAAGCCGCCGTACCAATGGTCTCCTAGCGTCCGGTCTAGGTCCCAAGGGATGATCATCCAGTGGTTCGTCGTGCTTTCCTTGGCGATGAAGTGGTTCTTGCTGAAGCTGTCCCAGTGTTGCAGGACGGCATTGGCGCAGAGGTAATTGGTGAATTGGGTGAGGTTTACGTACTCTTTGAAGAAGGCTTCTTTGTCAGCACTCGTCTCCAGTTCATGGCAAAAGGCGTGAAGCGAATCGAAGTCGTCTTCTTCTCCGGTTTCGTTTTGATAGTCTCTGGCATAAGCCCGGGGAGATCCTAGATCGCGTTGGTCGCTGCGGTGGGATCCAGACACTGCCTTGAAGAGCTGGGTATCCTCTAGCTTCCATTTCTTGAGAAAGTCTTTGTTAGGTTGTTCCGCTTCGGCAAAGACGCCCCACAGTTCGCCATTCACATCGAGCCTAAGCAATCGAGATTCGGATGCCGGAATGCCCAGATCTCTGTAGACGGAGTTGGCCAGTGGCTCTCGCACATAGGCAACATCGTGATAGGTGAAGTTGAGATTGATCCGGTCTTGTTCGCGGAAGCCTTTGCTATTCTCAAAGAAGATCTTGGGCTCTCCGTCAGATTGGCTGGGCCTGAATCAGCGAATCCCGAAGAAATCAGGATCAGTCAGAGTCCTCTTCGTTACTGATGATCAGGGGGTTATGGGCTCCGACTCGGCACAGCATCTCTCCGAAAACCATCGTCCAGACCTGCACCAAAGTTGAGGCAGCGGTTTCGCTAGACTGAGATTCGGTAGTGAAACCGCTAGGCCGGTTGTTTTCGAGCCTGAAACTGCCTACTGGGCCCTGTCACCCTCCAGAGGTAGGCGAAACCATCCAGCCAACCTGACGGAAGGCCAGATCTTGAATGATTTCTTGGGCCAGCTGCGAGCAAACGCACCACGACAGCGTACTCGGACGGGGTAGGCTTTCTGATTGTAAACGAAGGTGGCCCATTGGGTCTCATCACCGCGTGCGTTTCTCTGAACGGATTGCCAGATCTCGTCGTCGAGCCAAAGTTGGTAGAGTGGTAGTCGGGATTCGGCGATCTTCTTTGATGTCTGCAAGAAGAAAGCAGGCACAGGCTCGCCGCTTTGGGGAAAGCGAGTGGTCGCTTTCGTGTCGCTGTTTCCCAGAGTGAACCAGTAGTGGACGAGGCTCGGGGCCGGAAGTTTTGAGACCTTTGCCCGTATCTCGTAACTCGATGTGTCTTTGTCAGCTTTCACGACGCAGGAACCCTCAAATCGTTTGCCATTCACATCCACATGCATGGTGAGCTGTGTGTCCTGTGATTCTCCGAGAACGAGCCAGGCGGAGATCGTGGTGGTCTTCCCGGGATCGGGTTGGTCTGGCGAGTGACGTATCTGATAGAACGAAGGATCATTCGATCTCTTCATGGGAGTTTTCGATGTCTCTCCTGGTGTTGGCGGTGCGGCAAACCAATTGATCGGATCATCCACGTTCCGCTTCAAGTCGACCCGTTGCAGAGAGGCACTGCCGTCCTTGGTGATTTCCGGCCAAGGCGATCTCGCGGTATAACGCACATCCGTGACCGCATCTCCTTCGGAGTCGACAATGCGCAGCCTATCGCCTCCATTCTTCAAACGTCCATCAAAAGTACCTAACAGGAGAACAGTCTTACCGAATGCCTTCTCGAACGCTTTCGCGTCGCGGACGATGAGAACGGGTTGCTTGGGTTTGAGTATCGTTTTGTCAGGGAAAGTGAATTTCACTCCTTTCTCGATCTGTCATCCTGACATATTCAACGTCGTCGCTCCCATGTAGACGACCTCAACAAACTCACTGCCACGTTGGGCCTCGGACGCTTGAAAGTAGATCTCACTAATCTCGAGGGCCGCATTCTTGATCTTGGAAGATGGTATTTCTGGTCGGGCACCGATGATGACTTGGCAGTCACCAACCTTCGGCAGACGAGGAGTCGGCACCGAGTCACCGATCTGTGCTTCTCCGACCTGCATCATCCATAGCAGTAAGCCTAAAACTCCCGCTAACCTCAACAAACGTTGAATCGTCCTCTCACACATCGCCCCATCACCATATACAGTTTGCGCCGGATGCCAACCTAGAAGCTCACTCGCAGACGCACGAACTGCATTTCAGTGGACCGAGGGCCTGTCAAGGTGACGTGTTCGACGCCATCGTCTTCCACGATTGTGATGGTCCGACTCGCGTGCGGCCAGCGTTTCCAGGCCCTGAGATCCTCGCTGGTCTCCACATCGATGCGTCCACCCGAGGTTTCCAAATCTGGCGTTCTCAAGTAACTCACTAGCATGTCATTCTTTCTTGGTTCGATTCGTGGCGCCGTTTGACTGAGGCTGCTCAGCCCATCCGGCAAGCAATCCGATTGACCCATGTGTGCGGTGAGTTTCGGTTGGATGAGAAAGTCGGAACTGGTGATGGATTGGTTCAACCCATGAATGGCAAGGACATTGTAGCCAGGCCGAAGGTGCGAACGGAACTCGGTGAGATCGATCAACGTGGGCAGGTGGAGTTGAGATTCATTGACCGTGAAGACGGCGGTGGCGCTTGGCCCGAGATCGTAGAGTGGCGCGTGCTGGCGATAGACTTCATGCCCGTTGAGATAGATCGCGCATCCATCATCGGCCCGCAGCGCGAGTTCCAAGCCATGCAAGGTACGAACGTTCTCAAGCGTGAATGGGTAGCGCGCGTAGAGGCTGCTATGGAGGTGTTGCATGGTCGATTCCACATCGGTATCAATGTGAAGATCAAATATCGTGGTCAGATCGTAGCCGATCCCTTGATTGCCTAGCATCCATTGAGCGTCGGAGAAATCTGGATGATTCCAGTCTGGCTCGTAGTCGAGGTCCGTAAAGTAACGATAGGAGGACACGGAAGATTCTCCAACCAGCGTCAGTTGCTCTGTGAGGATGTTTAAAAGAACCTCATCGAAAAGTGTGAGACTTTCTTTGGTCGTCAGAGCGCGGAGGAGATACTGCCCGGACTGAGAGAAAGTGGCCTCGGTTAAGTAGGCGCTTGGATCTGTGAACGTCACCAATCCTGGGCCCGAAACGACTTGCCACATCATCGCCGGATCGGGCCCAGGACTTGCGGACGTGGTGTTGGCCGTGAGTGTGGTGGTGTAGTCATCGAGACTCTGATCTTGTCCTGCACGAATCGTATCTCCGATCTGGTCATAGGCCTTGGCAGTATCGACACGGATCACGCGCTCTTCGGTTGACTCGGCACCGGACTCATCGCGAGCCGTCAACCGGATGCGGTAGGTGCCTTGGTCTGCAAAGACGACTTCAAAGCCTCCTCCCTCTATCGCTTTCGTCATTGGGATGCCGAGGGCGTCTGCCTCGGTGATCTGCCAGTGGGTGGTGACTGCTCCGACTGTAGGGATGCTAGGATCGGTCAGGACTTCAGATTCGAATAAAATTCCCGTGCTTGGAGAGACACTCACAGAATCAGACGTGGGACTCGTGATTCTTGCCATCAAGGGAATGGTGAGACCAATGAGTTCCGGCATGATCAAGAAATCCGAGCTGTCGATCTGGGCATTCATGCCTTGGATCGCAAGAAGATTCTCGCCTGTGCGCAAGGTGGAGTGTGCTTCTGTCAGATCGAAAATGGAGAAGTCATCCGCCTCGCGACTTTCGGCGGCTGAAGAATGCCACTTCAGTCCGGGTGAGACGTTGTCCCGCAGCACTTCTTTTCCATTGAGATACGCGACAAAGCCATCGTCAGCACGCATGCGTAAGAGCAAACGCGAGATTCGCATGGGGTCAGCGATCTCAAACGGAATGCGAATGTAGATGGAACTATTCACATTCATCATCTGCCGCCCGACATCCGTTTGAATCCAATCCTCATAACCGCGCCCATCTTCGTAGCCCAAGGGCATTGCCCCGGTGGGCCAAGAACGTTGGTTGAAGGCTCTGCTCATCCAAATCTTTTCGTCTGCGGACGATCGAGGGATGAAATATCGAGCACTGACGTTCTGTGGAACGAGAACGTCGAGATCGCCTAATAGATGAATGGTCACGTTCTCAGTGACGAGGCTCCCGTTAGGATCTTTCGCCGTGTAACGGAGATTCACCTTGCCTGAGGCGTCTGCATTCGGAGTGAAACGGAGCTCATCCATCGACTGCGATGAGACCAGTTCAAACGTGCCTTTGTCAGGAGAGAAACTTTCCGCATGGACGATATGAAGGGCGGAGGGGAAAGGCTCGATGTCCGTGTCTTCAGGACCAGCGCCGACGGAAAGCTCCGGTAGGCCTTGGATTCCACTGATTGAAGAGGGTTGGTCATTCGCGAGCGGATACATGCGTAGCGTCCCAAGATAGGCGTGATGCCAGTAGATATCCGGGCGCGTCGTGAGTGCCGTATCTTGATAAGTGATGGTGAAGCGTGAGGATCCAATGGTGAATGCATCCGTCCCTTCGGCATCGGGATGCACTCGGAGTAACATGCGGCCTTCGTCATTGGCGAGAGCATGGACAAAGGTATCACGCGGTTGGGTAACGGTTCCACTGGCGGTGCCGACAAAGAGAGTCCGGCTTTCTCCTGGGGATAATTTCAGCGATTGTGCGGGCGATTCGGCGCCCACTTGCAAGGTGACGTCACCTTTGTGAAGCCAACCCCGTCCTTCATTGCCGACGCTGCCACGGAGCGTGTAGCTGAACCACACAGGCCCTTTGAAATCGAGGTTCGGCGTGAATGTGAGGAATTGGCCGTCGTGTTGCAATAAGCCCGCCTCGGACGGTTGAATGATACTGACACTGTCCACGTTGAGGGCTTCGTTGATCAATCCATAGCGGACAGCGCGTCGATCATTCGTGGTCGGGTTGAAATGGATCGATTCGTCGATAAGAACCACGCGGAAATCATTCTGTGCGAATGGGATCTGTTCGGGATGTCGCAAGATCGCGCCACCTGACAATCGCTTGGCAGAGTGATCATAGATCTCGCGAGCGGCGGTGATGCCAGTGAGATTCATGACGTCAGTGAAGAAATCACGATTGCCACCACCATTGGCGCTTTGGTTCATGAGCCCGCCATGGGTGTGGTCTGAGCCGAGAGCATGACCAAGTTCATGGGCCAGGGTGTCCCAGCCGGTGCCGACCTCAACCGCCCCCACACTATCCGATGATCCTAGCGACCCCACATAGGCAGATCCAAGTTCGTCCGTTTTCAATCCTCGCCCAACCTTGAAAGCTGAGTCCCAGCGATAGACATTTCGAGGACGCTGTGAAGCTAGCCATCCAACGAAATCGGGTAGCAGTTTCTTAAATGGAATGTCTTCGAATTCTGTATCCTCCGGGGTCAAGATGATCTCTTGAACTCGCAAGCGAATGCCAAGCTGATTCTCGTAAACGGTGGCTGCGTTGGCTATGGTGGCCAACCATTGCGAGGCGACGCGTTTCAGATGATCCGGATCATTCTCGCCGGTCGCTGATTTGTCTAGCGCAATCAGAATGACGGTCTCTTTCAATGACCGTATGTAAGATTCTGAAGCGGAAATCGGATCCACATACCGGGAGACCTGCCTCGTGGCAGGCTCCAAACCGCCTTGGGCGGCAGCGGTGAGTTCGATGCGTCCTGTGAACGTCTCTGGGCGCGAAGCCAGGCGAGGCATCTCGTGAATAGCGGTGAGAACACAAGCTTGCCGCCCTGTCGAGGTCGTCTCCATGCGCCCTTCAAAAGGTCGGGAATACTTTTCTAACACCGTAACGATGTCTGTGCCTAGTGTCCAGTTGAAGGTGGTTTCCTTCCCATCCAGCCCAAGCCAGCTTCCAGAGGCATGATCGCCGACAATGACTAACGTAGCAGGCAAGGGCTCTTTGTCCTCCTGCGGAAACATCCACCCGGAAAAGCAATGTGCGTTTGATAGAATGGGTTCTTTCGCGAGGCCGATTCTGATCCCGAAGTCCTTTGTCAGGAGATGGTTGGGCTGAAGCAGCAGCGTTCGGACAGAGTCTTCGCCAAGTGTGATCGTTAGAGGGCGGCCTGAATAGATGCCTTGGATCTCTGGCGCGAATGGCACGTTGTCTTTCTTCTTCGAAGGGACGATTCTTGCACCGTGGGATATTCCGAGATCTGTTGGGTGGGCGATTTCCACGCCTTCATTCCTTGACTGTCTCGGTCCTAGGAGCGCGATGAGCACACAGAGTAGGGGAATGATCCAGGTCAGATGACGGCAACGCATTTGAGTAGAATCATAGGCAAGCTGTGAGCCGATGGCAATGGTTCGTTGTGCGATCCATGGCGGTTGGAAACTGGAATTTCGCTCGTCAACGGTATAGGTTCCTAGGTATACCGGTGGAACCCCTATGAGCCCCTTCAAAAATATCTTCTTTGCGTCTGGAATCGTCATGACAGCTGGAGCTGACATTGTCATCAATGAGATCCACTACGATCCACAGCCGAAGACAGAACACGTAGAATATGTAGAACTCTACAACACAGGTGCCGAGACAGTCGATTTGTCAGGGTGGCGGTTTTCCAGTGGCTTCTCCTACACTTTTCCGGAAGAGGCAACTCTGGCTGCTCAGGGATATCTGATCTTGGCGCAGAACGTGGCGGGCTATCAGCGTAAATTCGGTTCCATCTTCGCTGGAGGACTCAAGGCATCCGGTGAGTTCGAATCTGGCACATTGTCCAACTCAGGAGAACTCGTGGTCTTGCGAGATGCCAACGACAAAGTCGCTGATGAAGTTCAGTATCAAGCGAATTTCCCTTGGCCGATTGCTCCTCAAGGTGAGCCTGTGCAGGCCAATGGTGATGGCGGTTCCATGGAACTCATTCATCCTGAGCTTGAGAATGATCTTGGCGGTAGCTGGCGCGCAGGCACCAAGCCCACGCCAGGAAAGCAGAACTCGATCTATGCCGAGCTTGAGACAGTGCCTCCGCACATTCGTCAGGTGAATCATTCGCCGAACGCTCCCAGCGCAGATGAAGCAGTCACGGTCTCTGTCAAGGTCACTGATCCAGATGGCGTGAATGGTGTGACGCTGAGCTATCAACAAGTCGAGCCCGGCTCCTACATCCGGCTCACGGATGCTGAGTATGAGACGACGTGGACTGATTTGGCGATGTTAGATGACGGGCAAGCTCCCGATGAAGTTGCGGATGATGGCACTTACACCGTGGCCATGCCTCTGGAACTTCAGAAACATCGGCATCTCACGCGCTATCGCATCACTGCCAACGACGGGATCGGAAATGAGCTTCGTGTGCCATACTCGGATGATCCTCAGCCGAACTTTGCTTATTTCACTTACGATGGCGTGCCTGGTTGGAAAGGGGCGGTCGATCCTGGGGAGAGTCCAGAGATCACTTTCAGTGCGGAAACGATGGGTTCGATTGCGGTTTATCATTTGATTGCCACCAATGACGACATTGAGGCCCAGCAATGGGGTGGCAGTGATCCGGATTGGTTCGGCACTGTCGTCTATGATGATGAGGTCTATGATCATATGACCTTCTCGAAGCGCGGCCAAGCTTCGCGCGGTCAGGTTGGCAAAGAGAAATGGGACTGGAACTTTAATCGGGGGCATCGTTTCCAAGCTCGCGACAACTATGGGAGGCGCTACGATGTGGATTGGCGTGAGATCAATGTTCTTCCCGGTACGAACCCGTGGTGGCGCAACGATCTGAGCACGGATGGGACGATTCTCAACGAAGCGGTGGGCTTCCGTATCTTTCAATTGATTGGTGCGGTCGCGAGCAACACCAGTTTCTTTCAAATGCGCGTCATTGATGCTGCCGCCGAGGCTCCTAGCAATCAGTATGATGGCGATCTATGGGGACTCTATGTGGCAATCCAAGATCCTGACGGTCGCTTTATTTCTGAGCGCGGTTTGCCAGACGGAAATCTCTACAACTGGCATAGCAGTCGAGATCCTTTGAAGAATCAAGGATCTAACAGCGTCGACGACGGTTCCGATCAACGAGAGTTTAAATCGAATCTGCGTGCGAACACCACGCTCGAGTGGTGGCAAGAGCATCTCAATTTCGAGGCGTATTACGCCTTCAATTGCGGCAACCTCGTGACGAACAATTCGGACATGCGTCCAAATGAGAATATGATGTCTTATTATTCTCCAGATGGAAAGTGCCATCCCATTCCATGGGATCTCGATCTCACCTTTGAAGATGCGCCACATCTGGGCAGGGGAGACACGGCGGCCTGGGAGAATATCTATCGTGTCCTCAGTCACGATGAAGTGGACATACCCTATCAGAACCGTGTTCGTGAACTGACCTCGCTGCTTTTTAATAGCGATCAAACCAACATGCTAGTGGATGAGTATTCACGCTTTGTCTGGGTCGATGTGCCACAGGGAGATCGGCTTGTTGCCTCTGGTGTCACCAAGGATGGGACCTCGACCATCATCACGACTTCCGCGCCTCATGGATTCGAGACTGGTGAGTTGGTCACCGTTGATGGCGTCAGTCTAGCTGCTTACAATGGCGATCAAGTGATCACGGTATTGTCTGAAACGGAGTTCAGTTACAAAGGCAATGGGGTCAGTATCTTTACCCCCGCTCCGGGTGGCACCGAGATCTTTGTTTACAAGACACCCGATGTAAAGCCTCTGGTCCTCGCCGATCAAGCGATCTGGGACAATCATCCACGCAAGCGAAAGAAGGGGATTTACTACAAGAACATTGAGGGCAATGACGACAATGATTTCAAAGGCTATCAAGCTTACATGAAAGAGTTTCTCGCTCCCGGCGGCTATGGCAGGGAATTGCTAGCGTCTCATGCGGATGAGTCTAAAGCACCGAATACGCCGAGCATCTCTTATGCCGGGTCCGACGATTATTCGGTGAGCGATCTCTCTTTTGAGGTGAGTGAATTCGCTGGTGGAAGTCTGTTCAGCCCGCAGGAGTTCGCCGCAGTGCAATGGCGCATTGCAGAAACCACGGATCGTTCGCTGCCAGATTTCGATCCGACTGAGCCACGAATCTACGAGATCAATGCCGACTGGCAGAGTGACGAGATCACGCCTTTTGAGAAAGCGATGACGATCCCGGTGGAAGTGGCGCGAGCTGGGCGTTCCTACCGAGTGCGTGCGCGCATGAAGAATACGGCGGGGCATTGGAGTGCCTGGTCTGATCCGGTTTCATTCGTCACGTCGGGAGCTGACATTGCGCAATACACCGAAGGGTTATTCATCACCGAGCTGATGTACAATCCCCGTGCCGCGACTACGGAGGAAGCGGAGTTAGGATACAGCGCTTCGGATTTCGAATACATTGAATTGCAATACCAGGGTGTCGGACTCCTCGATCTCACACAAGTGCGATTTACCAAAGGGGTGGATTTCGACTTTGCTGGAAGTGCCATCACCATGCTGGATGGTGCGGATCAGGGTCCGATATTGGTGGTAAGCAATGTTGAGGCCTTCACGCATCGCTATGGGGAAGGCTTTAGGATTGTGGGGGAGTATAATGGGCAATTGAACAATGGCGGGGAGCGCGTCAAACTCTCCTATGCTGCTGGAACTCCGATTCGTGATTTCGAGTATCGTGATGATGGTGATTGGCCTATGAATGCAGACGGTGAGGGGCACGCGCTTCTTTCTGAAGGATTCGATCCGGCAGCAGACTTGAGCGATCCGAGTTCATGGTCCACCACCGCCAGCGTCGACGGATCGCCTGGCGGCGACGAACCAGATAGCTTTGGTCAGGAATACAACGGTTGGGCACTGAAGCAGTTCTCAGAAGCAGCCCTGGCAGACGATGCCATCTCAAGTCCTGCTGCGGACCCTGATGGTGATAGCATTGTCAATTGGGTGGAGTATGCGCTCGCGCTGGATCCCAACAAATCGGATATTGGTTTCACCGAGGTCACTGCGGAAGGGGATAAGATCTTCTTCACCCATGGTTACTCCTTTGCGATTGATGTGGACTATGTCATCGAAAGTTCCACGGATCTGAAGAGCTGGAGCACCGCCGTGCCAACCTCGACCAACAGTGATGTGGCGACTCGCACCCTACGCTTCGATTCCAATGGCACAGGCACGCACATGCGGCTCAAGCTAACCTACACGCCAACAAACTAAGCGTGCTCATTATAGTGATGTGAGTGGGTTAACGCGAGTCTTAAGCGGCATCTCCACGGTGCTCTGCAATCGGTGGGATTCAAAGACGGCCGCAATCATTTCCACCGTAGTGCGCCCGTCGTAAAGACTCGCTTCAGGCTGCAGATCGCCTTCGACAGCTTGAATGAGATCGACGCAGGCGGCGACGTTTCCCTGATGATGTCCCTTTCCCTTGAAGGTCTCAGGTATGCCTGCGCCCTGGGTTGTGATTGGAATCCAGGATTTGCCGGTCCGCCCTGGTGACCATGAAGAGTCGGGCAACCAGAAAGCTTTGGGAGCATAGCCCACATCGTAGAGTTCGATGATGCCCTTTGATCCAAAGATTTGCAGACCGAATCGAGAAGGATCTCCTTGGCTTCCTTGCCAAGATCCGAAGGAGGCCGTGGCACGACTTTCCAAGCCATAGGTCGCCGTGATCCGGTTGCCTGCCAGAGGGCCGATGCCCTCATTGCCTTCTTGAACGTGTTCTTTGGTAACGGGTTTGCGATCTTGATAGACACGCGCTGAGCACCATTCAGGAGCCCCACCAAGATGATGGATGAGATTGAACACATGAGGACCTAGCACCCACAAATCTTCGCCGCCGCCGCGACGATCTTCTTTCCCACGAGCGCGGAATTCTAACACATCGCCGATCTGCTCGTCATCGATCATCTCATCAATGATTCGAAGGACCGGGCTGTAGCGCGCTTGATAGGCGATGGCGACCTTGGTTCCATGTTTCTCGCATGCTGCGATCATGGCATCTGCTTCCGCCAGGGTCCGGCAAGGGGCTTTCTCCAAATAAATGCCTTTCACACCAGCCTCTGCCGCCGCGATGACCATGTCGTGGTGTTGATCCAACCAGCGCGGAGCCACACTCACAAAGTCCGGCTTGATCTCAACTAACATCGTCTTGTAATCCGCAAAGCCTCTGACATCCGCACCCAAACGCTTCTGTGCCGCACCCAACCCTTTCGCATCTGCATCTGCCACTGCGACGACTTGAGTTTTCGGAACATCTTTCCATACGGTATCGAGGCCGTGGCCGTAGTTTCCCCGGCCGGTGTGGCCGATGACCGCCACGCGATAAGTATCTTTCTCTGGCATGTCAGGAAGTTATCGAGGGGCGGGCGTTTGGAAAAGAAGGAATCTTTGAGATCGGATTGACTGTGATGCGTGATGTTTGTATCCGGTGGGACGTTGATGACCCATCGGTAACTCACGTCATGCCCAAGCATATCTCAATCATTGCAGGCCCTAATGGTGCGGGGAAGACGACATTTGCGAGTCAGATGCTTGGTCCCAACGTCCCATTTCTCAACGCAGCTCATATCGCGGCTGAACTATGCGCTGAAGCACCGGAGACCGTAGCGCTCCGGGCAGGTAGACTGATGTTGGAAGAGTTGGCTAAAAAATTGGCAGAGGACGAAGAATTTGCCATCGAGACTACCCTTAGCGGGCGTGCCTATGCTCCAGGGCTTACGCATGAAAGCGCGCAAAAAATATAGATTATACTTTTAATTATAGATATTATTTGAGATGGGTATGAACCCATCTTCAAAGTCATATCCCAAAACACTCCCCGACGATCAACTCATTACCGTCGAGCGCCTCCGCGCCCGCTTCGCGCATCTCCCAGATGAGCGCATGCCCGGGCGGATCATCCATCGCATCGACGAGGTGGTGATGATCGCCCTGTGTTCGATCCTCGCCGACAATGACGCCTTCACTGACATGGAGACATTTGCCAGGTCGCAGCTCGACTGGCTGCGCACCTTCCTGCCGATGGAGAAAGGCGCGCCGAGCCACGACGTGTTCCGCAATGTCTTCATCGCCCT
>JBLHHN010000165.1:0-12575 GCA_047616785.1 Verrucomicrobiales bacterium
ATGAAGCCCACGAATCATCCAGGCACTGCAGCTCATCAGAACAACCATGGCCAGGAACCGCCCCATCCCTTCTGGCAAACTCATGCCGAGAATCAGCGACCCGACGAACCCACCCACTATCACTAACGGAACAATAATCGCCGCGATCATGGCAGTCCCGACGTGCCGTTGACGTTGACGTTCTCGAGGTTGCCGCCGAAGCCAGTCCAGATGTTGCCATGATAGAGCGGCACCAATGAGGAGCATCAACAAGCCTAGTATCTGCAGGACGATAAAACACCAAGCCCACATCATCCACCACAATTTCTTGCCGACGTCACCGCCTGCCTTGCTGTCCCAAGAAGCCTCGTGGGAAAGAAGAATCGTCAACAGTAAGACCAATCCTAGCAGAACCAAACAAAGCATGGGACCCACGAGCGACCGAGTTTCGGCTGGGGCTGTCGGCTCAGGCACTTTCGCCGCCGTCGTCGATTGGACGGTCTGCAACTGCGTCTTTAGGTCACGGACCGTCTGGAAACGCAGCTCCGGATTCTTCTCCAAGGCTCGCAGAACAATCTCATCAATCCTCACATCGACGCTGACTTGCTCTGAAGGTCTTTTCAAAGAAGCGGTTGGAGCCTCACCCGTCAGCATCTCATAGATGACCACGCCGAGTGCGTAGATATCCACTCGATGATCCGCGTCGCCAGGACTGGCCCATTGCTCCGGAGCCATGTATCGGGGAGTCCCGGCCAGCCGGTCCTCCGGCAGAGACTCACACTCGGGCGAAAGCATTCGATTGATGCCAAAGTCTGCGATCTTGATCCGCCCCACTTTGTCTAACAAGAGATTCTCTGGCTTGATGTCACGGTGGACGATCCCTCGCGAGTGCGCGAACTCCAAGGCCTCACAAATGGGTGGCACAATGATCAATGCCTCTTCCTGAGTCAGCTGCCGAGAACGGAGCAGATCACGCAGATTCATCCCATCAATGTATTACATGAGCAGGAAGTAGTAGCCTCCTCCGTCCGGCGACGGCGACTGACCAAAGTCATGGATGGTGATGATATGAGGATGATTCAAGGCCGCCAAAGCTTGCGCCTCTCTCTGGAAACGCTGCGGAAATCCTGGCATTTCTGCCAATTGATTGGGGAGAATCTTCAGCGCCACATGCCGACTCAACCGAGGCTGGAGCGCTTTGAAAACGCCCCCCATCCCTCCCTGCCCGATCAGATCGATGATCTCCAGATCGGGAAAAGCCGCCTGAATCTCGGCCACCGTCGGCACCTCGTAAGCTGGAGATTCCTGGCCAGATGCAGTCGGTGCCATCGCCTGCTGTAGAAGACAGCGGGGACAGACACCTGCCGGGCTATCTTCGCGCAGCTGGACACCACATTGATCGCAATTCGTAGATGAGTCACTGTCCATGCCCATTCCTGACGTGTCCCTGCTCATGCGTTGCCAAGTTTCTGACAAACACGATCCCGCGACAAGACTCGATCACAGAAACAGCCTATCATTTCCCCATCTTTACGATACGCTTGCGGCATGGATGACATCGAAACACTCTTCCTCGACGCCGTGGGCACCCTCTTCGGAATTCGGGAAGCTCCCGGCGAAGTCTATGCCAGGTTCGCTCAAGCGCATGGTATCACGGTAGACACGGACCGTGTGGCCGCCTCATTTTTCAAAGCTTGGAAAGGCGCGGCAGACCCTGCCTACGACCCAACTTCCGACACCGACGCCCGCGAAACCGTCGACCGTCACTGGTGGAAAGCGATCGTCCGCGAGAGCTTAAGGCTGGCCGACGCCGCTCCTGAAGAATCGCAATTTCAAGCCTGCTTCGAAGACATCTTCACCTACTACGGCACCGTGGAACCTTGGTACGTCTATCCAGACACTCTCAAAGTGCTGCCCAGACTGCGCGCCGACTACAACCTCGTTGTCCTCTCCAATTTCGACGGCCGCCTGCTCAAAGTCATGGACGCCTTAGAGCTCACGCCGCTCGTCCATCACATCCTCTACTCTTCCTCCCTCGGAGCTTGCAAACCTAGCCCCGAAGCCTTCGATCGCGCCCTCAAAGCCGCAAACGCCAAGCGCGGCCAGACACTCCACATAGGCGATGATCCTGACACCGACGCCAAAGGCGCAGCCGCCGCAGGCCTCCAATTCTTCCATCTCAAACGCCCCGAAACCGATCTCCACGCCCTCGAAAAGCACCTCGCCCAAGCCCGCTAGACACACAGGATCGACAGTCGCTACTCGCGGTCCCCGCGCAATCGCACAGCCGTGCCGCAATACATGCAGCGGAACCAGCGCCATGCTAGGATATGCAGCGTTTGCGCGAACATGGGGAAGGCTCCGAGGATGCTGTGCGCTTTCTTGTTCTTCAAACAGCGCCTGGAGTAGAATAGATGGCAACTGCAGACTCGGCAACGCATCCCGATCGCCATGAAGAGGTAGATGACACCTAAGAGAAGGGTGACACCGAACATGGCAGCGAACTCCATGCGATACTCTGCAGCTTCCTCATAGAAGGGAAACATGGCGGCACCGACGCCTATGAGAATGACCATGAGCACGGTGATGAACGTGATGAACGCGCCGAGGTAGACCTTCAGCCCGTCCGGATGCTGGACCCCGCGGATGCGCCAGATGGGCATCTTCTTCTTGTAAACGATCTCGTCCTCAAAGGATTCCTGTTCAGTACCTGTCGACCTTTCCGTGTCTTCTCCAAGTTGTAGGGAATGGCGGTCCAACGGCTTCACTGCGACACGTCCTTCTTTGTAATCATCAAAGGAACGGAAGGCGGCAGCTGGCTGCGGGGCTTCTTCTTCGGAAGGCGCCTTCTTTTGAGCTGGCGCTGGTTCAGATGGGGCGACTGCTTGGACCAGTGGCTCTGCTTGGACGGGTTCTGGCGGCTGCTCTTTGAGCTCGGAAGGAGATGGTGGTGATGTCGCGGGGATGGGCTCCGCAGCTGGTGTTGGCTCGGCGGCAGGTGGCGTTTCAGCACCTGATGTTTTCATCAGCGTTGGGGATTGCCGCCGGTTGTGCAAGATGCGCAGACGATCAGGATTCAATTCCTCTAACACATCACCTATTGGCTCATCCCTGCGAGGCGTGACCGTGATTCGATCTCCTGTCGTCGTGGTCGATGGTGAGACATCTTTCTTGGGCCGATGCCGATCTGGACGCAGCTCCACTTGGCGCACGTTGGCCGAAGGACCTGATCCACGATAGGCCTTCTTCTTTGCCGCTGGTTTGACCACCGCCGTTGGGATATTGTCCAGATCAGTGCTAGGGCCGCCTTCAGGCTGCCGTTCTGCGACCGTCCGGGCTTGCTCGACCCACGCTGCGATCTTGACCAAAGAGGGAAACTTGTCAGGGTAACGGTTCTCTTTGGCTGCGAGGATGAAGGCTTCCTGAAGGTCTGTGACGTTGGCCCCTGCCAACGCATCCACATCGCCAATGCCTGAGGCCTTGAGCACCTCCACAGCTTCGGGAGTTAGCTGGAGTTCTGTGAATCGGATAGGCATGCTATGAGGCTTGCGACGAGATCGAACCGACTGCGGCGGTTAACCTTTGAGATTACTCAGCATTTCCTTGAGTTGCTCAAGCCTTTTCTGCCATTCGCCGCGACGTTGGCGATGCTCTTCCACGATCTCTGGCTTCGCTCTTTCCATAAAGCTAGGATTGCCCAGTTTCTGATCGGCCTTCTCCAACTCTTTAGCGACCTTGGTGATCTCTTTCTCCAGACGCTTCGTTTCCTCACCCACATCGATGAGGCCATCCAGAGGCATGTAGAGTTCACCGACCGCCGTGACGGCTGCGGGCACGCCTTGCTCAGGTTGATAGTCAGCATTCACGTCGATGCCTTTCGCGCCGATGAGCAAGCGCAGGGTGTTCGTTTCCTCGGCGACCCAATCGACCGTAGGCTTCAGAATGAAACTAACACTCTTGCTGGAACCTAACTGATACTCCGCCTTCAAGTTGCGTGCGCGACCGGTGGCTTCGTGAATGGCGGCCACACGTTCTTGTGCGGCTTGTCCAACTTCCACATCCCAGGCCACCTCCGCGCCGCCCAAGGCCTGGTTCATGAGGAAATTGCCTTCCCCGCCAAAGCCAAGACGCTCCCAGAGTTCCTCAGTGAGGTGGGGCATGAAGGGGTGCAAGAGCATCAAGAAACGCTTGTAGACCTTGTCCAAGGTTTCCAACGTCATGGCCTTCACCTCGGGAGCTGCCGCATCACCGAGATCGTCTTTCACCGACTCCAGATACCACGCGCAGAATTGGCTCCAGAAGAATTCGTAGAGCAAGTTGGCGATGTCATTGAACCGGTAGTTGTCATACGCGGTGTTTAGATTCCCTTCCAACGCATTCAGCTTACCGAGAATGTCTAACGCATAAATGTCAGGCTCGACTGGAGTGACGTCCTCTGCCACAGGAGTTTGCATCTGACGGAAGCGCACAGCGTTCCATAACTTGGTGGCGAAATTGCGCCCTTCCTTCATCCGATCCTCATCGTAGCGAATGTCAGAGCCACTGGGAGCGATGCGCAAGAGACCGAAACGCACACCATCGGCACCGTATTGATCTAACAAGACCAGACAATCGGGAGAGTTCTTCAAGGTCTTGGAGAGCTTCTGCCCCTTGGCGTCTCGTATGAGACCAGTGAGAAACACGTTCTTGAATGGCAGCGTTTCCTTGAAGGTGTAGCTAGCCATGATCATGCGGGCCACCCAGAAGAAGATAATGTCAGGACCTGTCACCAAGTCCGTGGTCGGGAAGAACTTGCTCTGTGTCTTCTCGTCCATGGTCGCGAATGGCCAGAGCCACGAACTGAACCAGGTATCTAACACGTCTTCATCTTGGACCCAGTCCGCTCCATCAGTGGGGGCTTCCGTGCCGACGTGAATGAGCGCGCGCACACCATCTTCGCCCAACTCGCCGGACTGGATCTCTACTAGACGATCTTTCGGATACCAGACTGGGATGCGATGTCCCCACCACAGTTGCCGACTGATGCACCAGTCCTGAATGTTTTCCATCCAGTGCGCGTAGGTCTTCGTCCAGCGTTGCGGGCGGAACGTGATCGCGCCATTCTCAGCGGCCTCGATCGCTTCTTCGACCTTCGGGTAACGAAGGAACCACTGCAAGCTAAGGCGCGGCTCGATCGGGACATTGGCGCGCTCACTGTAGCCGACTTCGTTCTCGTAGGGCTCACGCTTGATGAGCAAGCCGAGTTCTTCCAGCCTTTCTGCAGCTTTCTCGCGTGCCACCATGCGATCCATCCCCTCAAAGTCCTCACCGGCATGCGCGTTGAGCGTTCCGTCAGGATTGAGCACGTCGATCACTTCCAGTCCATGCCGTTGTCCGATATCGAAGTCGGCCTTGTCATGCGCAGGCGTCACTTTGAGCACACCCGTTCCGAACTCCATATCAATGTGCTCGTCCCCGACGATGGGAATCTCTTTCCGAGGGAAAGGCCGCCAGCAATGCTTGCCAATGAGATGCGCGTACCGCGGATCCTTCGGATGCACGGCGACACCGGTATCTCCCATCAAGGTCTCCGGCCGTGTGGTGGCGATTTCCAAATACTCTCCTGGAGATTCGGCGATCTCATAGCGCATGTAGTAAAGGAAGCCTTTAGCGGGCTTCTTAATGACCTCTTCATCAGAGAGAGCCGTCTGACTGACAGGACACCAATTCACCATCCGTTTGCCACGATAAATCAGACCGTCTTCGTAAAGCTTCACAAAGACACCAAGGACCTGCTTCACATAGTCTTCATCTTGGGTGTAGCGCTCGCGACTCCAGTCACAAGAACAGCCTAACCGTTTGAGTTGCTGGATGATGATGCCGCCGTGCTCATCTTTCCATTCGCGCACGCGATCTAGGAAAGGCTCGCGCCCAAGTTCCCGACGAGAGGTGCCTTCCTTGCGCAAGGCCTTCTCCACCATGGTCTGGGTGGCGATGCCGGCATGATCCGTTCCTGGCAACCACAAGACCTCCTTGCCATTCATCCGCGCGCGGCGCGCCAAGACGTCCTGGATGGTGACATTAAGAACATGCCCAAGATGGAGCACACCCGTCACATTCGGAGGGGGAATGACGATGGAATAGGCTTCCCGTGTGGACGCTTCGTCGGCGTCAAAACAGTTGGCCTCCAACCAGCGGGCATACCACTTGGATTCCACCTCGCTCGGTTGATACACTTTGGAGATCTCTTCTTCCATAGGCACGCTACTATCTTGGGAGCATTCTGTTTTGCAAAATCTAATTCTTCTAGGGATTGCAACCGGTAGAGTTTCATTATACTCTCGTGTCCCTAACTATCCTTGTCTGATATGGTTTCTTGTAGTCGTTCGCTTTCTAATCTCACCCTCACACTACTCATAGCCGTCACGGCGATGTCAGCTCAGGCTGCGAAATTTAGGTGGCAGGAGGTGAAGATAAGTGGGCGTCAGTATATACCGGCCGCCAGTATCGTTGATTTCTATAAATTTGATAGCAAGTCAATGCAAGGAAACGTGATCCGGTTCTATTCCAAGGGTGCTGGGTTGACCATGACGGGTCGCATCGGATCGCAGACGCTCCTGATCAATCAGATCAAGTTTATCCTCAGCTACCCCATCACGAAACATCAGGGGCATGTGGTGATCTCCAGAATGGACCTTTGCAAGCTGATCGATCCGGTCCTCCGGCCGAGCAAGGCGATGTCTGGGCCGATCTTCGACACGGTTGTCCTTGATCCGGGCCACGGAGGGCATGACTCGGGTGCCTACTGCACTCTGGGAAAAGAATCCGACTTTGCTCTGAACACCGCCAACCACCTCAAGAAAGAGTTGCAGAAGCGGGGCTACAAAGTCGTCATGACCCGAAGTTCGGACCGTTTCATCACTCTGGGTGATCGGGTGAAGTTTGCCAATCGCTACAAGAATGCGATCTTTGTGAGCATGCACTACAACTCCGGCCAGTCCCGGGCCTCTGGCATTGAGACTTTCGCGCTGTCTCCTCAGGGATCCTCCTCGACCTATACGGGACGCCGAACTTCAGACACCCTCAATTTCCAAGGCAATGACAACGACTCTGAGAACATCGCCCTCTCAACGGCAATCCATGCCTCGGCCATGAATCGGCTCCGCACCATCGATCGAGGGATCAAGCGAGCTCGCTGGACAGTGCTCACGGGCTTGAAGATTCCTGGCGTTCTCTTCGAAGGGGGCTTCCTCTCCAATCCTGGCGAATCCCGCAAAGTCGCCACGGAACCCTATCGCAAGACCGTCGCTCGCGCGCTTGCCGATGGCGTGGACAACTACAAGAAGGCGTTGGAAAAGAAACGTCGCAGGCGGTAGATCGATGGAAGTCGTCGATGCGCATGTTCATTTCTGGGACCCTGCGGTCCTTGATTACGCTTGGCTCGGTGATGCTCCAGACATTCATCGCGCTTATCTACCCGCAGATTATTCGGAAGCTTCAGCAGGTGTCGAGGTCACCGGCTTGGTGTTCGTCGAGGCGGATTGCCATTCGGATCAAGCATTGTCCGAAGTAAGCTGGATCGAAACACTCGCCGCTTCCGAATCACGTTTGAAAGGCATCGTCGCCGCCGCCTCCATGGAGAACGGCTTGGCGGTGAAGCCCCATTTGCAAGCGCTGCAAGAGCATCCGCTGGTCAAAGGGGTGCGCCGCCTCATTCAGTCCGAGGACGCTGGCTTCTGCACCACGCCAGAGTTTATCCGAGCTGCCCAACTCTTGCCTGAGTTCGATTTCACCTTCGATCTCTGCATCAAGCACCCGCAGTGTCCTGACATCCTCACCTTGGTGAAGGCTTGCCCGGAAACGTCGTTTGTCCTCGATCACATCGGCAAACCCGCCATTGCTGAGAGGCGCCTCGATCCATGGCGCGCGCATATCGATGCCCTCGCCGCCATGCCTCAAATCGTCGCGTGCAAGCTCTCAGGCCTGATCACCGAAGCGGATTGGAAGACATGGACCTTGGAAGATCTCAAGCCTTACCTCTCCCATGTGATCGACGCCTTCGGGCCAGATCGCCTGTTATATGGCAGTGACTGGCCGGTCTCGGTACTGGCGGGAGGTTACGCCCGATGGTGGAAAGCACTGAGCACGACGACACAGACATCGTTTGACGACAATGCTCGATCGAAGGTTTTCAGTGGAAACGCCCGCCGCGTTTACCGTCTTTAGACTCTATTTACCGTCTTTAGAGTCTTTATTCTTAGAGTCATTAAGGTCGAGCAGCTCGACATCAAAGACTAACATCCCTGTAGGTCGGCCTCCTTCAGGATTCTCGCCGTAAGCAAGTCTTGCAGGAATCCAGAAGCGGCGCTTCTCACCAACAACCATGAATTGCACGCCTTCAGTCCAGCCCGGGATCACTTGATTCAATTGAAACGTGACAGCACGACCGCGATCAAGAGAGCTATCGAAGAGTTTCCCATCTGTCGTCCATCCAGAATAGTGAACGGTGACCGTGCTAGAGCCTTTCGGATGAATCTTTCCGCTTCCCTTGACGATCAGGCGCGAAGCCATCCCAGATTCCGTCTTCTCTGCATTGTCAGGGATCTCAGCCACATCTTCCGGTGGCTTAGGAGAGAGATTCTCGATCAGTTCGACATCGAAGCAAAGCATGCCCCCGGGGCGACCACCGCCAGGATTCTCGCCGTAGGCGAGGTTTGCTGGGATCCAGAAACGACGTTTCTCACCCTCGACCATGAGCTGTAGCCCTTCCGTCCATCCTTTGATGACGCCATTCAACGGAAAGGTCAAAGGCTCGCCACCCACGACGGAGCTATCGAACATCTTACCGTCCGTCGTCCATCCCGTGTAGTGAACTTTCACCTTATCCGTGGCACCCGGCATGGTGTCACCGGTACCCTTTTTTATGACTTTGGAAACCAGGCCTGACTTTTCGACTTGGGCGTCGTCTGGGGCTTTGGCGACGTTCTTTGGGGCTTTGATATCTTCTGCGTTCACGGTGATAGAAAGGAGGCTGGCTGCCGCGCCAACTACGAGGAAACAAGCGAATTTAGAGGTTCTCATCGGAGAGGTTGGGTTCTTAAAAACTCGGGCCAAGGTGTCGAGGCGGTCGCTTTTGTCAAATAGGGCCCGAGGGAATTAGCGATCTCCGTATCCTTCGGGATTCTTTTGATGCCAGTCCCACGCGGTTTGTATGATCGCGTCCAAAGAGGGAAACTGTGGCTTCCAGCCTAACTTCTCACGAATCTTGGAACTTGATCCCACCAGTTCAGCAGGATCACCTGCACGTCTCGGTGTCACCTCTGCGGGAATGGGATGGCCGGTGATGCGCCGCGCCGTCTCGACCACTTCTTTGACGGAGTAGCCTTGGCCATTGCCAAGGTTGTAAACGTCACTCTCTTGATCGAGCGCCTCTAAAGCCAAGATATGCGCCTGCGCGAGATCCAAAATGTGAATGTAGTCTCTAACGCACGTGCCATCAGGGGTGTCGTAGTCATCTCCAAAGATCTTGATGGAATCTCGTTTGCCCAACACCACCTGCAATACCAGCGGAATCAGGTGCACTTCTGGATGATGGTCTTCGCCGAGCTCTGGCGTCGCCCCCGCCGCATTGAAATAACGCAGACAGGTGGAACGCATGCCATGAGTCTTGTCTAACCAATGCAAGTAGCGCTCGATGATCGCTTTCGATTCTCCATAGGGACTCCCCGGGATAATGCGTTCCGTCTCCGCGATGGGCATCTTCTCCGGGTCATCGAATAGATTCGCCGTCGATGAAAGAATGAATTTCAACACCCCGTGAGACACCGCGCTCTCTAGCAGGTTGAGCGCATTGGTCACATTCTCACCAAGATACTTGAACGGACTCTCCATGGATTCGCCGACCAAGGAATACGCAGCAAAGTGCATGATCGCCTCAGGAGCGTGGTCCTTGATTGCTGCATCGATCGCGGCCTTGTCCGCCAGATCACCCTCGATGAAGGTCGCCTCTTTCGGTGTCGCAGCTCGGTGACCTTGATACAGATTGTCAAAGATCACCACTTCGTGGCCCGCTTTGACCAATTCCGCGCTGGTCACGCTTCCAATGTAGCCGGAACCGCCGGTGACGAGAACTGTCATAATATCGGAGCCAGAGAAACGGCTGACGAGCAGATCGTCAATCGAATTGCGCTTTCCAGCGATCTACGGGCCAGGCAGCAGAGGCGCAAACGTCTGAGCCTCTTCGGGGCCAGGAACGGCATGGAACTTGGATTTGGCGCGAATGGAGGGTTCGCCATCCTTTTCCAACCGCACCTCCAGTGGCACCAACGTGAGTCCTTGGGTGTTGACCGTCCACGGTTGGCCTTTCTCACACAGTTGTTGTCCTTTGATCGGATCAGATTCGTAGGTCCCATTGAGGAAAGCCGTCGTCCACCAACGCCCCGCCTTGTCTCGAAAGACGGTTCCGTGGCCACAGAAACGCCCCGCGAATTTCCGAGGACCATAGGGACCGGTGAGTTTGTCCGAACAGCAGTAGTACAAATTGTAAGTTCCTTGCCCGTCCTTGTCCGTGCTCCAAGCCGTGCCAAAGAGAACATACTTCGAGCCCACCTTCCGGATACTGCAGCCCTCATGCCCAAGCTTACGGTCCGAGGGCCCGATAACGATCTCCTCACCCAGAAATCCAGAGAAGTCCGGCTTCAATTTGGCGATCCTATCACAGCCCCAAACAAGCCATCGCGAACCATCCTCATCCGTAAAAATGGAAGGATCAGGACGATGCCCAAAGCTCTCACCAAACGGCTCATCAAAAGAGTCATTATACTCACCACCAAAACTCACTAACAAATTGGCGCGCCGCCGATTCGTCGTATGGACCATCACCCATTGATCATCCATGAAATAGATCTCGGGTGACCAAAGCCAAAAGTCCGATGACTTGTCCGCCTCCGGCGCGCGCTCCACCGTGCCCAGCCAAGACGATTTGCCGAAGTTCCAAGGAACACCGATCGATTCCCAACTCGTAAGATTGTCGCTGCGCCAGAGTTCGATTCCTTGAGTGCCCCAAGCAATTTCCTCAAGCCGAGTCGCCGTGAGGTAGAAATAGCCATCGCCATGGACGTAAATGTAAGGATCGCGCATCCATTCGTAGGACATCACATTCACCGCACGATCGTGAGATTCGAGTTCACGCTGAAGATCACCCTGGGCGGTCGCCAGCGCAGTTAGAAGAACGAAGAATACATGTGTTTGAGTCATGGAACCGACAATACTGCCCTGCATTCCGCTTTTTCGTAGCTCGACTTTCCAAAGTCGAGTCAACGTGCGCGCCTGCCTCGATTTTGGAAAGTCGAGCTACGAAGAAGTGAGGAAATGTCTGAGTATGCCACCTGCATCCAAGATGATGTCAACCAAAGCCCCCATTCGCTCTTGATCTTCCCTGACATATACGAAGGCCAATCAACCCGAGGCAGAAACCAAGACACCCCATCCCAAACAGCAGCCATTTGGGATCGCCGCCACGTACTCCAATAACCGACGCCGCAGCGACCTGCTCCAACGGCAAGAAAGCCTTGCGAGAAGCAATTTCAGCATCCGCGTGGATCGTGATCGGCGTCTTAGGCATGGTGAGATCGACCTGCTCCGTGGCGTATTTTGCCTGCATATTCGCTAACATGTTCTTCTGCAATTCATACTCTTTGCTAGCCTCCGAGTAATCAGGGATCTTTCGGCGCTCATCCATTGCGCTATCACTGCCGCCTTTTTCCTTCAGGTCCTTGGTCAGTTTTAATGCCTTTTCAGCCATCCCTAGCTTTGCCTGCAAGGTCAGCCGAACGCTTTCGGCAGCCTCGCTGAGCATTTGATTAGACTTTGCGATCTTTCCACTGAGGTCCTTCACCTTGGGGTGACTCTCGCCCAGACCAGAACCTAGCAGCTCACTCCGGTTGGACTTGAGCTCGTGGTAGGGAGGCCAGAGGTTCTGAACTGTGGCATCTTGAGTGTCTAGCATCGCCACCTTCTCTATAAGTTCTTCGCCCTCCAAGTCCTGCAAGGTCTCGAGCTGCCACCGAATCTGAGCAAGAGCCGCTTTGGCTGCCTGGATGCTAGACATGCTGCTCATCAGAATACTTCCTACGCCACCAACCGGATTTCCCGTCATTGAGGGCCCATTCTTCTTCGCTGCTAGATCAATGATCCGATACCTCTCCGCGAGATCCAACATTTTTAACCGAGCTTTCTCTACCTTGTCTGATTGTTCCTTGACTTGCTTCTGCAACATATCCAGTGAGCCCTGACTTCGAGTCGTCTCCATGGCTAGTTTATAGCCTTGCAGCGACTCTGCGACGGCCTGGGCAACCTGCGCAGCCTTCTCTGGGTCTTTGTCCCAATACTGGATCGTGATCAGATCGGTTCCTTTCTCTGGCTCAACTTCCAGGGCCGCATAAAGCTTCTTGAAGGCCTCGTTTTCTGAAAGCCCCCAGCCTATTGCCAGCTCCAGATCCTTGATCACAGGGTCTAGAACGAATGGCACCAGTTTAAGAGGCTTCATCGAGGATTTTTCTAGGCGGGTTTTCATCTCGGAAATGCTCGAAATAGCTGTGCCTGGGTTTTTGCAACCA
>JBLHHN010000166.1:0-12513 GCA_047616785.1 Verrucomicrobiales bacterium
ACAGTAACCTGTTGCCTGCTGATGCCGCTGGTTTCCGTATCCGGAACCTGCCTATCAATGGATCCAAAGTCTATGTCACCTTGTGGTGGTTAACGACAAGCGCCACGGTGGCAGACTGGAATTTCCGGACCTTCGCCTACACGTCCTCCGCGACGGTGCCTGTGCCGACGCTTCGTGCTCCAAATGCTGCCAATGGCGGTAAGCGCTTCTTTGCTGCTTCTCCTGCTGGCGATGACTCGGACGCGAACAAGATCAAAGCTGCTGAATATAACTTCGTTTGGGAGCTTAATAACACGGTGCTCTTCGGTGGCTGGCTCTATGTCTCCAATACGGAAACGGATAAGAACAAGCCTGGTGGTCTAGGTGGTGTTGGCGAGGACAACCTCTTCAACTCTGGCTTCCTCCAGCCTGGTGTTCTGTCTCAGAACGTGACTGGTCTGACTCCTGGAACGATCTTCGTCCGCATCTGGTACCTGGACGAGTTCACACAGTGGCAGTTTATCGACTATAAACTCTTCAACGACACAGCCGCTGCTGACGGTGGTGGTGGTGGAACCGGTGGTCCCACTGGAGAGACGGACTTCAACGGAAACAATGACGGGCTGGGTTCAGCGAATTAAGTTGTTGTAGTTCCAAATAATCTGAAGCGGCCAACGGGAAACCGTTGGCCGCTTTCGTTTATACTGATCTCTCAAACGTTATGATTTTCGCAGTTGAAACATTCACAGAATCGTCGACCCTATGATTGCGCATGATGGACTCGATTGAGTGCCACTCATAAGTTCAACCTTTCTCAAAGCCATGATTCCGAGAATTACCCTTCTGACTCTCCTGCTAGCTCTCGGTTCAGCTTGGGCTGAGCCACGTCTCGTCAGCCCTTCAACGGGAACAACTTTAGAGGGTTCCTCCGTCCAGTTTACATGGACGGGCGATGGATTACAGGTGTTCCAATGGCATTTGGCCCTTGGAAGCACTCTCAGGGGTGAGCAAATTTATAGCCGAGGATTTGCCCCAGGCGTGAATTCAGTCACCGTCAACGACATCCCTACCGACGGGACAGCCATCTTTGGAACGCTCTTTTACTTGGTGAAAGAAGGAAACGCCTTCCGGTTCTTCGCCAAAGATTACAACTTCAGTACCCCGCTTCCGGCACCACCGGCGCTTACTTCTCCTTCTCCCGGTACCGTGTTTCAAGACACGTCCGTGACCCTTCAATGGGCTGACCGAGGGACCGCTGCTTCAAATTGGCGAATTCAGGTCGGTACCACGGTGGCAGGTACCCAGTACAAGGACATCACTTTAGGGGCCAATGCCCGTTCGACCGCGGTCGATGGCTTGCCCGCCGATGGATCCCAAGTCTGGGTTCGGCTCTCTTACTTTTATATCAATGTTTGGCGGCACCTTGACTACCAATACACCGCCAAGATCACCTCGACGACACCCGTCATCACCTCGCCTGGCGCAGGTGGGACGATTTCCACGGTTCCCTTCGTCATCCAGTGGTCTCCAAGTCTAAGCACCGTTAGTCAATGGCAAGTTCTTGTGGGATCAGCTCAAGGCGGATCCGAGATTCTCGATACAGGTGAACTCGCGCCCGAAGTGCGCTCAGCGACCGTCGCGGCGCTTCCAGACATCACGTCAGGCGATTCCACCATCTTCTGGATCAGCCTTCGCTACCGTGTGGGAGATGTTTGGGAAGCGAAAGACACCCAATATGTTTACGATCCCAATGGTGATTCTGCGCCCCAGATTTTCAGTCCTCCTCCCGGCAATGAGATCGTCGGTGCCCAAGCCGAATTCCAGTGGACGCCAAAGTTGGCCGATGTTGCCGAGTGGTGGATCTACGTCGGGCTGACTGTTGGCGATGACAGCATTTTCAATCAGAGCATCGGCACGGCCAGCAAGGTGACGGTGAACAACTTGCCGACGGATGGGCAAACGATCTTCGTTCGATTGTTTTATCGTGTGGGTGAGTCTTGGAATCAGCGAGATCACATCTACACCACGCGTCGTCTTCCGAAGATGACCTTTCCCAGCCCGGGCACGCTTATCGCCGGTCCGAATGTGAATCTTGAATGGAACGATAATGGTGTCGTCGGGAACGCATGGGCAGTCAGCGTTGGACGGACCAAAGGTGGAACCGACCTCTATGAGTCTGGTACACTCGTGACGACCCAGCGGACGCTGACATTTCCTCTGTCATCGACAATTGGAGGGGATATTTGGGTCCGGCTTTGGCATTTGCCTGACAGCCTCACCTGGAGTTTCGCGGACTTTCTTTATGAAGCGCAGGGGGCCGTTCTTCCTTCCCTTCTTGAGCCAACCCCGGGCAGCAGTTTCGCCGGCGGAGCGACTAAGCGCTTCCACTTTGCTGCTAACAATACCACGTTGTTCGCCTACTGGGTGTATGTCGGGACGATCGTTGGAGGCCGCGACATCTTTAATTCCGGCTTCATCAACAACACGCAGACATTCGTTGATGTGACCAATTTGCCTAACGAAGATAGGACCATTAATGTGCGTCTGTGGTGGCTCATCGATGTGAACCGTTGGCAATTCGCCGATTACACGTTGCGTTTGGACAAAGCGATTAATCCGGGGATCCCGGAACCAGGCGGTACGATCACCCCTCCAGCCCTCTAAGTCGCAGGGAGCTTCTGCTTCTGCTGGGACAGAGTCTGAACGATCAGAATCATCAGCAGATTCGCGCCT
Source organism: Verrucomicrobiales bacterium (assembly GCA_047616785.1). GTDB lineage: Bacteria > Verrucomicrobiota > Verrucomicrobiia > Verrucomicrobiales > DEV007 > JAACDM01. The sequence continues at coordinate 2,713 of JBLHHN010000166.1, forward strand.
AGGCCCCAGATCCCCGCATGCACACCCAAGGGTTTGGCTGCGGCTCCAAGGGTTAAACATATGGCGACGGACGTCCCGGTCACAGCGCCTGCAAACACAGCCCGAGCCTTCAGCTTGCGCCATTGGAGTCCGAGCATCACCGTGGGTGCGATTTGTGCGAGGATCTCTAATTTGATTTCCAGCAGACGCCAGATCGTCTGGTCCTGAAGGGCGATCGTCAAGAGAACCACAGCGATCATCAGCAGCACAGACGTCTGTTTTCCCACGCGAGTGAGGTGTGCCGTGGAGACTTTTGGGCGAACCGGACGGTAAAGGTCGTTGCTCACCATGGATGAAATCGACAGCAATGCGGAGTCGATCGTCGACATCGTCGCTGCGATCACCGCAGCCACTAGCAGAGGCCCCATGACGGCGATTGCAGGCAGTTCATCGACCAACTTGCCGACCATGAAGAGGATCGTGCGATCAGATTGATCCACAATTTCCCCATCGATCTCAACTGCGTCCAGTCCTGGCAGAATGGCGATCGCCATGATGCCGAGTAACACAAGCACCAGGGTGGTGACCAGTGGCATGAACGCCATCATTTGCAGTGAGCGCCGCAGCGCCGACTCATTTCGCGCCGCATAGATCCGCTGAATGGCGTGTGGATACATGGAGATCCCAAAGAAGAACAGCAGTGCCGAACTCAGCCAGCCTACTTTCTGCATCCCTGTGGGAGGGTCCCAGACTTTGGGATTCGCCGCCTCCAACCCTTCCGCCACACCCGCTGGTCCACCGAGATGCACGAAAAGAGCAAAGGCAATGAAGCACAAGCTCACGAGCAGAATGATGCCCTGGATGACATCCGTCCAAGCCACACTACGCATCCCTCCCAGAGTCTCATACGACACCATGACGGCGGCGAGCAACACGACGGCGACGTTGAACCCGACCTGCCCCCCACTGACCACTTCCGTGAGCTTACCTAGAGCGAGCAAGTTGGTGAGCACGTAATTGGCAAGTCCGAGGATGCCTAACATCACGATGAACACTGTGAGTGGGCGGTAACCAAAGCGATCCTGGACGTAGTCGCCCAGTGTCACATACCCTTTACGATGCGATAGACGGTGCAGTCTGGGAGCGAACACGAAATAGCCTGCCACGACGGCCATCATGGCAATGACAGAGTAGAGGAAAGGGAAGCCGCCTCGGTAGGCCTTGCCTACAAATCCCATGAAGCTGTTTCCGCTGTACTGCGTGGCGTAAAGCGTGAGGAAGAGGACGCCCATCCCAAGAGCGCGTCCGCCGAGATAGTGATCGTCCAGAGTCTCGGCGCGTTTCGCCCGATGTCCTAACCAACCGACACCGATCAGTGAAAGCACGTATAGCCCAATGAAAGCGAGCCCTCCTGTGCCAAGGGTATAGCCGGCGGGCATGCTGCCCTCAGCGATCAGTGGCATCATCGTGATCACCTCCAGCAACGTGATTCCAGCAGCATCCAATGAGGACGGCCACCAAGACCGCGAACAGAGTGGCAGTCCCTAGAGCGTAAACGGCCCACAGGGGGAGGCCGAGGAATCGCAAGTCACTCGCCTCCGTGAAGGCCCAAGGCACACAGAAGACCAGGGCAAACAACGGAAGACTGAGAATGATGGCGCGTCGCATTCCCTAACATAGCGGAATGTCTTTGCTGTGGCAAGCTTGTCGACAGCCGGTCGTTGGTTAGAACGCGAAACGCACGCCAACGAATGCCATGTAGGACTGGTTGAACTCCACCTTCGTATCCGATGAAGGCGTATTCAATTCGTAGCTCGAGAGATACTGGTAGCGGATCCCGCCGTAGAGAGACCAGTTCGGCGTGACGTCATAGCCGATGGTCAGATCGAGGTAGCCACCGAAGAGGAAATCATTGTCACTCGCAGTCTCGTCTGCGAAGTCGAAGGGACCTTTCACGGAGTACTCTGATTCGACGTAAGCGACAGTCAAGCCTCCACCAACTTTGGTATAGAAGTTATCCGTGAGATAGCTCTCCTTGAACAAGCCCACGCTCGCATGCCACAGATCAGCTTCTAGGTCGTGGAAGATGATTCCTTGATCCGGAAACTCTGGTTCGGTGCTGACTGGGGCATCGCCGGGAAGTTGGCGGAACGTGTTCCCGCGAGATCTGCCCTCGGTGCCAAGATGGTTGAATCCGACGCCGAAATGGACGCCCCATGTCTCATTGACGCCTTCACTGAGAAGGTCAGATTCGCCGAGGACCCGCTCATAGAAGATCTCACCGCCTTCACCTTTCTCGTTCGTGGTGCTGTCGCGGCTGGGATTCACTCCCACGTTTTCTGGTCCAACATCCTGAATGACTGTGATGTTGTTTCCCGTGAAGGCATTCGTGATGAACTCAGCTTTCACGCCCCAAGCCACGCCGCCCTGGACGCCAAACCGATTCTTTGGGTTCCGGCCGTAGGCATTCGCCGCTGGGGTCTCATAGGCCACCTCTGGGATGTCTGTGGGCTCAGAGTCCCACGGATTCCCAGCGAGGGAAACGTTCACTCCGAGGATGGTGAATGCGCCAGCAAAGAGGGCACATTGGCGAAGCATGGAGAAAGCGAGCATGGTTGACAGTGATGTGATTCACTCATTAAACCAGTTTTTCCATAATTAACAAGCTGTTAAGGAGCGAGCTATTTTAAATATTGGAAAATAAAGGGCCGTTGATAGACCGGCTAGGACGATCACTCTGCAATCACTGCCGTGCGATCGTTCGCCAAAGCCCCTGATTTCTCGACAAAGTAGTCGTATCCACTGGGGTAGGAGTGGACTTGTCCGCCAGTGACATGCAGCACCTTCGTCGCCAGCTTGCGAATGAAGTGCACGTCGTGAGAAATGAAGACCAATGTGCCTTCATAGCGCTCTAGCGCGATGATCAGAGACTCCACCGTGAGAATATCGAGGTGGGTCGTGGGCTCGTCCATTAGAAGCAAGTTTGGAGGATCGACGAGGAACTTGACCAGATTCAGGCGGCTTTTTTCACCGCCACTGAGGATGGCGGTCTTCTTGAATATGTCTTCTTTGCGAAAGAGAAAGGACCCAAGAATCCCACGAACTTGGTCCTCGCGATACTCAGGTGGTGCGCATTTGAGGACTTCTTCGACTACTGTGTTTTCAGGGTTGAGCATGTCTGAGCGATGCTGGGAGAAATAGCCGATCTTGGCGTTGTGCCCCAATTTGCGCTCACCCTTCTGGAACTCCAGTTCACCCGCGAGGATCTTCAAAAGGGTCGATTTACCAGCTCCGTTGGGTCCGACTAAGACCGTGCGCTCGCCGCGTTCGACGATGAGATCGATACCTTTGTAGATCACATGCTCGCCGTAGGCCATGTGGATCCCCTCGATGGAGACGGCCTTCTGACCGCCGCGTTCGGGCTGAGGGAACTGGAAGGCGAAGGGTTTGCGAGGGCGCGCTGGTTTTTCGACCTTGTCCATCTTCTCGATCTGCTTCAGCTTGCTCTGTGCCTGAGATGCCTTGGATGCGACGGATCGAAACTTGTTGGCAAAGTCTTGGAGAGCTTTGATTTCCTTCTGCTGATTCTTATAGGCGCTGTGTTGGCCTTGGAAGTTATCTTCCCGCTGCTTTTCGAACTCCGAGTAGTTGCCTTTGTAAGCGTTGATCTTCTGGTTATCGATGTCGTAGACCTTCTGGACGATCTCATCCATGAACTGACGATCGTGGGAGATCATGAGGACCGCGCCGGAGTAGTTTTTGAGATAATCTTGAAACCACAGGAGTGAAATGAGATCGAGGTGGTTCGTCGGCTCATCCAGCATGAGAAGGTCCGGCTCCATGACCAAGAGGCGTGCCAGGTGCGCACGCATGACCCAGCCACCGCTCATCTCATTGGCTTTCCGATCCACGTCTTCCGGCTTGTAGCCTAGTCCTCGAAGCACTTTCTTCGCCTTGGCTTCGATCTGCGGATTGTTCAGCGCATCATACTTGCCCTGACATTCCATGTATTCAGCACCTTCTACGTTGCCATCCGTCTCCAGGTCACGCAGTCGTTTTTCCAGGCCTTCCAATTCACCGGCACGCCCGGTGGCGACCTCTAGGACGGTCTCGTCGCCGACCGCTTCACTCTCCTGTGGGAGGAAACCAATCATCGTCCATTCGTCCCGATCCACCTTGCCGGCGTCGGGTTCATCCTTCTTGAGGATGATATTGAAAAGCGTCGATTTGCCGGCGCCGTTGGGTCCCACCAAGGCCACCCGCTCGCTGTAATTGACCTGCATTTGGGCGTCTTCAAAGAGAGTACGACCTCCGAATGACTTTCTGAGTTTACGAATCGTGAGCATGGCGAAGTTCTAAAATATGGGACCTTCCAAGTAGGGGATAATACGAGAGAGTCCAACGATTAGGGTAGTGGATCATCAAATTTACGAGCCGTTGGCAAGACAAAAGTTTGAGACCGGTGTTTTTCGAACCACGAGTCTATGATGACACTGGGAAATATGAAGGGCCAATGGAGTGCTCACCGTAGAATCATTGCGGCAATTGTAGGGATAGGTTTGGTAAGCGCGCTGGCCTGGAAAGGTGGCTTCGTTTCTTCGGATAAACAAGATTTCGCCGTCTACGAAACGCAGCGCACGGACTTTATCATTCGAGTGAAAGAAAGCGGCACTCTGAAGCCAGTGAAGAAAACGACTCTTCGCAATGAGGTGAACGGTTCAAGTCGGATTGTCTACCTCGTTCCCGAAGGAACGGTGGTGGATGAAGGGGAATTGCTTGTGGAATTGGACGCTTCGTCTCTAGAAGAAAGAGCCGAACGTCGGGAGCTGTCTTACAAAAGCCGACAAGCTTCGCAGGCGGCCGCGCAGAGTCGTTACGTCATTGTCAAGAGTGACGCTGAGAGTGATGTTAGAAAAGCTCAGCGTAAGGTGGACTTCGCACGCATGGACATGTCGAAATTCGACGAGTTGGAAAAGGATCAGCTGCTGCGAGATGCCGAATTGGATGTGATGCTAGCGGAAGAGGCCCTAAGCATCTCAGAAGAGCGCTATCAGAACTCTATCAAGCTCGTCGAAGGTGGATTTGAAACCTCGTCCACCTTGAGCAAAGACCGGCTTGCCGTGACTTCGAATTCCGCGCGGGTCGAGAAAGCAAAGAGCAATGAAGAAGTGACGGCACGTTTTGACATGGTGAGACAGCAGAAAAGCCTTTCCGCTGCATTGATCGAGGGCAAGAAGAATCTCCTCCGCACCCAACGCGAGTCGAATCAGCGTGTGACCCAAGCTGAAGCTCGGCTGAAGAGTGCTGAAGCTTCCTTGACCGTGGCCAAGCTCGCCTTTGATGAAGCGGTGGCTCAGCTTTCTGCCGCCAAGATCCTTGCGCCGCATGCAGGGATGGTCGTGTATGGTGGGTCTGCTAGCAAATCGAGCCGTGAATCCATGATCGAGGAAGGGGCTATGGTCCGCAGTCGTCAGGAGCTGATCACCATCCCTGACACCTCCGCCATGATGATCTCAGTCAAAGTGCACGAGACCATGGCGAGCGATGTGAAGCAAGGGCAGGATGCCTTGATCACTTTGGATGCCATCCCTGACAAAGTCTTCCGTGGACGTGTCAGCCGAGTCGCCCTCTTTCCAGATCGTAAGAACTTCTGGAGTGGGAATAATTCTCTCGTCTACAGTGTGGACATCAAGCTCACGGATCTCACAGAAGACATCTACCCCGGTGCTTCCGGTAAGGCACAGATTGTGGTCCATTACCTCGAAGATGTGATCACGGTTCCCATTGATGCCGTGACCACCATTGAGGGACGGCAGATCGTGGAGGTGCAAATGCCAGATCGGACCACGGAAACGCGCCCCGTGAGGATCGGTCTGGTCAATGACCAGCAAGTGGAGGTCATCTCCGGTCTGAAGGAAGGCGAGCTCGTCGTCATGCGTGACGCTGGTTAGGCGAGCATTGCGTTCCAGTCTTGATTCGGTTATCGAGTTCAAGCATGACCGTCGACTACTATGCCTTTGCTAGTGATAATTCCGCTGGGATCTGCCCAGAAGCTTGGTCTGTCCTAGCCGATGCCAACGCCACGAGTATGGGATCCTATGGGGATGATCCCTTCACAGACGAAGCGTGTCAGCACTTGCGCGACCTCTTTGAAACGGAGGTCGAGGTCTTCTTTGTCTTCAATGGCACCGCCGCGAACTCGCTCGCCTTGGCGTCCATTTGTCAGAGTTATCATGCCATCATCGCCCATGAGAAGGCCCACATCATGACCGATGAGTGCGGTGCTCCCGAGCACTTCACCGGTGGATCGAAGATCATCGGGTGTCACGGAGCCGAGGCCAAACTGACCGCCGATGGGATCGAGTGTGCTGTCAGTCAGCGGCGTGACTTGCATTTTCCTAAACCGCGAGCGCTCAGTCTCACACAGGCCACCGAGTTCGGTACTGTCTACAGCGTGGATGAGATCAATAAGCTGACCGCATGTGCCAAGGCCTGTGGGCTTCGAGTCCATCTTGACGGCGCGCGATTTGCCAATGCCGTCGCGAGTCTAGAAGTTTCACCTGCGGAAATGACTTGGAAAGCTGGCATTGATGTCATGAGCTTCGGCCTAACCAAACTCGGGGCTGGCATCGGCGAGGCTGTCGTCTTCTTCGACCGCGCCTTGGCTGAGGAATTTGACTATCGCTGCAAACAAGCGGGTCAGTTAGCCTCCAAGATGCGGTTTCTCAGCGCGGCTTGGTGTGGCCTTCTTCGAGATCAATCGTGGCTTCGCATTGCCAAACGAGTCAACGCGCAGGCCCTGGCGTTGCGTGCCGGTCTAGCAGAGATCTCAGGGGCTGAGCTTTTATTTCCCACCCAAGCCAATGCCGTCTTCGCGCGATTCCCAGATTCGGTGAATGCGGCCATGCATGCCAAAGGCTGGCACTACTACGAACTCGCCGGCTTGGGGGATTCCCGTCTGATGTGCTCTTGGGCCACCCGGGATGAAGACATCGCGGCCTTCCTCACTGATCTGAAGAGCGTTTGAAGAAAGCTTTGCACACCGGCGTCTCGTCCTTTAAACCAGTGCCATCATGAGCGCTTACACACCTGATTCGGATCGATACGATGGCCGCATGCCCTACCGCCGCGCCGGCCGGTGGGGACTGCAACTTCCTGAGATCACGTTAGGCTGTTGGCATAACTTTGGTGGCGATGCGCCGACGGAACTCCAGCGTGAAATGCTCACCACCGCGTTTGATTGCGGGATCACGCAGTTTGATCTAGCAAACAACTACGGCCCTCCATACGGTAGCGCCGAGAGCAATGTGGGGAAGCATTTGAAAGAGTTCCCGCGTGATGAATTGGTCATCACGAGCAAGGCAGGCTATGACATGTGGCCCGGGCCCTATGGGGAATGGGGTTCTCGCAAATATGTTCTTGCGAGTCTTGAGCAGTCGCTCAAACGTCTCGATCTAGATTACGTCGATATCTTCTACAGCCATCGCTTTGATCCTGATACGCCGCTTGAGGAAACACTGTGTGCCTTGAACACGGCTGTGCAGCAAGGCAAGGCGCTCTATGTCGGTATCAGCAGTTACAGCAGCGAGCAGACCCGCGAGGCCGTGCGCATTTGCCAGGAGAACAACTGGGCTCCTCTGATCATTCATCAGCCGAATTACTCCATGCTGAATCGCTGGATCGAAACGAGTCTCATCGACACCTGCGCCGAACTCGGCATGGGCATCATCGCCTTCTGCCCACTCTATCAAGGTCTCCTCACTGACAAATACCTCAACGGCATTCCCGGTGGCTCGCGGGCTTCCTTGCCAGGCTCACCCCTGCGCCCAGAAGATGTGGAATCCCAGGTGATCCAAGGTATCGGCGCTCTCAATGCTCATGCTCAAGAGCGCGGCCAGACCCTGGCGCAAATGGCGCTGTCCTGGGTTCTTCGTCACCCTGGCGTCACCAGCGCGCTGCTCGGAGCCAGTCGCCCTGAGCAGATTCGTGACAATGTGAAAGCGGTGCAGAACACGACCTTCACAGAAGAGGAGCTGACCAAGATTGATGGCATTTTGAAAGCCATCCAACTCCCCGCGTCCCTCTGGGCAGGTGAATGATTGGGCGACATGAGTGACATCCCAAATTGCCCCCAGTGCGCCTCCGAATACGGCTATGAAAGCGGCGCTCTCTTGGCCTGCCCTGATTGTGGCCATGAATGGTCCGCATCCGATGCTAGCACCGCCTCAGCGAGTGACGCTTCTGAAGATGGCGTCATTCGTGATGCTCACGGAAACGAACTTCAGAGCGGTGACACAGTCAAACTAACGAAAGATCTCAAGGTCAAAGGCACCGCAACCACGTTGAAGATCGGCGCGAAGGTGAAGAACATTCGTCTGAGCCCTGGCAGTGATCATGACATCGATTGCAAGGTCGACGGCATTGGCTCGATGAAACTCAAGTCAGAATTCGTCAAGAAAGTCTAAAGTCCCCGACGGTACTCTTCCAGGATCGTGCGGATGAGAATGGCATTGAGAGTTTCCACTTCAAATTGCTCAATGTCAGGATCGATGTGACCTCCACCGATTCCTGAGTCGTCCGTGATGAAGATATACTTGCCCATACTCGCGACTGCGAGATTGCGGAAGAGATACTCGGTGGTCTTGTTGATTCCACTTCCGGCCACGGGGAAGAGCTTGATCGCTGAGGCGTGAGCGTCTGGAACGGCGTCTCTGTAAGTGTATTGTTCGTCGGGGTAGTAGTGTGGGGGCGCATCCGCGATCAAGAAAGTCATCCTCACGGTATCTTCATCACGCCAGGAAAGCTCGCGCATGCCTTGGAAGAGCGCAGCATTCACGGACTCTGGAAAGTCGCCGCCGCCAGAAGCGCGTTGGCCTTCGATGTCGTCCTGTACTTGTGAGAGATCATCCGTGAAATCGTGCGCGCGGGTCACATACTGATCGCCTCGGTCGCGATAGAAGATCGTCGCAATGCGAATATCGTCGATCTGTTCTTGGTCGCGGATCTGATCCACGATATCGATCAGCTCTTCCTTCACGAAATTCAGCTCGTCGCCCATGCTTCCGGTGACGTCGACGATCCACGCGAGGTCGAGTTTCCTTGCTTGCGAAGTCTTACGAACAGGCACCTCAAGCGTCCAAGTTTGATCATCGTCCGCGGTGAGAGAAACGCTGGTCTCATAACTTGCGCCGCTCACGTCGATGGTGAGTCCCAGAGCTTCTTGGCTGAGGCATTCGGCGGCTTCTTTGGATAAGAAGATGGCCACCTTGCCATCGTTGTGCGTTTTCGCACTGGCACCGTCAAAACAAGTGTTCTGATAGGTCACTTTGACATCATGAAGCGGGCGACTGTCTGGATCGACAAAGGCGAGGACGACGCGACGTTGATGATCCAATTGCCAATCAGTGAAATGGCTAGGATGTTTCTGAAGAAACGTTTGGAATTCTCCCCAATGTTCGTGATCATTCCATTCACCGGCAGTGAGAAGCTTCGCCCCTGCTTGGATGGGCGGCTCTTCGCCTGGAGGCAATGGAAAAGGATCGATGATGATGAAGTCATCTCCACCTCCGTCAGCGATGACACCGCCACCTCCTCCGAGATCGATGGTGGCTCGGTCTAGTGCAATCTCCGCTCCGCTCAGTGCAATCTCCACGCCGTCGAAGGATGCATCTCCTCCGCCTAAGAAGAATGCGCCATCGGCAATCACGTCGCCGCCACCGCCAGCTGTGGCGACCCAAGTTTCGGCATCGGGATCAAATGGAATCGGGTCCTTGCCGAGATCAAGCTCACCCATAGCCCGTTTGGAAGTGTAAGTGTTGCTAA
>JBLHHN010000167.1:0-12482 GCA_047616785.1 Verrucomicrobiales bacterium
TTCGACAATGTCAGTCAAGTCTTGGTCAGTGAGCTCTAAGCGAATCATATTGGCTTTCAATGATAGAGCAAAGTGGCCGATTTACATCACTTGTCTTTTCACAAATCTATACGCGGGGCAGTATAGCCGGATGAATTGGGTCATGGATTTAAGTATTAGAATGCGGCGCCGCAGATTCCTACCTGCATCGCTCGATTTCTTCGGCGTGGTTCGCTCCAGAATCTTAGTAGGGTGGATACTCACCTTCTCGGCAAGCTCGTACGAGGTATACTTCCCGGCATCATGATTTTCCAGTTGATGCCCGCGAATAACGTAGCTCGCCATTCCAATGGCGAGAACACGGCGCGGCAACTCGCCATTGGAATGGCAAGCTACGTGGCGCTCACATTTTTTCCAACCGGAAAAAAGTGATGCCGTGCAGAATAGCGTGCAATGGGTAGTGGCTCGGAGTCGCCCCCTTTTGCAGCCGACCCAAGATTTGCTTGATGCAGTAGCCCTCTCACGAGCAGGGTTTCCGTGAGCTGACGGGAACTCATTTCAAGGTCGATTCTAATCGTGCCGAACCAATTCGATTCCACTGATGATCGTCTTTCCGTTAGAAGAAGAAAGTTCGAGCGTCAGATCATCCATAACCTCGATGCTGGCGAATTCTTTGACGGCACCTCGCATCACGCCGCCAGCTTCGTCGAAAATATGGAAATCAGCCACAATGTCTTGACCTTGGAGTTTGATGTCTTGTAGGCGATGTTTCGGCTCAAGAGCATCGGGTTCCGCAAAGTACAGCCTAACCAAATAGTTTCCTGGTTTCAGATCATTGATGACGCATCGCTTCAGGCCTTCAGCCATCGAGGCACTGACCCACGGATGAGGCTCGGGGCTTTGCATCCACACACTGTGGCGATAACGATACTGTGTGGATTCCGTGACCTCGATGTTGATCTCTGGTGAGGGGCCGCCGACTGAGGGATGGTCTAACCAAAGAGTGCCTTCACGTGTCATGCGATCGCCAGGCGCGCCGAAGTTGATGCCAAGGCGTTGGATCTTGCCCGGCTTGAGCTCGCTCTTACCCCACGAAGACCATTGCTCGTGACTTTGAGGCATCGCCACCAGGGTCATGGCCGTTGGCAGGGGATAGCTGCAGGTGCAGCCATCGTAGTAATACGGCACATTCAATAAGCCGCCGGATGGAATGATACTGTTCGTGCAGCCGCTTCTCGGGCCACTGAGAAAGACCGTCCCACTTTCGATGCCCTTGTCGTAGTAGGCCGCCGTGCCCGCACGGAGCGTGTAGAGAATGCCGTAGTCGACGCCGCCATCGCAGCCATAGGTCTTGGGGAAGGTTCTGGGTTCGAGTTCGCCGGTGAGAGGGTTGACTCGTTCACCGACCTCGACGGGTCCTTGCTTCGTAGCAAAGGGTTGGCCGGGTCGACGATACTGACTGGGCTCGAGGGCGGTGGGTGAACTCGGCTTCAAGGTCGATCGCAGCTCAGGGCGCTCGGAATCCGTCAAGACACGTCCTGTGTATATGTCAGACAACACAGGTGGCAACAGTGGATAGTCGATCTTGTTGTTCTCCTCGTTCCGCGGCACATCCCAATTCTTCGGTCGTGAGATCATCGTGTCGCGGTCAAACGCCGGCTGGGGCGACCGTTTGAAATGTGCCAGAGCGTCGTCATACCACAGCACCCCTAACGGAAACCTTACCAACGCGTCTTCGCTCGCCGCGAAATTTCCCGCGTATTGAGTCGAACCTGGCAAAGGCCCCATTCGCCTAACCAAGCGCATGCCGGAAATCTCATCGGGCGCCAACGTAAACTTACCCAGCTCGATGTTCTCCATGGAGCCCATGCCACCGCCTACGGCAATGCCACCGTAGGGCCGGACAGTTTGGAGGAGCGGCGTGAGATCGATGTCAGAGCGTTCGCTTACGAGGGTGGTCGTGATATAGTGAGGCAATGTGAGCGACCGCCAATCACTTTGGAGAATGACGGCTCTTGTCCCGTACCATCCGGCTCGTTCCAATTCCCCGCGCAGTTGTTGCAGACGCTCGGGATGATCGTCGATGACGACGACATGATAGTCGGAAGATTGGATCAGGGCTTTGGTTAGCGCTCCGTCGGACAACCCGGCCACGATGGCAATCCCAAACCGGCTTGGCGCCTGCTTCACAATCGCCGTTGCCGTCGCCAGCGCTTCACTGGACAGCCGAGGCAGTCTGGTCTCATCTTTCCAAAGCGTCGGCACTTGCGGGGCTGAGGGATTCGTCTCACGAAAGCACATGAGCCGACCTTCGCGGGTGCTGACAAACAACGCCTCATCAGCAACGACCATCGAATGGATGGTCCCATCGACACCAGCGTGTTTCTGGTCGAACTTCAGCGTTCTGTTAGCTGCACGGATCTCGCGACTTAGGCCTTTGACGCCTCCGCTGCTGTATTGAGTCTCGCCCTCGTGTCTGTGTTGGTTGATGACTTCGTCAAACGTCAACTTTCCATGTCTAATAGCACGGGCCGTGTCCGGATCGAGAGCGGCGAACCAACCTCCTGGCAATCTCCCCACCTTCGGGAGTTCAAATGATATCAATTCGCCCGTGAGTCGGTTCAACCTGGCAGGATAAGCCGTGGAGCACGGCACGATCAACTCGTCGCCATTGACTAGCAAGTACCCCTGAGGCGCCAGGCCACCAATGGCCTTGGTGTTATGCGGTTGATCACCCCAGAGATGCCCGAGGCTATCATTGCGCCACAAGATCTTGCCGGTGGCGAGTTCCATGGCGTAGACAAAGACGCCCTCAAAAGGCCAAACACCCGCCGCGAAATAGACTTTGTCATCGGCGATGACAGGACCGCCGCGAATGGGCCACACAGAAATCAAACGCCGATTGCCCAGCAAACGTCGTTGACTGGGAACGGCGCGATGCTTCCAGCGAAGCTCTCCCGTCGCCAGTTCGACGCAATACACACAGCCATCATCGGACCCGAAACAGGCGAGGTCTTCAGAGATCGCTGGCGCACAGCGTACCGGACCATTGGCATGAAAAGCCCAACGTTGTTCTCCCGTCTTGGCATCGTAGGCTTTCACTGAATCCGTTAGGGAGGACGCGATGAGGAGGATGCCCTTGGCAACAACTGGCTCATAGCCCGCATCGAAATGCAAGCGTTTGTCCTTGAACGCCGGTGTCAACCTGGGGAGCTCGCGCGTCCAAGCCAGAGAAAGATTTTCAGGAAGGGTGTCAGTCGTCACGCCACGACGGCCCGCATCGCCGCGATACATTGGCCAATCGTCGGCAATCGCCGTTTCACAAACAGGCAGCCAGCATAAGAATATTGCGAAGAGTGATAGGATGTGTCGGCTCATGAGAGTCTCACTTACGAAATTCGAATTGGAAAGCCTGCGCGTTTAGGAGGCAGTTTCAGTGACTTCTTTCTCACGCCGGAATCCGAGCCATGCCATCCAGCCGTAGAATACCATCCCGAAAGCCATCTGGCCCCAAATTGCGCCACTCTCCACCATCCCATTCACTATCTTCACCATGGCCTCTGGCCAGACGAGGATGACGAATCCTTTCACAAGCGAGAGATAGCCGACGACCGTGATCACGACACGCCAGCTGCCATCCCAGATGTTGTGTCCAACAACGATAGCGACGCCAATGATCAAGGTCATGAGTCCCGAGCTGAGGAGATAAGAAGGCTCCGCCATCGATTCGATCATAGCGTCCAACAAGCGGCCCTGGGTAACCAAACCGATGAGAATGATGCTCAAACCACCAAGTCCAAACGCTCGTGCAAGGTATCGTGAAGTGTTCATAGCCAAACAATACCCAATATCTGGTCGCAAGTGCGAAGGAAATCGGATGACACGGAGCAAGTTCGTTTGTAACGATCACGAGTCATAACATTCTGCCATTCTCCAAAGAAATGATGCGATTGGCAGCGTGATCGGCTGCGGTGCCGTGTGTCACCATTACAACGGTCCCGCCTTGCTTGTTGAAATCCTGTAGGTAACGCACGACATCAGCCTCATTGTCAGGATCGAGGTTGCCTGTTGGCTCGTCTGCTAGGATGGCTTCCGGCGTATTGATCATTGCGCGCGCCACGGCGGCCCGCTGCTTCTCGCCCGCACTCAGCTCGGAAGGGAGATGATGTTGCCGATCAATAATGCCGAGCTGATCAAGAAGTTCTGCCGCGCGTTTCTTGTCCGGTCTGGTATTTGCCCGCACGCCGCTGCCTAGCCAAAGATTCTCCAGAACGGAAAGGTAGGGGACGAGATGAAACATCTGAAAAACAAAGCCGATGCGGCACGCCCGAAATGCCGCGCGCTCTTTTGATGAGAGACGATAGAGATCCGTATCGTCAACCGTGACGGTACCGGAAGTGGGCCGGAGCATACCTCCTAACGCTAATAGCAACGTCGTCTTGCCGCATCCACTGGGGCCTCGGATGGCAACGAATTCGCCTGCATCGATCGAGAGATCGACCGCATCTAGGGCCTGCACACTTCCGCGCTTCGTCCGGTAGTGTTTGCTGAGCTGTTGCAGATCAATTTTCACGAAGCGTGGTGGCTGGGTCTTGCGTCACAGCAAGCATGGCGGGGATGAAACTGGCGATCGCTGCGAAGGCGGGCGCCACGATGAGACTGGCAATGAGCAACGTGTAGTTAGGCTTCAAGTGTTTGGCGGTGAGTTTGAAAAGGTCCGGTCCTACGGAAAGGGCTAGCAGAGTTCCCAGCACGAATCCCACGATGGCTCCTAACAAACCCGTGAAAACCCATTTCCCAAGGAACAGCGCGGAAATCTTCCCTGAACCATGACCGAGTGCACGCAGAATGCCGATCTCCTCGCGGCGTTCGCGTGTGTTGAGCATCGCCAAGGCTCCAATCCAAATGCCGCATACCATGATGACGAACGGAACGATCAAGGCGAAATAGTCTTCGATCAAGGAACGCTGCTTTTCCCGTGCCATGGCAATGGCCTGCATCTTGACGACTTTGGCTTCTGGTAAGATCTCGGCTAGTTGTTCCCGAAGCACAGTCAAGGTGTCGCGATTGGGATCTCGGCAGTAGCAGTCGAGCGCTTGAATCTCATTGATCTTTCCAGGCTGTTTGAGAAGGGCCTGCGCATCACTGAGGTCGGTGGTGATGCGGAGATCGTCCTCGGTCCCGGACTCTGCTAGGGTGTTGGCGACCGTGAACGTTTGTCCCATCAGATGCATGGTGTCGCCCTTCTTCAAACCACGACTTTGGGCGAGTTCATAGCCAAGATAGGCCGTGCCTGGTTTGATCTTGAACACCATGGAAGGCTTCTTCCGGCCCGGTGGTGAAACCTCGGCAGAGATGCCAGTCAAGATTGCCGGGCGCCCCTCCCATTCAATCTTGCGATGCAGCGTGGCGGTGAGATGCGAGTAGAAGAGGCCTTCCGCTTTCTCAAACTGGTAGACCCATTCCTCCGGCATCGTAGTGTCAGCATAGCCGCGATCCCAGAAGGTCTCCATGTCCGTGTCCACAGCAATGATGCGAAGGTTCTGACCCAAATCACGCAAGGTGCGTTTGGTCTCGCGCTTCGAAGCTTCGCCTGTGGTAAAAAGCGCCACGCTAAAGGTCACCGCGGTGACGACGGCCAGAAATCCCAAGAGAAAGTTCCACTTCCGATGGAGGATCTCTTTGAGAATGAGCGTTAGGGCATTCATTGGCTAGTTTTGAGAGCGTGAGCGCAGGAGAATGACGCTACCCGTCGCGAGCACGAGGATAAGAACGCCTCCTAGGACGAGGTAACCTAACGTATTCTTTGAATCTTGAGACGTTTGAATGACGTCGGTTTCCTGCATCTTCTCAACCGGCATGGGTACTTGGTAGTCGGCCAACAACTCATCGACTTCATCCGGCTTGCGTGCTCGGCGCGCTTGCACCCCTTTGGAAAGAATCTGACTCATCTCCATCTTGATCATGGGATCTTCGGCGTCGAAGCCTAACTGATTGGCCACCACAGCCTGACGATCACTGTCCCATTTCAAAGGCATCATGGGTCCCTGCATCCAACTGCGATCCAGGCCGCATTCGCAGTCGAGACCAATGGTGCGTAGGATATTAGACAACCGTTTCTCCTCGATGTCGCTCCCTTTCAACACCTGGCCAATCTGCCGACCACGACCATAGATCACCGAGAAGATTGGTTCTGTGCGAGTTTCAGCGTCAATGCCAAGGCTCCAGAGAAACACTTTCTCTGCTGCTGCTTCTTCGTTGGATAGCACATGCAGCACGGGTGGATTCTCAATGGCTTTCTCAAGTTCACCCAACGAACCCTGCACCCGCTTGATGACGCTTTGAGCCATGCTCTGCACCCGAGCATTCTCGGCGGCATCATTGCCTTCCACTAACATGATGACGCCGTAAGTGTTCACCGCTTTGGTCAACACGACGGCCCGCGTTGGAGACTCAAAAACGGCTTCCATGTGTGTCCAGAGTGTGTCTTGAATGTCCTCACCCTCACTTACTAACGGTAGAGCTAAAGCGCGCGAGCCATCGGGAGAGACTAGGACACCCGCTGGCGGTACTGGGGATCCTGCTAGTTGATACCAATCGGCAGCCTTCGCTGCGGCGGCAAATACGACCTCCGGTTCGACGTTCGTGTTGAAGAATGCCGCTGCGGAGATCTCCTTGATTGCTGTCGCAGTCTCAGGAGGTGTGGATTCGTCGATGAGGCAATAGAATCGATACTGCTGAGATCCAAGGTCGACGAAGCCGACATCGCGCACATTGAAGCGACAAGCTAGAGCGGTACCTAACAATGCAAAGAGACATCCCCATACGACCGTTCCTTGGGCAACTCTCATTTGGCACGTAAGACTTCGATGGAATGAACAATCGGCGGCGCGGATACGCCTTTATCAGTCTTCTTGGGAATCAACTTCACCACAAGGTCCTCCGTCACTTGGACACCTCTAAATAGTTTCATAACCATCTTGTTAGACCGCCCCGCTTCTTCAGCCGCATCAAAGTCGGCGAGCACTAATTGATCCTGAAGTTGAATGGAAAACACGCGCTCTCCGGGTTTCTGGCCGCGTGCCGGGACAAACCCAATACGGACATTGTAGACAACCGGTTCTTTGTCCTTCTCGATCAAAGGCAATCGACACTCGGTGAGTCCCTCGACGCCGTTAGTGTATATCCAAGGCCGATCCGTGCCATTAATGGTCACGCCGCGGAAATCGCGTTGCAACACCTCCACCCCGGCGTTCTCTTTGAGGTCGAATTTGATCCCATAGTTCGCAAAGGACCCCTGACCGACATGGGTGTCTGGTCGCGGGTAGGCGAACCAGAGCGTGCCGCCTTCATCGCGCATGTCGCCCGGCGCCCCGAAATTGACGGCCAAGTGTGAGACGGGTTTGTTAGGCGCGTTCGAAATGAAGACGGACCATTCACCGGGTCCCTTCTGTTTCTTATTCTTAAGCACGACGGTCGTCCGCAACGAGTACGAACAGGTGCAGCCAGCGCTTGATTCCTGCATGCTCACCAAGCCATTGCCGGGGATCAAATTGTTCCAACAACCTGGGCGGATCCCACCGAACAGCTGGAGTCCCGTATCCTTCTCGACATTGACAATGGCCGCGCAGAATGAGCGATAGAAGATACTGTGAGGGGACGCCGTGACAATGCCGCAGCTATGACCGGGTCTGAGAAATTCCCAATCCACGGAGTCTCCCGTGATGGGATGTTCGCGCTCTTTGATGGTGCCGTCTAATAGAGAGCAAGCCCGTGGTTCAATGTAGATGGTGTCCCCCATGATGAGCGGACGTCGGCGATAGTTCAGCGGTTTGGACCAGTTGAAACTGCCGCTCTCGGACGACATCGTCGTGATGCGTCGCCAAGCGAGATCGCCTTTCACGAAGGGACCTTGATCGTGATTGCTGTAGTGGCCAAAGAAGAGCAAACTGCCTTTGTGATAGGCGGTTCCCAATTTGTTGCCACCACAGCCGCTCAGATCCACGGGTTTCGACCAGACTTGCTTGCCCGTCTTGGCATCCAATGCCAACACACGGCGAACATCACGATCCTCCGGCTTGAGCGTGCCTTCGTCATGCGCCTCATAGATTCCATCGGCAATGAGATCCTCACGTTGTTTCATGCCTTCGTTCCGTTCCTCAATATCCAAGTCGTTTTCGATGAAGTGAATGAGCCCGCCGCCAATGGTGATGGAAATCGCCGGCACGTCGCGGGAAGCGCGTTGCCATAACAAATTCCCCGAATCGATATCGAGGGCGAATAGCGCATCACTCACCATCATCTTCTCATTGATGGGCGCCGGTTTGTGATCTGGCAGCCAACCCGGGAAATCTGCCGTGTAGACCCAATTGAATCCGGAACGTTTGAAACCATCAAGAGTCGGCATGGGCATTCTTTCGACGATCTTCTTGTAAGCCTCCTTCAAGTCATCGGGCACTTCATTCTCAGGAATCCAAGCGTCTCCACGTTTGAGTGTGTTCCATATATGGCCAAACTCGTGCTTCAATGGCAGTGCTGCCGATCCGTAAAGCACGCCATCATCGACGGCAATGTAACCCCAACGTCTGGCCAGACCGTCTTCGCGTATCGGCATATCAAATTCTTTGATCAGCTCGCCTGTTTGAGCATTTAACTGATGCACCTTGTCGAATGCCGCGACAAACATGTGATCGCCAGTCGCCGTGATGTTAGATCCGTCGACATCCACCCGTGACCGTACCGCGCCAGGGATGTGACGTTGCCAGAGAAAGGTGCCGTTGTAGGCGTCGAACCCCATCACTTCCTCTTCACCCTGAACTAACAATCGCCCGTTCACAGCCAAAGGGCTGACCGAACGTGCATGCCTGTCCAGCATGTATTTGGAACCCGGTTCACCATACCAAAGAACGCCAAACGGTCCCCGCACATGGTCATCGGGAGAAGAAGCGGTGTTGCCGACATTGCCATAGAGGCCGGTCCACTCCCCTGAATTCTCAAGTCGTGGCCGAGTCGCTTTTAACCAATTTCCTCCGGCAACCTTCTCCGCCTCAGGCAGATTCATCGTCGCCAGCCAGGATGCATTTGATGACGCAAACATGACCACGCCTCCGGCGGGCCTTAGCGTACGATAGGTTTCCTCTGCCGATGCACTAACTGAGTCGCTCCCGGATACAATGAGATTGGCGAAATAATCTGGGAGTTCTGTATGCTCCCAATCCTCGATGATCACGCGCGATCCGTAGTAACCGGCCGCATCTAGCTTCTCACGTGCGGCACGAATCTTGTTAGGATCGCTCTCGATAGCAACGATGCTCAGTTCACTTTGACTAGCAAGTTCATACGCCAGCTCGCCTTCACCGGCATTGAGAACCAGACAGTAGCCTTTGTCGATCCCGGAGTACTGCAAGATCGTCTTCGCCGCGGCCGCATAAGCCGATGTATCGCCAAAGGCATCCGCATCGGCGTATGGCGTGATCTGATTGGGCGTCTTGGTTGCTTCGGCACCTAGGCAGTAGATCGGCCCTTCATCAGTGCTCAGAAAGAGGCGATCATCAGAGGCCGCCATGCCCAAGACCGTTCCTTTGATCGTCACCTCCGATTTCTTCTCTCCAGATCGCGCGTCTAACGCTAAGGCAACACCTTCACCGGAACCAAAGAGAGTCCCCCCGGCCAGCACGATGTTCGACAACGCCAGATGATCGAACGTCCATTTCACGCGAGGCGCTTTCAATACCTTCTCTCGCTCGCCGTGGCTGGCGATCTCTTTCGTGTAACCTGTCAGGGCGATGCGAAGTTCGCCTACCTGTTTCTGAGAGTCCGTTAGTTTATCGGCATCCCCCGCGCTCTGGCTCTTCTTGAACTCCGCAATCTGCGCCTGCAGTTCCTTGGTCTTCTTTCGATTCTCATCAATCAGCTTGCCCAAGGCCGTGCGGTGCGCGGCAATCTTCGGCAACTCTCCAGCTGCTTTCCGATAAGCCTGACGATTGATCGCCACGACGCCCGTTTCAGTGAGTGAGAAGGCGACATCCGGGGTCAAGACGAGATCAATGCCAGGGAAACTCGCAAAGATATCCCCCTTGCGTTTCCCAGTCTCGTCATCATACGCGATCTTGGCAGGGGCGCCTTGATTGTTGACCCCAGCGACTAACTGATCGCCCGTGGCATCGATGAGCGCCCAACTGCCGCCGACCTTGCCTCCAGCAGGCAGAAAGCGAATGAACTTTCCACTTCTCCGATCAAAGGACGCCGGCATGCCGCGGCCGGACGGGACATACAGATTCTTCTTGGATGCTAGCAGGTACCCCTGCGGTGCCATGCCGCCATAATCCAGTCCCCAGGCGAGATCTCCCGAGGTGTCATTCTTCCAGATCTCCTCGCCCGTCTCGGCATTCACCGCACAGACGTAGAGGCCTTCATATGGAAACACGCCTGCCGTGAGAAAGAGAACGCCAT
Organism: Verrucomicrobiales bacterium; assembly: GCA_047616785.1. Taxonomy (GTDB): domain Bacteria; phylum Verrucomicrobiota; class Verrucomicrobiia; order Verrucomicrobiales; family DEV007; genus JAACDM01. The sequence continues at coordinate 10,432 of JBLHHN010000167.1, forward strand.
TGTCGACTAACATTCCCGTGCGCAACGGCCACGACGACACCAAGCGGCCATTGCCAACAATGCGTTCATTGGCTGGGCTGGGCCGGTATTTCCACACCAACTCGCCGTCCTTCGCATTGAGGCAATAAGCATAGCCGTCGTCCGAGCCCACGTAGAGACGTTCACCGTCTATCACTGGCGCGAAACGAACTGAGCCACCTGTATAGAACATCCAACGTACCGTCCCAGTTTGCACATCGAGCGCATACACTTTGTTGTCCACAGACGTTCCGAAGAATGCGAGTCCATGAGCGCACACCACGTGATAAGCACGATCCGTGTGCATCCGTGGCGTTTCTTCACCCGGCAATGGCCAGGCCGTTTGCGGCCCATGCTTCGGTTTGAAAACCCATTGCAAATGGAGATCCGAACTCATCGCCTCCCAACTCACCGCACTGCGATGGCTGTCCCTCCGGTAGGTTGGCCACTCGGAATTGGCCATTGAGCAAGTGATTGAAAGGAGCGCAATGATCAACGTTGCGCGATGAGAGAGAGAAATTGTGTCCATCGCACTTGAGAGCGTATCGTGATCACCAACGGGATGGAATCTCAAACTCGACGGATTGCACACGAAAGTCTACTCCTTCGGCGATTGATGATGACTCCGCTTTGGTCTTTTGGAAAAGCTAGCGCTCGCCGCGCGATCCGCTAAGATTCCTTAACCCCGAGACAAGAAGGTCGGTGCTCCGTCAGATTGGCTGGATGAAATTCTAACAGAGGAGGTGACAAACCCGCCGTAATCGGCTTGAGATCAGGGTTGTGAAAGTCCTAAATATCAAAGCCTTATATGATTTCGACGGGTATGTCGTCGACAAGACTAGCTGCCAGAAGATAGGAGCGCAAGTCAACCTTGAATTCGACGGGCGCTGTGGGCCTATGGCACCCGCCTTCCAAGGCATCGATGCAAGAGACAAACGGCGGCTGAGTTACCTATTGCTGATGGCCTCATCGTCTACTTCAACTTTCCCGTGGTCCAAGGGCTGTGTAGGAAATGTCGGCACTTTGCCACCACCCGTCCGAAGGAGATCCACCAAGGATCCGCGACCTGGCGCCTCATGCGCCGAGTCAGCCAGATGGCTAGGTACTCTCCTGTGACTGCTGGTGCTGAAATGATGGGCCTCGGAGAATCTACTGTTCACCGATACAACATGGCTGTTCTCAAAGAAGACCTACCGGAGCCAAACCTCGATGGATTGCGCGTGCTCATTATCGACGAGAAATCGATTCGCCGGGGTTGGCGAACTCTTACACATGGCAGAAGGCAAAAAGAAGGCCAGCTTGGAGTCCTTCTTCGAGAAGCTAACAGAAGAGCATAAAGCATCGATTGAAGCTGTCTGTATAGACCGCGCAGACGCCTACCAAAGTATTGTGGGTGAGCAGATTCCAAAAGCGGCCGTAGTTTACGATCACTTTCACCTACGTCTCAATCTCAACACTGCCGTTGACGAAGTCCGTCGACAAGAATGGCGAAAGCCAAAAGACAAACCCTTCGTCAAAGGCAATCGTTTCATCTTGTTAGCCAACGAAGAGAATCTTGATGACAAGGTTAGTCGGACTTTACCCCGCTAAATTTGGCATTTCCGACTGACTGGAGTCTTTAAAACAAGCATTTAATGCCATCTATCATAATTACTATTATTTCATAAGGTAGCCACGCATTTGAAATTATTATTCTTGCATATCCGGTCAATCATACAATTATTTGGCCATGCAAACGCGCAATGGCAATCTTCACTTAGAGATTCAGACTTCGAGGAAGAACCCCGTCGGCATTCTCCGCACCTCCTTTCGCGACAAGTCCACTGGCAAGATCTCACACTCCCAGCATGGTCGCATTACCGGGTGCTCTCTTGAGCAACTCAGGCTCTTGCAAGCCGCGTTTCGCGATCAGGTTCAACCGGTCGGTGATCCTCACGCTTTCCGCATCCTGGGTTCCAAGGAATACGGTGCTTCTCGCGTCTTGCTGCAGTTGGCCAAAGACCTCGGCCTTCACCGAATCCTCTATTCTCGCT
>JBLHHN010000168.1:0-12470 GCA_047616785.1 Verrucomicrobiales bacterium
GCGGTCTCTTTAACTGTTAGTAATTCTGGTTTTGTCTCGTCTGACATGATCTTCGTCTTTGGTTCTCGTTGCTGCGACTAATCGCAATTGTGAAATCTATAGCTGAGCGTAACAGAATCGATAATGATAGCAAGATCGATATTCAAAAAGTATTCGAACTTTATGTATTAAATGGGAATTTAAGATCAAATCCATACAAATTTGAGAATTGAGGCCCTCTAGGCTACTAATTTTCTCAAGAATGATCGGCAAAGCTTAAGACATTCGAAAAAGTTCTTAAAACTGAGTTGCGACAGACAGCGGATCATAGCGACGACAAGCATTCATGTTTTTAATAATTACCAGTCTCATAATAATGTCGGTAATTATGGCAACAGTGTATCGATTGGTTTGCTTGCTTAATCAGAGAAGTTTCTTATATTACCCTATTGATTATGAAAATTTTCCTTCACATGTCAAGACTATTTATTATTCTTAACATTTTAAGGATTCTTCTCCTTGAGACGAGCGCACTAGAGCCACTCGGAGAAAGGCCACCCACAGGGATTCTCGATGACGCAGGACTATTATCCGAAGAACAAGAAACACTGCTCGCGACAAAGCTGCGGACGTCCTTCAATGAGCACCACCTAGAGGTCTACATTGCTGCGTATCAGTTAGTCAAAGGCGAGAACATCGCCGAACGCGCAACGCGTCTTCGCTATGCTTGGGCACGCGACCCCTTTGCCATTGTCCTGGTCTATGATGAAACGATCGGGCAGATGTCTTTTGTGGGAACCCGTGATCTCGAGAAGTTCGTCTCGGCACAGCAACTCTCTGAAGCCTTCCAACGAGCCACAGCCGTTGCGAAGCAGTACCTCGCTGAAAAGAACAAAGCCGACTCCAAGCCAGTCCCTGGTGAAATGATCCTGAGGACGACAAGCGCCCTATTGGCTGATCCCATCCTCACAGAACGGATGACATTGTCTAAGCCCTTCCATTTCACCGCATCCATGGCAAAGCTGCTCGTCCTCTTCGTCTTAGCGGCCTTGGCCGCAGCAGCCTGCGTGGTCTGGCTTGAGAAAAGAGCAGCAGCATCAAAGAAAACGAACCAACGCTGTTCCTACTTTCCCTCCACTCACATGCCAATCCGCCTCGGAGCGCCCTACTCAGGTGGCAAAGGTGTCTCCTTCGGGGACTAGATTTCATTCGTCCTGAATGAGACGCATGCTACTGTCAGTGAATCCTCGATTCCTGACATGCGTCCGCCAAACTTTGTTCTCTCTTGCCTGGGGGCACTCGCCTTCACCGCGTGCTTCTGCTGCTTCTCCGCAGAATCCCAAGTCGTCATCAATGAAGTGGATGCCGACCAGACAAGCTCCGACGCAGCGGAATTTGTCGAACTCTATGACGGCGGGGCGGGCAACACCTCGCTGGATGGCCATTTGCTCGTCCTCTATAATGGAAGCGACGACGCTTCTTACCGTGCCTTCGATCTCACCGGCCAAGTGACCAACGCGCAGGGTTACTTCGTTGTCGGAAACCCGGGCGTTCCCAATGTCGGCCTTGAATTTCCTCCTGGAGCCAGCGGCGCCATTCAGAACGGTCCAGATGCTGTCGCCCTCTATAATATGGGGAGCGTCGATGACTTTCCCAATGACACCCCGATCACCCAAGTGGGATTGATCGATGCCGTCGTCTATACCAACGATGATCGAGACAGCGATGATTTCGAATTGCTCGATGGGCTCACCCCGGGCGAATTACAGATCCTCGACACGACCACGGAATCCATGAGCCGGATCCCTGATGGCGGCGCTCCTTTTTCCAGCGCGATCTATGCCTTGCAAGCCCCCACCCCAGGCTTCGCCAACGTGATCACGGAGTCACTTAGCCTCACACTCAGCGCAAACGAGATCTCTGAAAGTGCCGGGGCCGATGCTGTGGAAGTGACGATCGCCAGATCCGGAGCCAACGCCAACGAAGCGACCATCACACTGACACTCGCAGATTTCACCGAAGCCACGGCGCCCATGGAAGTCACGATTCCAGCGACTCAATCTGAAACAACGTTCTTCATTCAAACCATCAATGATGCCTGGCAAGATGGCACGCAATCACTCGCCCTCATCGCCGCCTCGCCTGGCTTGATGGATGCCCAGGCCTCTTTGAGTATCCTTGATGATGACAATGATCCCTTGGGCATGGTCGTGAACGAGGTCTATGCCGATGACCAAGATGATGCGAACGGCGATAACGTCTTCGACGAGCCTGGAAAAGACGAATTTATTGAGCTGGTCAACGGCACCGACGCCGCGATCGATCTCTCCAACCACACCTTGCAAGACGCCGTCGCCATCCGACACCGTTTCCCAGAAGGAACAACCATCGAACCCGGGTGCGCCATCGTGGTCTTCGGCGGCGGCAATGTGGAAGAGGGCAACAACCCACTCTTCGGCGGAGCCACCGTTCAGAAAGCCAACGAGTCCAACGAATTCGGACTTGGCCTGAACAACTCCGGAGACTTCGTTAGAATTCTCAATCCGGACGGTGCCGAAGTCGCCGGCTTCCAATACGACTTGGCCAATGGTGATGACGGCTCGCTCGTGCGGAACCCTGATGTCGCCGGTGAGTTCACCACCCACTTTGAAGTGGATGGCGGGCCCGCGCTCTTCACCTTCACACCCGGCTTCACCGTCTTCGGCGATCCTTTCTGCGAGATCATGCTAGGATTCACCCTCGTAGTTGAGCCTAACATGATCAGCGAAGATGCTGGGGAAAATGCCTCGGTGCTCACACTCACCCGCACGGGCCCTACGGACGGAGCAGTGACTGTCACCCTCACCAATGGCGATCCCAGCGAGATCACCCTGCCAAAATCCGTCGAGATCCCTATTGGAATCGATTCGGTCGAAGTTCCCATTCACGCCGTGGACGATCCCTCTCAAGATGGCGATATCGTCCTGACCATCACCGCCTCTGCTCCAGATTTCCTCAACGGCAGTGTCCAGATTCAAGTGCTAGACGACGGAGATCCACCCGCCACCGTCGTGATCAATGAACTCGATTCCGACCAACCAGGCGACGAGGACGGCGAGTTCGTCGAACTCTACGATGGTGGTGTGGGGAATTTGTCGTTGGATGGCTTCCTCATCGTCCTTTTCAACGGCAACGGTGGCGAATCCTATGCCGCTTACGAACTCACGGGGCAATCAACCAATCCGGAGGGCTTCTTTGTCATCGGCGATCCGGGCGTTCCTAACATTGGCCTCGCCATCAACAATTTCACGCTACAGAATGGAGCTGACGGTGTGGCCCTTTATCGCGGCTTTCGCTCTGACTTCCCTACAGGTAGCTTTCCTAGAGAAGACGATCTCGTCGACGCGGTGATCTACGGAACCAATGACGACGATGCCCTCGACCTCATCGACACGCTCGCGCCAGATCAACCACAAGCCAACGAAGGCAGCTCAAACAATGAAGACTCGATCGGTCGCAGCCCAGATGGCGGTGAACCCCGCGTCACCACGACCTACATCCCTCTCACACCCACACCAGGCGCTGCCAACGGTACCGCGCCTCGAGAATCCTACGCCTTGTGGGCCACCGGCTTTGAGAGCCTCGGACAACCGGAAGACGACCCGGACAACGACGGCCTGGCCAACGTTCTCGAGTATGCTCTGCGCAGTGATCCGCTAACGCCCATGCTAAGCGTGCCGTTCACAGTCAGCCTCGTTGACACCGACTCTGTGGAGATCGCGATTCCTCTGGAAAGCGCCTTTCCCAATGATGCCGCCATCACCTTCGAGCGGTCCTCCGATCTAAGCTCGTGGGACACGATCACGGACCTGAACGGTCAACTTGCAGACGGCATGTTCCGACTTCGTTTCAGCGAAACCTTGACGAACCCGCAGTCATCCTTCATCCGAATAGTGGCGACCATCGCCCCTTGATCCGAGATGCCTCCTGCCAAGAAGAAACGTGCTCCCAGCAAGAAAGCGGCCGCTGCCAAGCTCAAGAAAGCGGACAACGTCTTTGTCTTTCTCGGGACCGACGAAGGCCGGGTAAGACAAGCCGCGCACGATTGCTTCACCAAGAAAAGCGAAGGGCTCGATGAATTCGGCGCAGAGACGTTGGATGGCACCGCGGAGAATTCCGAAGACGCCAGCCGCATTGTAGGGAGGACCTTGGAGGCCTTGCAAACACTGCCTTTCTTCGGCGGCAACAAGGTCGTCTGGCTCAAGAACGTGAACTTCATGGCGGACAACGTCATGGGAAATGCCAAGGCCACGCAGTCTGCGCTTGAAGGAATCACCGACCTCCTCACGCACGGCTTGCCATCGGAAGTGATCTTCATTCTCAGCACCTCCGCCATCGACAAACGGCGCACTTTCTACAAACGGCTCGACGCCGTCGCCCAAGTCGAGTCCTTCGACAAGCCAGACACCTCACGCGATGGCTGGGAACGGAACGTCATGCAGTATGTCAGTGCCGAAGCCAGCAAACGCGGTTTGCGGTTCGAGCGCGAGAGCCTGGAGCTTTTCGCCATGCTGCTAGGCGCGGAGACTCAACAAGTCGATCAGGAGCTCGAGAAGTTGGACCTCTACCTTGGTGATCGTCGAGAAGTCGCTCCGGATGACATTCGACAAATTGTCGCCCTCAGTCGTGGCGGCATCATCTTCGAGATCGGGAACGCCATTTCCAAACGCCAGCTCCCACGCGTCCTTCATCTCATCGATCACTTGCTCTTTCGCGGCGAGAGCGCCATCGGCATCTTGTTAGGCTCCATTGTCCCTCAAGTCCGTCGACTGCTTCAAGCCAAGGACCTCGTCCAACGTTTCAAGATTCGCGCGTCGAACTATCAGTCCTTCAACCGCGAACTCACACGTTTACCAAAAGAAGAGATCGCCCATCTGCCCCTGAAGAAGGACGGCACTCCGAATGCCTATCCCATCTTTCTTGCTTCCATGGAGGCTTCCAACTTCCGAGCCGAAGAACTCCGCCGTGGCTTGGAAGCGTGTCTTGAGGCCAACTTACGTTTGGTCACAACCAGCCTAGATCACAAAGTGGTTCTCAATCAGCTGGTCATCCAATTGCTCGTCGGTCAGAAGCCCGCGAGACGTTGACACTCGACAGTGCCGGATCGGGCACTGGGGCAAAGTAGCCCCATAATTCCGCTGTGGCTCACGCACCTTCGTGCACATGGAACTCATCTACTGCGGCAAATCCATCCGTGCCAAGGTAACCAAATTGAAGCTGAAGTTCGTAGTCTTGCCCATTCAAAGACGTGGAGAACGCAGCGTTCAAGTTCGCGAAACGAACATAGTCCGCATTCTCGTCGATCGATTACTTCCCTTCTGCATTCAAGGTGTTCTCTAGGTTGAGTCCGAAACCGAATGTCTCGATGATGCTCGGCGTGGTGAGGTTCAAGGTGATGTCTACCCAAACGCTTGTGGCCTGGGTATCGAAATCGATGGTCGAGTTGAAGAACTCCAGGCCGCTCAAGCGGAACCAGTTCTCTGGATAGACATCGGAGAAACTATCCGAATTGAAATTGAGACTACTTCCGGTGGTGTAACCGTCCGTGCCCTTGCCCCATTCGAAGCCTGCGTCGTCGCCACTATTTGAGTAGCCCACGACCATGTCCTCAGCACCCTCAGCCTTGTAGAAGTTACCTGCAGAATTCCCTGAGAAAGCCAAGAGCGAGGCCTCTTCCCGGTGATTGGTCACCGTGAAACTGCTAAAGTAGTCACTGTTGCCGTTGCCATCCACGTATGCCACGACGGACTGATCCACTGCCACCATGATTGGAGTGCCCTCGTAAGTCTGCCAGGGTAAGCCATCAATTGAGTACTTGACCACCGAGCCCACGGGATTGATCGGATCATTGCTCAGCGTCAATGTCAGTGGAAAATCAGCGGAAGGGTGATTTCCTCCTGGGATCGAGAAGATCGGAGGGGCCAACTGAAGCGGGCTATGATAACCAGGTGTCGACACGGGATCCATATCGTTTACCGCAATCGGCGTTCCAAGGACAGCACTGGACGGAGTCACTTCAGTGAAGTCACACACCCAAGAAGACGTCTTGGCGAAACCTGGCGTGTCCGTGACACGTGATTCCTCAACGCCATAGTCTGCCGTCGCATCATCCTGAAGTTCAAAACGAATGCCAGCACCCGCGTCAGCCGTCTCAAAACGGAAACTGGTAGAGTCCAAGACCGCCCGCTTGCCGAAATCACCTGCCGCGATATCCACCGCGATGAGCCGGGCATCCACATAGGAACCGCGATATCCAGGGAGCGTCTTCTTTGTGACGTCATCACCGGTTGTCTTGAGCTGGGTCAGAACCTGTTGAGCGCTGATGCCTGAAGCGAGAGTGCCTCCGTTGCTTCGATAGACCGTGATCGCTTGATTCAGCGATTCCACGTTGGCCTGAAGCTTCGTTTCTTTAGCAGACTCGATCATGCCGACGAAGATCGAGAGGGTGATACCTCCCAGAATCCCGATCATCCCAACGGTGGCTAAAAACTCCATGGCTGAGAATCCTCTTATGCGTCTCATGTTTTCCATAGTTCCATCTTTCAATGATTCTTATTATGAAAATTGGAAGTTTCTTTCAACTTTGCAACGACTTCCTGCTATTTTTAATACTTTTGAGAATTTAAAGGGCGCTTTTCCCGGGAAATCCCCGCAAATGATTCGCAAGCGCGAGAATGCCGCAGCGATCAGAATCATCTTTCTTCGAGAATCCTTGTACCTTCTGGGCCGAAATAATCTTCTAGCGGGTGATCCTTATGAAAATCCCAAACCTGTCCCAATGTCGTACGGGCCTGCGCTTCATCAGCGCCGTCCTGTGTTCCTTGTCTCTCAAAGCCTCAGCCTTTGCCCAAGCCCCCTGGGGGACGCCACTCACGCAACCCGGCGTGGCAGCCGCCACCTGCGCGGGTCCTGCCAAAGATCAGTTCGGCGTCGCCATCGCTCCAAGTGATGCCTTCACCTTCGGATTGCTCGACCTGCGGAGCCCCTCCGCCACGAACTACGTCGGCTGCACGCCGACTGCCCCGCTGTGGAATGCGCCCATGTATCATGATGCTTCATGGAACGCCGAGCACCTCGGCAATGTCTATGGCATCACCCTCGACACCGAGGGAAACATGTATGTGGCCGCCCACGGTCTCTACGGTGCCTACCGTCCCTTGCATCATCGCTACGGAGATCTCGGGGGTGGCGCTACGGATCTCAATGCCGCCGGAACCGTCTACAAGATCGACCGCATCACAGGAGTCATCTCCGTCTTTGCTGTCATTCCTGGTCAGCAGGTCATGACACTGAGCGGTGGTCTTATGTCAGGCCCAGGTCTGGGAAATCTATCCTACGACGCGGCTCACGATCAGTTCTTCGTCACCAGCTTGGAAGACGGCAAGATCTATCGTGTGAACAACGCCGGTTCGGTCGTCCAGACCTTCGATCCCATGACCGCTGACACTGGCGCACCCGGACTCCCACCGCTTCGCGAACGCCTCTGGGCCGTCGAAGTCAATCGCGATGCTGTCTTCTATTCTGTATGGAACTCTGGCACCACCACCGACCCTGGCAAGATCCGCCGAGTGAACATTCTCCCTAGCGGAGCCCTTAACTTGTCCAGCGACACCGAAGTTCTCACGGTGCCAGGCAAATCCTACGCCTATCATTCTGTGCCTGTCTCTGACATCACCTTCTCCAGTGACGATCTCACCATGGTGTTAGGCGAACGCTCGATGTATCAGCCCACCTACTCTTACAATCATCTCAGCGGCACTCATGTCGCCACCCTCACCGGCGTGACCTGGACCGTGACCAAGACCATGGCCACGGGCTGCAACTTGCCCGGCGGCGAAGGCTACGGTGGCGTTGCCTTTGGCGATGACGCAGGCAACCCTGAAGGCACCATTTGGACAAGCTCCGCCGACATGCGCGACAACTACGGGCCCCATGGCCTCTTCGGTGTCCGCACCGCCGACTTCCCCACTTCCGGCCACGCCGACCATTCTTGGAAGGTGCCTTACGATCCAGGCTACACGAATCATTCTTGGAATGACCTAAAAGGAAGTGGCGGTGATATCGAGATCATGCACGAAAGCCGTTGCGCCACGCTCACCGTCGGTCGCATCGATTGCCCAGACAAACTAGACGAGCCTTACACGACCACACTGACGATCACCAATCTCTCGCCAAACACCGCCGTTTACGCCGTGCTCACGCCGTGCCCACCTCCCGGATTGCCTAGCAGTGCCACCACTGGCCAACCACAGCCTGCAGGCGTCATCACACTCCCCCACCCGATCGCGACCGGCGACTCCACCACTATCAACATCACTATCCCACCCGACGCAGGAGATATCTTCTGTTTCCAAGTCACCCTCCTCACCGACGTTGGTGAAGAGTGCTGCACGGAAAAGATCTGTGTCGAAATGCCAGACTGCGGCTGCGCTCAGCTCGTGGATCGCACGATCGAATGCGAACTCCAAGCCGATGGCACAGTCAAATACACCATCGTGCTAGCGATCAAGAACCTCACCGGTGCGACCTTGTCACCTTACGGCTTTGGTTACGCCACCATGTTGCCACCTGCTGGGTTCTCCCCATCCCTGGTCAGCCCCACGCCGAATCCCATCGCTCCCGGAGCCACCGGCACGATCAAGACCTGCTACTACGGATCTCCAGGTCCGCTTTGCTTCGATCTCGCCTTGCATGATGCGAACTTCACCACCTGCTGTTCGATCGAGGTCTGCCTCGATCTTCCAAAGTGCGGTGACGTGAAGCCAGACACCTGCGCCATGCGCGATCGCTTCGCTTGTTGCCCACCTGACGGCGTCACCACGGTGCCCTTCACCCTCTGCAACAACTCCGCCGTACCTCGCACTTACACATGGACCGCTTCCGGCATCGCCTCCGCGACCTGCACCCAGACCCTCACCGCGAGCAACTTCACTCCCGCAAGCGGCACGTTAGGCCCCATCCCTCCAGGTGGCTGCATGACAGGCTTCCTCAAAGTGCGCTGCAACAACTTCGACTTCGGCGATTGCGCAAGATTCCAGATTTGCTTCTCACACAATCCTCTGGTGCCCGTCATGTGCTGCTACGCCGAAATCTATCGGCCTAAGCCAGGTGAACCCGTCATCAAGATCGATACGGCGATCCCAGCCGTCCCCATCGGAGGCACCGTGCCTATCAAAGTCACCGTCGTGAATCCAGGAGACACTCCTCTGCGCGTTCCTGTGCTCTTCTTCTCTGAAGACGGCGCTCTCAATCTTGGGGAGAAACAGCTGCCTGGTCCCATCGTCGCCGATACCTTCGAGAATGAGTCCCCCCGGATCGTTTCTCTTAACGGCGGAGAAAGCCGGGATATCACGGTCAATGTCAGTCTCCCTCAAGATCCACGGACCCCATTCGTCAATCTGGCCATTTTCATCGGCGCGGATAGCCTCGACAACGTCGCTGATGTAGGACCGCCTATCATTGTCCCGATTCGAGTCGTAGGGCCCGCGCTTCGCATCGCCGCCCTGCGCGTGAATGACATCGCCGTCGAGCACGTACCACAAGCCCAAGTCGTCATGCAAGTGCCGACCGAAAGCGGTCATCGCTACCGCGTGGAGCAATCCGCGTCCATGCTCGGTGGCTGGGACGTGTCCAGCTGCAGTGTGCAAGACGTCATCACTGGGCCTGACGGCGTGTTCGTCGGGACAGGCGGCATGGTCACGTGCCGTGTGCCTTGCGGTGCAGATGAAGGACTCATGTTCTTCCGCATCCGCGATCTTACCCTTGATTGAAAACGAACCTTAGCGTTAGCCACAGAAACTAACATCATCTAATGAGCTCGTTCTTAATCAACCACCCTCGCCGCCAATTCCTGGCGGCGGGGGTCCTTCTCTGGACCTCTCTCACACTGTGCCAGAGCCAGTGCGTCGAGATCAAAGACCTCCGCGTCGCCTGCATCGCCACCAAGCCAACCCACACCTACAGGGTCAGCTTCGACGTCACCAATCTCATGGATTGCACCGTCCCTTGGATCACCCTGCACCCAGCGATGGATTTCTCTCCTAACATCATCAACCTGACGACCCCACTCGCCACAGGAGACACCACAACCATCACCACCACGCTCAATGGACCCGTACCAGGCACTTCTTACACGTTCACCCTGCTCGCCCATTGCCTCCGCGAAGGCCAAGCCTGCGATCCCTGCCGTCAGGAGATCAAGATCGATCTCCCCCATTGCGATCCCCAACCAGAACCCATGCCCACCGTCCGCCCGATGTCCCCCAGCATGGTCGGCCTTGAGAAAGACCGTTTCTACCTCCGCCTTCCTCAATCGGCGACCCAACGCTACATCATCGAAGCCAGCCAAGACATGGTGCACTGGCAACCCATCGCCACCAGCGCAAGCCCCGACGGAGCCTCCACCATGGAAGCCGTCCAAACCAACGCTCCTAACAAGACCGTCTGGATCAAGAAACTGAAAGCCCAACGCGGCAGCTACTTCCGCGTCCGCGAAGCGGACTGACGGTGAACTCATGGAGGCCCCCGATGTATCGCTGCCATTCCTGGCGGTGCTTGACGCAGAAGGCTCGACAGCGGCAAGAATGCCGCCGTTACAAAGTATTTTAGTTCGTGCCAGATGAGATCGCTGGAGCCGAATCGAGAATCGCTCCAGCGTTGCGAAACAACTGAACCAACGTCGATACAACGATACAACGGTCTGCCAAGAAGCACGATGCCGAAGGCAATCATCCAAGGGAAAGCCAACGCTGATGTCCCCATCCGATAGACCGCCGCGGCGAAAGTGGGAGCGGATCATTTCTGCATTCATGACCGGCGACCTAGACAATCTGCGTATCCTCCAACGGACGGGTTCGAAGGGGCGCCTACTGGAGGTGTTGGTCCAAAGCGGCTTCGACGCTCTCGGCATCAGCGACGAGCATGTTCCTCCATCCGCATGGTTACGCCGATTTCGCTGCGAGGCACGGACTCAAGCTGGTCAGTGATGATCGCTACAACCCTGATTTTGTGCTCACTGACGGGACTTGGGTCGAAATTACTCTCTCAGAGAACAAGGCCTTCAAGAAGCTCTTTCGTGACGGACACCAGGCCCCACGCCTCTTGGTGCTCTGGCTCGACCCCGATGTCGGATTGCACAAACAGATTTGCGAGGGTGTGGGATTTCCAAACTCTACTGTCAATTCAGTATGCTCGTATTTGCAAGGGCTAGAGGCAACAGCCCATGGTGCTGAAGTCGGTCGAAAGCTCAAACCTCTCAGAGAACTGAAGCATAAGATTATGTGAGGTAAAGACCAACGCATCGAGAAGTCAAAGCAACCCTGTCATTGCATCTCCTATTAGCATGCTGGCGATTGAATCCAGCATATCTTCCTTTAGCATGCGCGACGTTAGTCCTTCAAGACGTGGAGTTTGCGCGTAGCGACGAGAGCCCTCGCCCGGTTCTCCCTGGATTCGCATTTGAGCTTGATAGCATCGAACCCATCCACGTTGGAGCCTACATCGAGGCTTTCACAGGTGAGCGGGAAATTGCCTACTGATTTCCGATGGCCTCGGCACGTTCCGATGCCGCTAACAAAACCGTCTGGATCGAGAACCCGAAAGCCCAACGCGGCAGCCACTTCCGCGTCCGCGAAGCCCACTGAACGGAAGGGGCATCATTCGCGAATGGGGGAAATGGACGTGGAGGCGTTCTCCCAATGGGTCGCCATCCGTCTTCTCCTTTGGCTCGGCCCCGAACTTTCCACTCCAGATGGGGCCGTAGTCGGAATCTCCTCGCAGACCGACGATGAGTTCAGCGTCTGCGAAATCCAGAAGGCGCTCGGTGATCGCCACGTTCGCGGCCTTCCATGCCGAAGCGGCGATCGCTTCACGAACCGCTCGATCTTCATAGCTTCTTATCTCAGTCACATGCACTATCACTGCGATAGAATCGTCGGTGCGCTGCGTATAGACCGCCAGTCTTTCTAAAGCCTCTGCATCAAACGATTCGCCAACGCGTCCTAACAAATCTGCTTTGCCATCTTTCATGGCCTGGATGAACAACTTCGAGGCGTCACGAGCTGACCTGCCATTCCCTATACCGAATTCCTTTGCTGTGGAATCGATTCGGTGGTGTGCCTTCCAGAAGGCTGACATCGCGAGTTCCGGTCTTTCCACATCCACTTCCTCTTGCTTAGGGGATTCCTGGATGCCCGACCAGACCAGCGAGATCATCGTCATGGCAATCATCACCCCGATCACGAGCGCAAACAGCTTCACATAACGCACCACGGTATCGACAACCGTCCGCATAAAAGATTTCGGCGGAGCCGATCTTTGCACCTGTTGTTCCGTGCCACTCCAGACCGTGTGAACGGGGCATCTCAGAGGCACTTAAGGCCGTAGATCTTGTTCCACGGGAAACGATGACTCTCCTGCGATTCTCGTCCCGCGAAAAAAATGAGAAAACGTAG
>JBLHHN010000169.1:0-12382 GCA_047616785.1 Verrucomicrobiales bacterium
CCGGCTTTTGATTTGCCGAGATGGTGGCAAAGTAACGGTGTGGGATGCCCTTCCTTCCCTCTTCATAGAAGGTGATGGTCTCCTCGTGGTGCTGTGAGCGCCGCAGCGAGACCACATCCGTGGGACGAGGCAAGGCTTCGTCCAGAGACTCTTGGAACCAAAGTTGGTCGCTGTCGACACTTGAGAACTTCTTAGTGTGCCAATCCGTAATGCGCCAATCGTCTTCACTAGCAGTTGTTGAAATGTTTTTCCAAGCGACGCTCAGCTTGGCCGAGAGTCCGCGCCAATGATCCGCTTTCATTCGTGCCACGGCTGAAAAGTCGACACTGGCGATGAACCGTTTCGAATTGTCAGGCTGGAAATTCCCTTTAACGATCGCAAACTTCGCATGCTCGAAGTAGGCGACTTCGTCCAGGAGGCTTGACCAAAGTTGACCCGAGTCTGCAGCCATCGACTTCTTATCAGAAGAAGGCTGCCAACCAGCCTCGCTATTGCCTTCGAGATCGACCACGTTGAACGTCGGCGCGAACAGCTCTCTGCGGGGTGAATCCGGCAATTGAAGATTGAGTAGGCCTTTCCCCAGTGATGCCAGGCCCGGTGTTAGCGCGAGAATTTGCTCTTCAGAAGTGACGATGGTTCGGATGGCGGAAGCGTCTCCGCTTTGGGCGGGGGGGGCGTTTCGCGGTTTAGGCTAGGGGTCGCGTTGGATTGGGAACAGCCCGCCACCGACTGGCTGGAGGACGACCGGCCCTTCGTGGTCAAACGCGCGATCGATGCTCTCGCAGAGCAAGGCAAGGTGGAAAGCCTCTGCGCCGCCAAAGCTCGCCTTCCCGCGCTCTGGGCACTTCACCGCATCCCGGGCGACTCCGCTCGCGCCGCCATTCGAAAATTTCTCTATGACAACCATCCAGAGGTTCGGGCCGCCGCCATCCACAGTGTGGGCCTGTGGCGTGATCCCGCAGCCGTGGAAACGTTAGTCGACATGCTCGCGGCGGAAGACCACCAACAGCGTAGGCTCGCCGCCATGGCTCTGGGACGGATCGGTGATAAGGAGGCACTGAGGCCCTTGTTAGAGGCTGGATCGGGAGAGATCGATGCCTTCTTGAGACACGCCATCATCTACGCGCTCTACGAGATTGGCAATCGTGACGACCTCCCAGCAAGCCATCCCTTTGTCCAACAAGCGCGCCTCATGGTTCAGATAGACCAGGCAAATCCCTCGCCTCAAGTCATGCCGCCGATTCAACTCGCAGAGGACAACGAGCCGGATCCCGAAACCTTGGCTCGCCAAGAAGCCCGTCTCAAAGAACTCGCCGATTTGGTACCAGAGGGAGATGCCATTCGCGGCAAGCAACTCTTCCATAATACTGCCACATCCCTCTGCCTCACGTGCCATGTCATGGGTGACCAAGGCGTGACGTTCGGCCCCGATCTCACCGGCATCGGTTCGATCCGGAGCAAAGAAGATCTGCTAGAAGCGATCGTCTACCCAAGCGCCTCCATTGCCCGCTACCACGAGCTGGTCATGATGCAGACGAATGAGGGCGAAACCGGAGGCCTGATCCTCCGAGACACCGCCGATACCGTGGTACTCGCAGCCGCGCCAGGTGTGGAGCAAAGCGTTCCCATCAAGGAGATCAAAGCCGCGAAATATTCGAACATCTCATTGATGCCGCAAGTCTTCGACGGCTTGTTAGCCTCAACTCAAATTGCCGACCTGGTGGCGTATTTGATCGCCGCCAAGTTGCCAGGACCGGCTTCCGCTGGCGAAGCCAAGCCATCGACCGAACAGCAGATCCCGCCACACCAAGCGGTGACCGTGCCAGGACTGCACGCCTACGCCGAGAAGAGCATCGCCGCCGGCGAGCAAGTGAACTTCCGGGTCAGCAGCAGCGTGCCCTATCAATTGAGCGTCGTGTAATTGGGCGCCGACCCAGAGAACCGCGATCAGGATCCGGTGCTCGAAACGTTCCGCACCGAGCAGCCCAAGTCCCAACCTATTCATCCAGGATCCTACGTGCACGTGAACAAGGGACTCCCCGCCGACAGAAGGCTTCCTGGATTAACGTTAGAATGCTGGATACGACCATTCAACCTCGCCAGTTGGCAGGGCTTGATCACCCAGCACGACTTTCCTAACCACGCTGGCATCGGATTGTTCATCAACGAAGGGCGCATCGCCTTTCTGACAGGATCAGGCGGAGCCTTCGATCCTTCCTCGCTGCATGAAACCGAGCAGGGCCTCCTCAAAACGCATGCCTGGCTTCACGTGGCGGCTACCTGGGATGGGAAGAGGAAACGCATCTTCATTGACGGTCAGCAGGCGGCCGAGTTTCTCTTCGCCGACGTGGTTCGTCCCGGAAAAACCGCGCTTCGGTTAGGCGCCTACGGCAGCGAAGGCATGGCTTCGAGTTTCTACAACGGCGATCTCGCCATGGTGACCGTACACGATCGCGCCCTCAGCAAGGATCAAATCACAGCGCGCCTGGCCGACCGAGGACTGACCATCCCTAGTGGAGACAGCGTGATTGCCTGCTGGCCATTCACCGAAGAGCGCGGCACGCGAGTCGCCGATGTCGCCCCCGACAGACGCGATGGGCAAATCATCAACCGAGGCACCTGGATGATCGGCGGACCTAGCTTTGACGCCGCAGCGATCGGTCGGCACGATGTGGACTACGACCCTACCAAAGACCCCAAACGTGGTCACGGGCTGCGATTGGCCGCCGATGAACTCTACAACGCGCGCTGGGACATCAATCATCGTTTCCGCGTCCCCGCCGACGCCAAGTCCGGTGTCTATGCAGGACGGTTCGATTTCGAAATCGACGGCAAACCGATGCGTTATCACACCACCTTCATCGTGCGTCGCCCCGAATCACGCCCCAAAGCGCCTGTGTTAGTCCTCGTCTCCTCGAATACCTGGCTCGCCTACAACTCAGCCCCCTTCCCCACCAATCACGGCCCCGGCCTCCTTCAGATGGGCACCGGCGGCTTGGGAAACAGCCACCCGAACGCTCCGACCTACAGCTGCTACAGCGATCATCACAGCGGTCAGCCCACCTACAAGATCGGCATGAAGGTGCCCTGGCCTGCCGCCGGCCCTAACAAGACTTACATCAATGACTCCTACAGCCACCTGCTGCGCGGCGAACGCTTTCTTCACCTTTGGATAGACAAGCACGGCTACGAGTACGACGTCCTCACCGATCACGATCTGCACCAGAACCCTGAAGTGCTGAAGGACTACAAAGCCGTCTGCATCAACGGGCACAGCGAGTACTGGTCGGCTCAAGCCTACGACGGACTCGATCGCTACCTGAAGAATGGCGGCGCCGCCGTGGTGATGTCAGGAAACACCATGTTCTGGCGAGTGAGTTTCGACGACACTGGCGAAGTCATGGAATGCCGCAAGTTCGGCAAGAACATCGGAGGTCGAGTCCACGCCCAAGTTGGCGAACTCTATCACTCTCACGATTTCAAACGCGGCAGCCTGATGCGTTTCTGCGGCTACCCCGCGTGGCAACTCGTCGGCCTGACCTGTATCGGCTGGTCCGGCGCCAACTTCAAGCCCTACCAAGTCGATCTCCCAGACCATTTCCTTTTCCAAGGACCGCACAAGCTCGACCTGAACCAAGGCGACACCTTTGGTTTCACCTCCACCGGCATGGGTGCCGTCGGTCACGAGTACGATGTCAGGCTTTCGACCATCCTCCGAGCGACCAACGACCCGGCAAGGAAAGGGCTCGTCGAACCCGAAGGAATCACCACCCTAGCAAGCAGCCACGACAAACGAAACGTGCTCGATTTCAACGCCGAAGTGCACGGACCACGTTTCGGCGACGACCAAACCATCGCCGAAATCATCTACTGGGAACGCCCCCAAGGCGGAAAGGTCTTTCACACCGGATCCATCGCCACCGCCTGGAGTCTTTATCACGATGAAGCGCTGAGTCAGCTGACCAAGAACGTGCTCCACCACTTTGGCGTCATGCTTGCAGGCCAACGCTAGCAAGGCAAACCGTCCCGTCGATGGCATCATCCACAATCAAGAACTGCTGGAGTCCTGGTTGATCCATTCTCCGAGGACGTTCAAGGGTAAGGAAACCTTTCATGGTAATGCGATCCGTGCTAGGTTGGAAACCGAGAGCACGTAAGGAACCGCCATGGTAGAATCAACATTAACAGACAAAGGGCAGACGACTGTCCCCCGGCAGGTCCGGGAAGCTTTGGGGCTGAAGCCTCGTTCCCGACTTCAATGGGACATTGAGGAGGATGGTACCGTCATCGTGAAGCCTGAGCCCAGTGCCTTGACGCTCTTTGGATCGCTCAAAAGCAAGGTTCCCTTTCCAGGGATTAAAGAAGAGAAAGATGCCGTCTGTGAAATCATGGCGAGCGAAGCCGCTCAAGAGGGTTCGGAAGGATGAGCGAGATCCGGCTCGTCGATACCAACGTGCTTCTCAGGTTCTTCACTGGAGATCCGCCCGCACGTGCCGAACGCGCGAAAGAGATCATCACGGAAGCGGATGCCGGAGCCGTCGTGCTTGAAGTTCTTCCCCTGGTTCTGGCCGAGACCATCTACACTCTTCAATCCTTCTACAAGATGCCAAAAGTAGAGGTTTGCGATCGCCTCTCCGCATTCCTCACAAGTCGCGGAATCAAGGCACGAGACGAAGATGTGATGCTCGACGCCCTGAAACGCTATCGCTCCCACAACAAACTGCATTTCGTAGATGCATGCCTCGCGGCCTATGGTGTGGCGGCCAACCAACCAGTGCATTCTTTCGACAGTGATTTCGGCCGTTTCGATGACCTTGTGTGGACGAAATAGATTCAATATGCAATTGGCTCCCAAACAGTTTTGAGCAATTCGCAGCTTGCGACAGCAGGAATACGGAGCTTGTTATTAGATGATCGATGACAATGAGCGAGAAACAACCTATCGAATCATAGAAGCGTGAGTAATACGAGCAAGGCAGTGGAGACGCTTTGCTGTTCTTGGTCATCTTCGGATCGATCGATACTCAATCACCTTTGTCTCGCGGGTAAGCGATCAATGCCTCAGGTCTTCATGTGACCGCTGACACTTTGGCATCATGGATGTAAAGCTACCCAAGCGAAATTAGGCCTGCGTGTGTTTTCGCAACCATGTTTCGAAGTCTTGTCGATGGATCAAGTCGATAAATTCTATCGTTTTCTCATGACAGCGAAAGAAGAGGCGGTGACTGCGGCCAAGGCGCTGCCGCATCAGTCCTTGAGATTGTTTGAGATGACGGCATCCGTTCCAGGCATGTTTATCACCAGCGGCGAGTCGCCCCGCCATGCTCACCGCTTGGGCGGCGAGACTATCCGGCACTTTCTCAAGGGCATCGGAAAAGCTCGCAGAGAATTCTGGAAGGCACACCCGGGCGCGGGCACGCTCGGAAACGGGTTCGAGATGGTCCATTTCGGGGTCTTCTTGAACAGACACTTCCTCGGTACGTTCAGCCCGTTGGGCGGTGGATAGTTCTTCTTGAGCGTTCTCCAACTGGCGCTTTATGCGTTGGTGCTGTTCATGCTCGGCTTTGAGGTTGGTCTTCAGCCGTTTGATCTCTGCCAGACGTTCCCGAATCTCGTTGTCTGAATGTGAATGTGAAGGTTTTGGTTCTGGATCTGCGATTGGAACCTTGGGAGCTTTGGATCTGGCGCTCTCCGTTGTCTTGTCATCCAGATTCGCTAGGTCTTCCTCTAAAGCCAGAATGCGCGCTTCCAGCTTCGCTGCTTGTTGCCGTCTCGCTTCAACCTCTTTCTTTGCCGCCGCTTGTTCTTTTGATAGTTTATAGGAAGTTTCGAAGGCAACATCTTCGTGATCCTCAATGGCTTGGGAGATTCGAATCGCTTGATCGTCTCCCGCAAGACCTAGTTCATCACGAGCATTCTCGATGGCGTCGAGGATGGATTCATGGTGAATCGTCTCAGCGTCTTTCAAAACGCCGCGAGCGATGAGGATGCCCAATGGCTTGGAAAGCTGGAACGCGGCTAGTGCCACACTCGTGTAGTGGACTCTCGCCATCACATCTTCAGCTAGTGTCGCGGTAAAGGCTTCTTCGGCTTTGAATACTAACATGGAAACAAGCGTTTCTCGGTCCGCAAGAGCAGCATCCGCTTCAAAATAGGTTTCAAACGCCCCCGCAGCCCACGCTGTGAACCAACGCAGGTGGGCATAGTCCCCCTCGTCTCCCTCAAAGAGATCAAAGTACAAACTTTCGAGATGTCCGATATCGTAATTCTCTGGAGCTTGCTGTTCCAAGACCTTTCGAGCGCGTTCGAAGTCTCCAAACAAGATGAGGCGCCGGGCCACCATGATGCGCATGGAGTCGGGAATCTTGTCTGGACGGAGATTCCACACCTCATAGCTTCGCATCTGGCTGACTTTTGACGGCGTCAGACCGAGTTCCGGCGCGATCTTGAGTTCGGAAATCTTCACGCCATCTGTAGAGTAATCGTCAAAACCCTTAGACTTTTCCAAACAACACTTCTTGTGTTTCTTCCCACTACCGCAGGGGCAAGGATCATTGCGCCCGATGCGTGGCGTTTCTCTAACTAATGTCGAGCCTGAGTGTACGCGCTCTTGACTCGGTAGATCGGTGACTGCGGCAACATTCCAAGGCAGCTCGATGGCTTGGCGGCGCAATTTAGTTAGGCTTGCTTTGATGCCTCCACTGCGACCCTCGATTGATCCTGTGAGGTTCGTGATCACCGGATCGTCCGTGAATTCAGCGATGGTTTCGTATTGAACAAGAGCTACGAGACTGCGCCCCCGAAAAGCGGTTCGGATCTTTCGACGCGTCTCTAGGATCAGCTCTTGAGGAGCCTCGATTCCCCGCTCATTGCAAGCTAGCCAAGCAAGTGTTAGGCACATCGATTCCCGTTCAGAGGACAACCGCCCGCGGCGAACGGACTCGGTGAGTGCGGCGACCACGTCTCCCTGAACCTTCAGTATGGAACTGAGCAGCAAGCGGACGTCTTCAATCAAGGCCGCACCTTCCACCATGGCGGTCGCCGGGATCGGCCGGTCCCCTGTGAGTGCCGCGAAATACAATGCTTGAAAGGCCCGAATATTTCGCATGTCGGCTGAATGCATCAGCGCAGCCGCGAGAACATCGTCACTCTTAGGGAGGCGTGAGACAAACCGTTTGATCGATTCTGGCTTCAGGTCAATACCGCCTGCTTCGTCAATGAGCGTGTTGACTTCTTCTTGAGATACCATGCTTCCCGAAACCCAATCACAACTTCCAGACGAAAGCGAAAGATCAATAAGTTAGGCGCTTAGCTCGTGCTTCTTGAGAAAGGCGATCAATTCATCGGTGCCGAAGTCTGGAAGAACGAGATCTTCGCCGCCTTCCCGACTGATCCGAAGGCAAGGAGCTAGAGATTGGCCGGTGATGGCGATCATTTCATCCATCTTGGCGCTATCTGAAATCACGTCGTGCGTGTTGTAGACGTAGCCCTGATCATCGAGCCACTTGACGGCATCGACGCACCAGGGGCAACCTGGCTTGATGTAGAGATCCATAACCATGCGCGTAGCCAAGCATGGGTCGGCGGAGGCTGCATGGATTCTTTGACAGGCTTTGAAGTTCTTGATCAACTCTCGAGCATGCCTTCGCCGTCCATGGAGATGGGATGCTAGACAACGAAATGACAACCATGAGAACAAGAGTTCCTGCTTTCCTATTCAGTCTTCTGCTAGGCTGTGTCCCTGCCATGGCCGTCGAGGTGCCTGCGATCTTGCCACGACCCGACAGCACGCCGCCGTCCGATGGCAAGGTCAAGGTCTACCTCTTGGCCGGACAATCCAACATGGTGGGGTTCGGTTACCTTCAGGGATCCCAACCTGTCTATCCTAGCATCCACCTCTCGGCGGACCCTAACATCAAGATCGGCCGCATGCCGGTCGGGCCTTCCGCGCTCCTCACGCATGGAGTCTATCAGAGTGCCCGCAAGGAGGCACCGAAGGGCGCAAAAGTTGCTGTTTACTCAGGAGCCTACAGCGCGAGCACGGACTACGGCGCCATGAAGCCGGTCAAGGAGACGACCGTTGCGCTCGGCACGGTTTCGGAACAACTGCCGTCCATCGACGGTCCTCACACCGTGGTAGCGAAGGCCTTCATCGATGTGCCGATGATGGGGATGCACGAGATTCATGCTGGCTTCGAGGACAGCACCCACGCCGTCGTTTCGTTAGAGGGCAAGGAGGTCTATCGCAAGGATCCTGGCAAAGAAGCGGTGATCTCGCCGGTTCCTCTCGAACAGGGAAAGCGCTACCCGATCACCATCACTTACATGAAAGGTGGGTCCGCCGCACTCTGGCTCAAGCACATCGATCTCAAAGGGCACGGCGATCTCGCCACACTCAATCAGGAAGGCAAGTACTCCTGGTTTGCCGATGAGAAAGGCGAGTGGACAGTGCGCAACGACGTGACCTACTGGGAGACGCGCATCTCCAAGGAAGAAGGCGGCAGCGGCGGCCCGCTCACCGCCACTTCTAACGGAAAGTTCATCGGTCCCGAAGTTCCTTTCGGCTACGTCATGGGCACCTACCATGAGGAACCGGTTCTGTTGATCGAATCCTCCATGGGCAACCGCGCGCTGAGCTTCGATTTCCGCCCGCCTTCCAGTGGCAAGACTGAGGAAGAGAAGGCCAACGAATACTGCGGCTATGAATACGACGCCTTGGTCGCGGGCGTGCGCAAGACACTCACGAACATCGACAAGGTCGTGCCGAACTACAACGGACGAGGTTACGAGATTGCTGGCTTCGTCTGGTTCCAAGGGCACAAGGACAAGAACGTTGCCAAAGCTGATTACGAGAAACATCTCGTCCATTTGATCCAGGACCTACGCGAGGAGTTCAAGACGCCGAAGATGCCGGCGGTGGTGGCCACGGTTGGTTTCAGCGGGATGGAGATGGAGCCCGGGCATTTCATGACCTGGGAGGCGCAGATGGCTGTCGGTGATCCGAAGCAGCATCCTGAGTTCGCTGGCAATGTGGCTAGCGTGGACACCCGGCCGTTCTGGCGTTCGCGCGGGGAATCGCCCACCAACACGGGCTATCATTACAATCACAATGCCGAGACCTACGTGCTCACCGGGGATGCGCTCGGGCGTGCCATGGTGAAACTGCAAGGCGGCCAGGCGGAGACACTGACAGTCGAGCCCAAG
The DNA here is from genome assembly GCA_047616785.1 of Verrucomicrobiales bacterium. Lineage (GTDB taxonomy): Bacteria > Verrucomicrobiota > Verrucomicrobiia > Verrucomicrobiales > DEV007 > JAACDM01. Next base: position 9,205 of record JBLHHN010000169.1, read on the forward strand.
CCGAGACAGCACCCGGATATCGCCACAGTCTTCTCGGATGCCGTCACGGGCAATTTCAACAAGCGAGGTCCCCACTACGCTCCCGATTACTACCGGGAGATGGGGCAGGCGCTCAAACCGATCCTCATGGAGGAGATGGTTCCTGCGTTTCTGGAGTCGGCCTTTGCCGAGAACAGCCGTGGTTCTCTCAAGGGAATCGTCACTGGCGAGAAACCTGCAAAGACACCAGCAGATATTCGCAACGATCTCGACACTCTGATAGGCTACTACGACATGGCCGGGGTTTCGGGATATGGGTGGAAGCCCTTCGGCCCAGAGATGCGCAACACCAGCTGGTCGTATTTCAGTTTCGATCCACCGGAGAAACAGGAACTCGCGAAGAGTGACCGCTACCGTGAGATCACGTTTCCGAAAGGGATGGAGAACTGGTTCGCCACCGATTTCGATTCGGCCAAGGCTGGCTGGAAGACCGGCCAAGCCCCCTTCGGACGCATGGGCGACAAGCTCGACCGCCGCCGTCCGCGCTGCAACGGCGCTCTCTGTGGTTGTAGTGAACTACCGACCACGCTCTGGAAGAACGAAGTGCTCCTCATGCGACAGACTTTTGACATTCCAGCGGTGAAAGAAGGGCATGCCTACCGCCTGATCCTCGGCGGAGCTGGCTGCGATCGCTCGGGGGAAGGGTTCGCCATCTACGTCAACGGCAAACCCCTCACAGAAATAAACGGCGGCTTCTTCCGCTACACCGGCATCCGCGGGGGCTACCTTTACAACGATATCCTACCAGAGTTCGAAGGCGGCAAGGTGACCATCGCAATCATCAACTTCTTGCGCTACACGCACTTCAGAAACGTCACCCACTATCATGGTCCTCATCCCGATTTCCGAGGGAAACAAGTGCCACCTAACGGACACGTCACCTTGTGGATGGAGGAAGCCAAGCTTTCTCCATCGACGCTCAATGCGGCCGTGGGGAAGGAGTAGGTCACCTGACCTTGGCCCGCCGCACGTTGAGTCTGGCGACCTGTTGAATCAGATTTACACTTGTTATACGGTTCAAAGCAGCATGAGATCGCAGACAACCCCGATTCGTCATGGTGAGCGGCCCAACATCGGAAAACTCAGTGATCTCGAACTCGTGCCCATGCAAAGTCACGCCTAGAATATTTTAGAATTTAAAGATATGAGAAAATCCTTTTGGAATAGCCTTCCGAGTGCTGCACTCGCACTCCTCGCGATACAAACCTTCTGCACGGGTTCTGCCCACGCAGAAGACGAGACTCGCCCCAATATCCTCTTCTGTATTTCGGACGATCAAAGCTACGCTCACACCGGCGCAAATGGCGACCCCGTTGTGCAAACGCCAGGGTTTGATCGTATCGCGCGGGAAGGCCTGAGATTTACTCATGCGTTTTGCGATGCGCCAACCTGTGGTCCTTCGCGCAGCGCCATACTGACAGGGCAACCCATCTGGCGACTGGAAGAGGCGGGTAATATCCATAGCACGCTACCCGCTAAGTTCGCGACCTACACAGAATTGCTAAAGGAGGCTGGTTACTTCGTCGGTTACACGGGCAAAGGTTGGAGCCCCGGCCGGTTGGAACCGGGCGGACGGACGGAGAATCCTGCAGGTGCTGCGTTTCAGTCATTAACGCTACAGCCGCCTTTCAAAGCGATTCGCAACACCGACTACGCTGGCAATTTCGCAGACTTCCTCTCCAAAAAGCCTGCCGAAGATCCGTTCTGCTTCTGGTTGGGGACCTCCGAGCCGCATCGTGGCTACGAGTTGGGCGCGGGCAAACGAACGGGGAAAGATCCTAACGAAGTCATCGTCCCGCCGATTTTTCCCGACAATGAAACGGTGCGTAGCGACATCCTCGATTACCTCGTCGAAGTCGAGCATTTCGATTTGATGGTATCGCGGGCCATCGCGATGCTGGAAGAAACTGGGCAATTGGACAACACGATAATTGTGGTAACGAGTGATCACGGAATGCCGTTTCCCCGCGCCAAGGCGAGCCTCTACGATGCTGGTTCTCGAGTTCCACTGGCGATTTGCTGGCCGAACGGAATCACCAACCCGGGCCGAGTCGTCGACGCGTTCGTTAATCTCAGTGATCTTGCGCCGACCTTTCTCCAAGCCGCTGGTTTGGAATCGCCAAAGATGATGACGTCGCAAAGCTTGCTCGGCACTTTCGCCAGCAAGACAGCTAAGAACCGCGACGCAGCCTATATCGCGATGGAGCGGCACGATGGCTGCCGCAAAGGCGGCAAAGGCTATCCATGCCGTGCGATTCGAACGGCGGAATATCTCTACATCCACAACTTTGAACCCACTCGTTGGCCAGCGGGTTCGCCCGATCCGTTGGTATGTGCGCGATCGATTCCGTTTGGCGAAATCGATTCGGCACCGACGAAGACATTCATGATGGAGCATCGCAACGAACACGGCGTGGCGCAGTTGGCGGAACTGGCGTTCGGAATGCGACCTGCCGAGGAACTTTACGATTTGAAGACCGACCCGCATCAGATGGTGAACCTGGCTGGTTCGGTTCGGATTGCGGAAACTCAGGCAGCATTGCGGAAGCAGCTATTTGATCACCTTGAGTCCACCAAAGATCCTCGCGTCACAGGTGGAGGGGTCGATTGGGATCACTATCCTTACTATGGCAAGACCAGCACTCCAGGTTGGACAGTCGATCCGAAACCCAAATCTAACATCTCAACACCATGACTCGGACACTCCTAACTTTCACCGCCCTATTCATGGGGCACTGCCTGTGCGGCATCGCTCAGGCGAAACCAACTAACATCATCTTCTTCCTCGCTAGGGCAGCGGGACATCGGTTGCTACGGCAGTGAGTTCATGAAACCCCGTCCATCGATCAGTTGGCGAAGGAGGGCATGCTTATGGCAAACTCAGGCCATTGCCCTTAGCCTGCCTGCTCAACCACTGCGACCGGATTCAGCTCACGACAATACTGCCCAATAAGGCACTCATAGGATTCGCATACGATCAGCATCACGAGGATCATTCGCCGCAATTCGACACTACTACTCTCGATCCAACAACCGCCGCAGATCTGAGACAGTCGGGATTCCTGTGGTAACCAGTAATGCATGACCCGCAGCATCCGTGACGACCGACGATGGAAGAGGTGGGCTTTCTGTTCCCGTG
>JBLHHN010000170.1:0-12330 GCA_047616785.1 Verrucomicrobiales bacterium
GGAGTCGGCGGCAGCCCAGCCATGTCAAAACTCACCCGTCGAATCAACGTCCTCTTCGCGGCTCGATCAGAAAAGCCAAACCCTTCACTCTCCAAGCGCGCGGCGACAAATCCATCGATGGGTGATTCTCCTGCGTGAGACGGAATGGGCACATTGCTAGGCGGCAGAAAGGCCCAATGCTCCAACTCTTCCAAAGTGAACCTCGCGTCCTTAACATCGGCGGGTTCTGGCCGTTCCGTTTTCGCACCTTGGGCGATCCATGATCGCACCAAAGCTTTCTCTTCGGCCGATAGTTTCTTCTCTCCCTTCGGCATTTCGTCAGAGTCGATCTGTTTCCAGAGCAAGCTCCCGTCCACATCACCAGGCACCACCGTAGATCCTGATTCTCCACCCGCGATCATCAAACGGACCAAGCGGACATCCAGTCCCCCTTTCATCTCTCCTGCCTCCCCATGGCAGTGGAAACAAGCCGCCTTGAGAATAGGCCTCACATGTTTCTCGAACGTCAGATCCTGACCCGATGCCTCCATTGAGCAAAGGACGAGTCCGAAGACCGCAAAACTAGAGACCGTATTTGCATAAGCCACTCTCTAGGAACCGGCAAACATCAACGAAGTCGCGTGAGAATAGATTTCGTTAAAGCATCATTCTCGAAATCAAATGGGAACTTTCTGTTTATGGAGAGGTAGAGGTAGAGATAGTGGTCGTTTGGCAGTCGTGGACGTATACACATGATCGCGAAAGGGTTATCGCGAGTGGGCTTTCGGATACGAAGCGGTTCTTGGTACGAGATGTCGGAGTTAGAGGCTTTTGTTATTTGTTAGCATGAATCATCCGGAGCTTCATTTTTATGAGATGCTCACCAGCAACAAGGAGAAGGCCATTCGAGCATTTGCGGAGGAGATGATGAAAGTCGTCATCAATGACTCCCGAATCCCGAATAGAGCTAAGATGCGTGATCAGAAATAACTACGGCCTATTCAAAAGGATTCACATAGCTGACCCCAGTTCTCGACACGTCTTTGACGTTTCTCGTCGCGAAAGTCAGATCGTGCTCGAGTGCGGTTGCGCAGAGGAAGCCATCAATATACGGGACAGGATTGCCAGCATTCAAAGTTCCCCATCGATTGGCTATCTCGGCAGTTACAGGCAGAATCCGATCCCTGTAGCCGATGGCCAGTCCATCCAACCAGCTCTCTAGGTGTCCAGAACTGACCGGATCCTTTGCTCTCAGCTTCTCCACTCCTTGGCGAATCTCGCCAAGCACGAGAACGCTAATCCACTGACCATCCGCATCCAGGTTTTCGTGCCATCTCTTAACCTTTGAATCACCCCTTGGCCCCTTGCGAAGTTCAGAAATGATGTTGGTATCGAGGAGATATCCGACGCTCATAGCTCGACATCCCTCTCCGATGGATGGTTCCGGTCGGGGAGGGGGATTTCCACGTCGGGCATCGGGTCTGAGATCAAGTATTCAGCAAATGATAGATGGCCGTTCTTGGCAGGAAGGCCTGTCAGAACTTCTCTGAGGATCAGTCGGTGCTCCTCTTCAGTCGAGTGCCCACGTAAAGCCGCGCGAGTTTTGAGGAGGGAAACGAGGGCCTCGTCTAGTTGACGGACTAATAGCTGTGCCATGCCTCAATGTGATATCATTGATAGCACCAGTCAACCGAAAAGCCTATTTGGGAGCTTCCACGTATTTCTGAAACTTGGCGTTCGGATAGGACTTTAGGGTATCGCGAAGTTCGCGCTGCCATTCGTCTCCCGAAGCCCAGCGGGCGCGGGCGTCCAGGTATCCCACCGCACGCTTTCCATTGAACAGAGCAGATGATACAATCATGGGGGTCGATCCCTTTAATCCATCGTTGAGTCCCGATATGTAGAGTATCGGCAAGGATCGCTGAGGAGTCGCTTTGATGACAAACCAATTCATATCATCCATGTAATCAGGGAACAGATCTTGCAGCCTACCGGGGTAGGCTCCGCCATGGTCTCCAGAGTAAATTACGAGTCCGGTCAGTAGACGCTGCATGCGCTTGATCACTTCGCGCGCTTCGTCTTCTTCCATCACAAACGATTCAAGGCCTTTCTTGGCGGGGGTCGTAGCCGCTTGGCCGTTGCCCAATGGATCAATGATTCGGCGCACCGTCCCTGGCTTTTGGGGCCCTATCTCTTTCACTTCGATTGGCACCACCAATTCCTCTTCCACGACGTTCTCCTGTGCGGTTTCCTGGGGTTCATTGGCTTGAGAGGTGAGTAGCCAGATGGAAGGGATCAGCATGGTGGCCGTTCCTACAGCGATGACGGCTTTCGAATAGAGACATGTTTGATAGGTATGCATCATAAGTTGTGTTTTAGTTAATGTGGTGGCGCCCGTGAGGGCATTGGCGGTGATGGTTTGGCACAATCCGGTTGGTGCGGCTTCGGTGAGTTCGCTGGCCAGCAAGGAACTCAGCGTCACGCAAGGGACGAACGAGCCTCTTCGTTGAAGGATTCGCTCGAGCTTGAGCAGTGCGCGGGAGAGTTGTTTTTGACAGGCGTCCTCACTCTTTCCTAGGAGCTGTCCGACTTCCTTGTATTGACGGCCTTCGAAGAATCGGAGAAAGACGATGGTACGATCGGCATTGGGCAACGCGTCGATGGCTTCGTCGAGATACCCTCGAAGGGTATCGTCGGTGCCGTGATCATTCTGGGCTTCGGCGGCCTGATGTTCCTGATAGTCTTCCATCTTGCTTTGGCGTTTGTTTTCTCGGCGCCTGAGATTTCGAGATTCTAACACCGTGGTGCGGTGGAGCCATCCGGGGAGTTTCTCTGGCTGCCTTCGGAGTTGATGGGCTTTGCGAGCGAGGATCAGAAACACGTTCTGCGCTGTTTCCTCGGCCAACTGCCGATGGCCTGTGCGGCGCATGGCGACTCCGAAAACGAGGCCAGAGTACCGTTCCATGAGCGATCTAAAGGCGGATTCCGACCCGGAATCCGCATAAGCATGTAAGAGTTGTTCGTCGTTTCCATAGCCTTCTTACCATACTCCGCTTCGAAGATGCGGGAATCCGACAAAGGATTTCGAATTTCTTTTCTAACACCCCCCATGCAGGCTTCGGCGCTTCGCGATGGGTGACAGGCTGGAAGCCTATCCTACTCTCACTCAATCCTAAATCCAGTCTTGCACGATCCTGCCACCCACATCCGTGAGGCGGAAGTCTCGGCCTTGGAAGCGGTAGGTGAGTTTGAGATGATCGAGGCCGAACTGATGGAGGAGGGTCGCGTGCAGGTCGTTGATGTGCACGGGATTCTCATCGATGCCCCAGCCGATCTCGTCGGTCTTACCATACACTTGCCCGCCTTTCAATCCGCCGCCAGCCATGAGCATGGAGAACGCTGTGGGATGGTGATCGCGGCCGGTGTTCGAATCGCGTCCTTGGCGGTTCTCGCCTAACGGCGTGCGGCCAAACTCAGCGCCCCACACGACCATGGTGGAGTCGAGCATGCCGCGTTGTTTGAGATCTCTGATCAGCGCGGCGATCGGTTGATCCACCGCACCCGCGTTGTATCCATGGTTCTTATCAAGCTCCGAATGCTGGTCCCAACTGGCATGGACGATGTTGATGAACCGCACGCCACGCTCGACCATGCGTCGGGCGAGCAAGCAGTTCCTAGCAAAGGTGTCGTAAGTGGGCAGTCCTGGCAGAGTGCCGCGGAAATTCGAGCCCTCCGGTTCGCGACGTCCCACGCCGTAGGCATCCAACGTCTGCTTCGTTTCTCCTGACAGATCGACCAATTCAGGCGCCGCGCTTTGCATGCGGTTGGCGAGTTCGTAGTTGGCGATGCGACTGGCGATCTCGGGATCATGCACCTCTTGATAACGCCGATGATTGAGGTCGCGTAGGGCGTTGAGCCCAGCGCGCTGAAGCGTTGGGGGAAGTCCGTTCGGGTTCTTTAAGTTCAAGACAGGTTCTCCTGAATTGCGGAAGTGAACGCCGGCATAGTTGGAGGGCAGGAAACCGGATTGCCAAAGGGTGGCCCCGCCGGATGAGCCTCTTCCTGCAGAGAGAACGACATATCCCGGGAGATTCTGAGAGGTCGATCCGAGCCCATAGTTGACCCACGAACCCATGGACGGATGGCCGAAACGTGAGACCCCACACTGCATCATGAGCTGCCCGGGATGATGATTGAATTCCTCACTGTGCAGCGAACGCACCATGAGAAGATCGTCCGCACAGGAACCGATGTGCGGCAGCAGATCCGAGAACTCCATGCCGCAGGCACCATGCTTGGTGAACTTGCGAGGGGAGCCCATGAGCACCGCGCTGTCCGGTTTGATGAAAGCAAAGCGGGCCTTATCGAGAATGGACTTGGGAAGCTTTTGACCGTGGAGTTCGTTCAGCTTGGGTTTGGGATCGAACAAGTCGAGATGGGAGGGCGCCCCCGCCATGAAGATGAAGATGCACGCTTTGGCTTTCGGCTCATGATTCGGCCTGAGGGCAGCGAATCGGTTAGGATCCACTGCGGTGGCCGCGTTGAGGACCCCGTCATCCGTGAGCATGGAACCCAACGCCATGCCACCGAGACCACTGGCAGAGGTGGTGAGAAATTCACGTCGCGTTCGTGCAATGTGAGAAGCGTAGGACTGCATCATTCTAGTTCCGCGTTAAGAATTCGTCGAGGTTGAGGAGGACTCGAACGGTGGCGGTGAGACTGGCAAGTTCGGGACGGTCTTTGAAGAGCGTTTCTGCATCCTTGGGGTGATCCTGATACCAAGATCGGGCAGTTTCTAGTAAAGTCATCAAGCGAAGGCGCTCCGTATCGTCTGGAGAGCGAGACAAACAAAGTCGAAAGGCATGGATCATTTGTTCTTGGTCGGATCTCTGAGGATCATAGACGCGCACGGCAAGCGCCCGCGCGGCCTCGGTGAAAGTGTCGTTGTTCAGCGTGATGAGCGCCGCGAGAGGCGTGTTGGATCGCGTTCGTTGGACACAAGTGACATTGGAGTCTGGGCAATCGAAGGTGGTAAGGTTCGGATGCGGCGCGGTGCGTTTGAAATAGGTGTACATCCCGCGTCGATACTTGTTCCTGCCTTCGCTGACTTTCCACTTGAAGGCTGAATTGTAATTCACATCGGAGACTCCAGAAGGAATCGGCGGGAAAACGCTCGGGCCACCGACGTCGTCAGCTAACAACCCGGCGACGCTGAGAGAAAGATCACGGACGATCTCGGCTTCGACACGGAATCGATTCTGCCTCGCGAGAAGATGATTCTTGGGATCGATGTCCAGAAGTTCAGGACGATGATGAGAGGACTGGCGATAGGTGTTTGATAGGACGATCGTCTTGATGAGCTTCTTGCGTGACCAACCGTTGGCCACAAACTCTGCCGCGAGCCAGTCGAGCAATTCAGGATGCGACGGGCGACCTCCGCGGACGCCAAAGTCATTCAACGTCGTGACCAAGCCTTCTCCGAAGAGGTGCGACCACGCATGGTTCACGAGGACACGCGGGGTCAGCGGATTCTCGCCATTGACCAACCAACGGGCGAGGTCCAGTCGATCACCTTCACTGCCAGCGCGATGAGTGATCGGTGGCAGGGTTGCTAGTGTGTTCGGGCGCACTTCATCCGTGGGTTGCTTGAACTCGCCGCGTCGAAAGACATGGGTGGCTCTGCGCTTGTCTTTCCTTTCTCGCAGCACCCTCACATCCATCTCAGGCTTGGCTGGAGCTTTGCTCTCAGCGGTTTCAAGTTCGGCGATGAGGTGCCGAGATTCTGAGTCGACTTTCTCGAAATGGATTAGGAGAAGGTCGCGTTCGGCATCGGTTCGTGCTGTGGTTGTCTTTGCTAGGATGGGATGCAGGGACTTTGGAACGATCAGCGATGTGGGCGTGGTGAGTGCCGTGACACGGAACTTCCCAAGCGTGTGCTGGGTTCCATGATTCTGTACGAGCTCCAAGTGGAATCGGTTAGGCTCTGAAGCCTTGAAAGGACGAGCGAGGCCAAAGACTGCATGATGCGGCATGCCTAATTGTGAGCCGATGGCCCAGCCACCGTTGCCGCCAGAAATGGCGTCGGCCACAGGATACTTGTCCTGCGAATGATCGGCGTCGGCGGCTGCAAAGACCTGCGGTTCATCATCGATCGCCAAGCGGATCTCATTGAGGACAAAGTTGCCGTGCTTCGTTCGGCCTGGGCCACCCTCACCTTCTGGCAAGACCTCAAGCTTTAGGCCCGTGACCCATCCGGTGGGAAGTTGCCCCTTCAGCGCGTAGGTGCCTTTGTTAGGATTCTTCCCGTTGACCTTGTGGATGCCATCGCTCTGAGCTTCAAAGGTAACACCTTCTGGGCCGGACAGATCGTCGAACACGATCAGTTCGAAGGCGGGCTCCGTGACTTCCTTCAAGCTTCGCGCCATCGACGTTTCCCATGCCGGCAAACGTTGAGGCAAGGTCTCTCGAACGGCTGCCACGCGTTGTCTGAGACCAGCAATCTCGGCTTCGTGCGTAGTCTGTGCCGTTTCATAGTCAGCCCAAGCCTGCTTGCTCGTGGGCACCTTGGTCTTCGATTCATCGCCATTGTTGAAATAGGCGAACAGTTGGTAATACTCGTGGTGGGTGATCTCGTCGAATTTGTGGGTGTGACAGCGTGCACAGGTTAGTGTCAGTCCCATCCAAGCTGCTCCCATCGTCTCCACGCGATCCATGACGGCGGCGACTCGCCACTGTTCTTGATCGGTGCCGCCTTCGGTGTTGGTCAAGGTCTGGCGATTGAAGGCGGTGGCCAAGATCTGGCTCGGCTTGGGAGGCTCTAACAAGTCACCGGCGAACTGCTCGATGGTGAAGGCATCCACAGGCATGTCGTGATTGATCGCATCAATGACCCAATCTCGAAATTTCCACGCATCGGGCCGGCCATTGTCCTTCTCGTAGCCATCGCTGTCCGCATAGCGCGCTTTGTCTAACCAATGACGTCCCCAACGTTCACCGAAATGTTCAATGGCAAGCAAGTCATCGACCATTTCTGAAAGACCTCGCTCTCGATCATTGATGAGGGTATTCTGATAGTGATCCACCTGCTCCAGTGACGGCGGTAAGCCCACCAAGTCATAGAAGAATCGACGGATCAAGGTGATGGTATCGGCTTCCTCCGAAGGCGTGATTCGCTCTTTCTCAAGCGCCGCCATGACAAAGGCATCGATGGGATTCTTCACCCAAGCGTGGGTGTCGATCTTTGGTGGTTCAGGTGATGTTAGTGGTGCGTAAGCCCAGTGGATGGGCCACTCGGCTCCGGAAGCGATCCATTGCTCTAGCAGGTCTTTCTCTTCAGTGGTGAGAGGCTCCGCTTTCCCTGGCGGCGGCATGATGTCATGGGGATCGGTGGCATGGATGCGCTTGATGAGAGCGGATTCTTTAGGTTGGCCCGGCACGATGGCCACGCGACCTGATTCGAGTTTCCGCTGGGCGAAATCGAGTCCTGTTAGACGGAGGCCACCTTTCTTGTCATCTGGGCCGTGGCAAAGCATGCATTTCTCAGCAAAGATTGGCCGGATATCCCGCGCGAAATCAATTTCCTCCGCAAAGGTTGGCCCAGCCAAGAAGATGAGTGTGAGGAAGATGGGAGCGATTCGATTCATCAGATGTCCGTGTAAAAGAACACCTGAAGACGCGGAATGTCTCCAATTTGACCTTTCAGAGAGCAGGAATTCTACTGCAGTCTAAAGAACTGCGCTCGCTGGGGATCAATGGGCACCGTCAAGGCGTTGCCCGGTTTCGTTCTAGCAATGGTCTCCCAATCACTCTCAGTCAAGGTAGGCGAAGTCTCGATCCTGTTACTACCAATGTCAGAAGACCAGCGATTCTCCATCATGCGATTCTCGAGTGGCCGAAGGAACAGAGGCGGCCCAAAGTGCCACAACCAAACCTCCCTCGAATCATCAAGGCCTAGCAATTGATTCTGCTTTGGCGGCCACGCCCCGACAAAGGCGGCCACGCCCCGACAAAGCTGCACCCGTAGGCGCGCAACCATTCGCCATCGGAGGACCAAAGCGTGCGACCGATCAAGAGGTAGGAACCATCTGTGGAGAAGTCTGCCGTCTGCGGATTGATTGGTTTGAAAAGGGCCCCGAAGTTGCGGTTCCACAGCGGTTTCCCAGACTCGATCTCCCAGAGACTGGCCCCACCACTTCGAGAAGCGGCGAGGGTGTGCCCATTGGGTGAGATGTCGAGATCGGTGATGCTACTAACGGATTCCAGTGCCCTGACAAAGGAGCCTTGAGGGATTCTCCATTCCTTAATCTCCCGGCCATTGGTAATGAACAGGCTTTGCATGTCTGTCGTGCCGACAAGTCCAACAACCTCCTCAAAGGAATGTGCTAGCCAGCGATCCTGCAAGATCCCAACCGGCATCTCCCACAAGAGGATCTCGCCATTGTCATGTCCGGTGACCAACTGCTTACCATCTTGTCCGTATGAAAGAGCCGTCACCATCGGCTCATCTTCACCGAAGTACGCTAGGACCTTCCCCTCCAGAGACCACTTCCCGATACCCTTCCCAACAAGTAGGAAATGCGAGCCATCGGGCGAAAAGACAATCTTCCCCACTTCCGAGATTTCCTGGATCGGCGTAGCGTCAGCGACAGACCAAAGAACGGAGCCAATGGTATCTGAAGTCACTAACAACGCGCCATCAGGGGACATCTCTAGATCGATTGAGGCCCGAGAACCGTCGAAATGGCGTTCTCGGTTTAACGGATGCGTTTCATCCTGTCCCAGGGCGCTGGCACACCAGATCATCCCTAAGATGGGGATCAGACGATTTGCACGACCACGCATCGACGACAAATTGTTACCCTACCAGTGCTTGGCAATCTTCTCTTGGAGAAACTCCGCGCTTCGGGCCAACTGATCCATCCCATCGACCCCATCCTCGATGCTGATCCAACTGTCGAAACCCACGCGCTTCAGCTCTGTGAAGATCGCATCGTAGTCATTCAAACCCTCACCGATTTGACCATGACGCAAACGCTGGGCATACCCTTCCACCCCCACTTCCTCGCGCCGCAGATCTTCGATCGTGCCTTCGATCAAGTAGCGGTCACTCGCATGCATCGTCTTCACCCGGTTAGACACGCGACTTAGCAATTCCAATGGATCCTCGCCCGCGAGAATGGTATTGCTAGGGTCGTAGTTCACTCCAAAGTTCGGGTCATCGATCTTCGCCACAAGATCGCAGAACACATCCATCATCTGGGCAAACTCCGGGTAGTCCCAGAAATCATCCTTGTAGTGATTCTCGATCACCAAAGTGATCCCACGCTCCTTCGCATGCGGCAGGCAGGCCTGAATGGACTCCGCCGCATAACGGATACCTTCGTCACGCGCCAGTTCCGGTCGTCGCTGCCCGGACAGGACCCGACAATAGGACGCCCCCAAGGTGGCCGCCATGTCGATCCATCCCTTCTCTTTCTCGATCTGTTCCGCCCGATACGCCGCATCCGGATGCGTGAAGTCCGGGGAACAGCAGACCATTGGGATGACCATCCCTTTCGACTCCACATGCATACGTAGCGGCTCCCATTGCGAGCGATCCTCCATTTCCAAGAACCCAGCATACCACTCCAGCCCTTCCAGCGGCAGCTCGGAGGCCAGATCAATCCACTCGGACAAACACATCTCCCCCGTCTTGCACAGGGCCGTCATGAAAGCTTTGGGAAAGGCGGCGAGTTTAGGCATGCCCAAGACTGATCATTCTGAGATCAATCTTCAACCCTCAACTGTCGCACCCCAAGCATTTCGAAACATCCCGACCCATTCGTGTATCAGCCCACCCTCACCTCTCAAAGCGACAGTGATGGACGAGGTCTCCCCATTCTCGTCGGCGTTCTCGAAGAAGATCATCGATCGGTTGGCTTGATCTTCGAAAACCCCGCTGTTCGGGGGGAAGTTCATGTAAACCACCTCGCCATGATCCCTCGTCTTCGCCTGTTCGAGGAACTCTCCGATGTTCTTCTGATGAGAGGTGAACGCGAGGTATGTTTCGGTCATAAGTTAGGCTAAGCGAGAAGATCGAGGTGCCGAGATTCCCTTGTAAGGCCATTCGAGTCACGACTCAAGTCAACTCAACACCAGAATCGGAATTTTTTTCATCACTCCCACCGAGGCTCTCATTTCAAGTCTGAAGACTATCGGACTCGGTGAATATTCCGTTGGGGAAACCGACTTCTAGCACATGTGCCCATGTTTCTCGTGCGTCCCAGCCGGGAGACTTCCATCCAGATGGACCTGATACCGTTCTCAATGAGCAGTGGTTGTTTCGCGGTGAAACCGTTAGAGTGACCCTCGAGGGCGCCGATGTAGTTTTCATTGAGACATCGCTTTTAGCCATCAACCCTACCAAAACATCTTTGGAGGTGACCATAGATCAACATACGCTCAGAAAAAATCTACCATCTGATCAATTGCCTGCCTTAGGCAAACACGGCTCCACCAGTCCGAAGTGGCACCGACGCAGCCTGGAAACCGCCCTTCGCATAATTCCCAGCCGATCAGCATAAGTTCCGTAGAGATTATGATAGTTAATCTAATATTTGTATTGCATATCTGCGAAATATTACTAGCATCTCCACCAGTCGGGTAGCCAAACCCTCTGATCATCCTCCCTTATGAACGCACAGATGGATTGTACCCTGTCCTTAAAGAGGAAGCAGCGTCCGTTCTCTTATTCTCAGTGCATGGCAAGCATCTTCATCAACTCACAGAAATACCCAATAGCCCGAAGGGATAGTGTCCGGTTCTGCTCTGCGTCGGAACCGCCATCCCTGGATTGACTGCCATCGGACAAACAGAGTGCGAGATTCGCAGAGCTGCCAGTCTAAGCCTTCAATCCAAGCAAGGTGCCTCGATAAACGAAACGTTAGAGCTTCCCGGATTCTAACCCTGCTCATCGTTGCCGTCTGCTGAGGGAAGTGATGGCTCGTTAGTTCCTTCCTCATCATCTAACTCGCTGTCATTCAATTTGGCGACCTTTTGAGCAAACGAGTGGTCCCGAAACATGAGAGTCTACTTCTTTCGTTGATAGGTGAACTCAAAGGGGAGCGGGCGAACGGTGTGCCAAAGAATGGGCACCGCGGTCACAGCAACCACGAGCCCGATCACTTGCCATATAGACGTTCCCAGTCGAATTCCCAAAGCGATGGCGGCCGTGGCGAGCATCAGTAAGGCGAAGTTTCTTCGGAAGATGGCTTTAGAAAGAGTCGTCGAACATCGCTGATGAACCGCACTTTCCAGTTGTTGTGTCCTCCTTAAGAGACATGGAAGCACTCCGTAGAACCCTGATGGGTTGCCTCGAATGACCGCCTTCTCATGAGCTTCCACCGTCTCTCCGCACACCATACACCGCGGAGGAAACATCACTGTCTTTCGAGAGACACGTACATCGCAACTCAAAGCCATTTCCAATAATCCTCGTTCAATATTATTCTGACAGAAATACCTCGTGATCCGTCAAAGCATGCTAACGCAATGTCGAATGGACGATCAATCATAAAACGGACGCAATGTAGAGAATCGCCGCACACGCACATGGCCGAACCTTGCAACCTGGGCAATCAAAGGGGTGCGTGATCGCACTCTCCTGATAAAACCTGGGCACCTCGTTCACGGGCTGAAATCCCAATCTATCAAAGACCCTATCCGAAGTGTGCGAGAGAACGCTCACCCAAGAAACGCCCAGCACGAGGTCACACTTCTGGGACGCCATCCAATCTATCCGATGCTTCGTCATGTTCTGTCACAGCCCCAATCCTTGATAGTCTTCGTGAACCGAAAGCGCACAAAGTGATCCCACCTTCTTCTCGTGAACTTTGTCCCAGATGCCAAAGTCGAACGGTTTGTAGGAATCGAATTCCCTTACGATCTCTGCGCAACTGACTGAGATCAATCGGGTGCGGCTCCTCTCACTGTCGGGGAATATGGACTTAATTCATGGTTAAACAATATAAAAACAACATACCCCCACTACAGCATATGGATGCTTGCGCATCTTCGTGGTTACCACATGAACAATATAATTCAGATCATCTAGCCTGCGAGATCAGAACTCTTGTGGAGGATGTCATAGGCTTTGCCTCAGCTGACAAACAACGCTCGTTCTTCGCATTTGAACGCGGGTTGAGCAAACGGGTCGCAACCCTTGGATGCCTTCTCGTCGCGCTCTTTCTGCAGGTTCGGCATGAGAGGTTCGACCTGGCATCATGGTCGAAACGGCTCGGCAGCAAAGCCCATGGCAAACCAGCGCGGCGCACTTTGCGCACGATGTTTGGTGAGGTCGCTTATTGGCGCGAT
>JBLHHN010000171.1:0-12307 GCA_047616785.1 Verrucomicrobiales bacterium
CATAACACGAGGAGCATCGCAGTGCCCTTTTCTTGGTGCAACTCCCATCAACACTAACAATCACCGATTTATGTATATGATAGCACGCCAAAGTGCGAGATACCATAAGCTCTAACATAATCATGTTTCCTCGAATAGCTGTACCCCAAATCCGATATAATCAGAAATTTTCCTGTCTGGCAAGCGACTGGTACTGAATATTCTCGTTGAAGAGAGGGAAGGCGTTCTCAGATCTGAGGTGCAACAGTTTCTCTGGAAGTCTCCGCGCAGAACTAGATTGTTAGCGAGCCAGGAAGGCCTGTGTCGGACCGTTATTGATCGAAACGACGATGTCCGGCTTCTTGTCGCCATTGAGATCAGTGATCGCTAGCCCCTTGGCATCCTCCGCGACCACGAGCCCACTTTCGTTTGGCCAAACCGGATCGAAATGCCCTCGGCCATCACCTTTTAACAGAAGACTGATGCCACCGTCCATGCTGCCAGTTTCGCGCTGAGGACTGTGTGAGTTGCCAATGAGATAAAGGTCCAACTTGCCATCGGAAGTGAAATCTCTCAGCGCGATTCCGAAGATGGGAAAACTCTGAGCAAGGCGCGGAAGTGGCGCGAAGGTGAATTGACCTTTGCCATCATTCAAGAACATTCCGGACTCTAACCCATTCGCTTCGAAGCGCTGAGCTTTCTCCAAGCGTGGCGCGGAATAGATCGATTCAAGTGATTTGCTGGCAAAGGAATGAAATGTGGTGAGCTTCGATTTCAACGCGGGCATAGCGTGGCTGGAGCAACTGTAGCCGCGATGCGGCAAGCAGACGGCTCCTTCGAACTTCGCTTCGAGAATGCGTGGCCTGCCCGTGCCATCGAGATCGCCATAGTAGAGGAGTTCAGGCTTCTCACTTGTGGCTTTGTACTTCGTGTTGAGGCCCACATTGCCAGCCACGAAGTCGGTGTCCCCGTCGCCATCGAGATCTCCAGCTGCCACGCTGCTCCACCATCCTGTTAGAGTCGTGCTCGTGCTCTTGCGCAAGGTGCCTTTGTCATTCTCAAAAACATGAATCGGCCCCCACTCGGTGGCCACGATCAGATCTGGCCAGGTGTCGCCATTCGTGTCTGCCCACACAGCGCCAGTCACCATGCCAATGGCATGCAATTTCATCTCAGCGGCGACATCTTGAAATGCCCCCTTCTCATTGCGGAGCAATTGGCTTTGCGGCGTCTCCGGGTATCTGCCTGGAACAATACGGCCACCGACAAAGAGATCCACATCGCCGTCTTTGTCGTAGTCCGCCGCAGCGACAGGCCCTCCACTTGAGGTAATGTCAGGCAACGCAGTCGGCGCATGAGTGAAGTTCCCCTTACTGTCATTCAGATAGAGTCGGTCCTTGAAGACGGCATCTCCGGGCTCGCCTTCGACACCGCCGCTCACGACGTAGAGATCCTGATCATTGTCGCCATCAGCATCGAAGAACAAGGGCGTGATATCCTCAGTGGCGGCATGGGGTAGAAAGGGACTGGCGCCTTTCTGGTCACGCTTCTTTCTCACATACACCTGTCCAGGAGTGCCGGCCCCTTGGGCGAGATAGAAATCTTCCTGCCCGTCGCCGTCCACATCGGCAAAGGCGATGCCTGGGCCAAGCTGTGAATGCTTGTTAGGCAACAACGGCTGCCGAACGTAGTCGTCGTAGGGCAGCTCCACGTGTCGGATGCCATTCAAGAAAGTCGAAGCGACAAACAATGTTGGGCTGTCTGCCTGCCGTTTCTGCTCGATGCTCATCGGCTCCGTGATCGAGTAGAGGCGATCTGCTTTGAGATTCTCAAACGACTGCTCATGACCGCTAGGCCAGTGCACTGTCAATACCGCAATCTCCTGATGATCGCCCAGGCCAAAGTGCAGCCTGGGCTCGGGGCAGGACATGAATCCCCGCGCTGACGTGAGATAGCGTGTGAGAGTTTGATCGGAGTCCTTGAAAAGTACGATGACGCGAGCACCAAGACCAAAGCGATTGCTCTTGGTGCCAACGAGATTCACAGAAATCCGATGCCCCGTGGCGCTTCTGTTATGATGAATGGAAGGGGCACTGCCAAAGTTGTTCACCACGATATCCAAGTCACCATCGCCATCGAGATCGGAGAGGGCTGAGCCGAAACTAACACCATTCTCAGCAAGTCCCCAGGCAGCGCCCATTTCTTTCATGCTCAAACTCCCCTCATTTCGAAAGGCGCGATTGGTTTGTTTCAACGGAGGCTGAGCGTACCAGAAATCGTAGTAGCGATCCCAGCCATCCTTCGACGGGGCCTTGGCACGGAGATCGCTGTTCAGCCAATCACGGCTCATGCCATTGGTCACGAAGAGGTCCTCCAAACCATCGTTGTCGAGGTCGCCAAAGTTGACCGACCACGTCCAATCCGATTTCGCGATGCCGAGCAGTTGCGCCACTTCCATGAAACGATCGGTGCCCGTATTCAGGTAGAAGGCATTGCGCATGTACTGCGGCGGTGTGGGGAAATTGAGAAACCAAGCGTCGCTGTCTTCGCCTGACATATTCCCCATTTGCATCTTCTCATTGTAATGCGTGCTTCCGGCCATGTCAGTCGCCAGCAGATCCATGTGACCGTCATTGTTGATATCGGCAATGTCAGACCCCATGGAGAACCACGGGGTGTGCGGCAGCGACGTCTTCGTTTTATCGGTGAAGGTCACCACACCACTGGCATTGGGCCCATTGTTCGTCCAGAGTTGATCCGGGCCGTAGAAATCATTGGCCACATAGAGATCCGGCCAGCCGTCTTCATTCCAATCCCACCAGGTGGCTGAGAGCCCGTAGTGATTGCCTGACATGCCGACTTCCGCCGTGACTTCTTTGAAAGGCTTGTTAGGCCCCTCATTGCGATAGAGATGATCATACTGACCCGCGTCGATCTTCTTCAGGCCTTGCTTGTCGGGAAGCACGATGACATCAGCGTATTCCCGGAAAGCCTCTGGCAGCACTGGTTCACCGTTAGGGCCTCGACTGAGCGAGAACTTCTCCGCGCGCAGGGAATCAGGCGCCGGCAGACGATTGGTGACAACGAAGAGATCCAAGTCACCATCACAATCGTAATCAGCAAAGGAACCCATGACACTAGCGCTCACCAAATCCACCCCGAGCGCCTTGGCGCTTTCCACCAAGACACGCTGTTTGCCCTTGGGACGATTCAAATACAATCGATTCGGACAATCGAAGCCGCAGACATAGAGGTCCAGCCACCCGTCATTGTCGGCATCTGCCCAAGTCGCGCCAGTAGCCCAAGTGCCTGCCGGTGCTGCAGGTGTTAGGATCGTTGACATGTTCGTGAATTCAAAACCGCCCTTGTTCTTGTAAAGTTGCCCGCCCTGAATCTGTCCACTAACAAAGAGATCGGGCAGCCCGTCGTTGTCGAAATCCCCCACCGCCACACCTCCGCCGGAGAAGGCGTTGGTCAGCTGATCACGATGCTTGGCCGGGGGATTCCAGCGGTGAACAAAGTCGACCCCTGCCTCTGCCGTATCGATCGATTGGAAGAGTGCGGTCCCAGCTTCGGCAGATTGCCGGCTCTGAAGTGGCGTGTCCTGAATCTGCCCCAAGCAAGGCGCGATGGCTAGAAACTGGAGAAACGAGAACGGGAAGAAGGGGCGCATGTTGGCAGGTGACTTTCAGTCGCTCTAATTATTAGCAGAAAAGCAACTGAAAGTCGAATCCACGCGAGACGTAACGTCGCCTCCAGCTCTGAACAGATACATGCATGGCCAACGCCATTTGCCTCACCAAGGGTTGGCATTGAGAAATAGACAAACTTTTCAACATGAATCGAGTCGGTTGAATGATGGCGAAGCCGCCAGGAAGGATTTCGATCTCAAGCACCGGTGACCTCGTCAGGGCACCTTGTGAATCCCTGAGGAAACATCCCGTGAGTTTCAGCGAGTTCCAAAGATTGCCGAGCCCACCCGCACAATGGTCGCGCCTTCTTGAATCGCGACTTCGAAATCGCTCGTCATGCCCATGGAAAGTTCTGGCAATGGATGGGAAAACGTTTTCTCCAGTTCATCCCGCAGATGCCGTAGAGCTTGGAAGTGGGGCCGGACGTCTTCGGGATCGTCGGCGAAAGGCGGGATCGCCATCAGTCCGACAATATTCAAGCGCCGAAGAGCCAGGAGATCACCCATCTGCTCACGCAATTCATCTAGAGAAAAGCCGAATTTCTGAGTCTCAGCGCCCACATTGACCTGAAGGAGGACACGAGGCAAGAGGTCCAGCTCCAGCGCGATCCGGTCGATCTGACATGCCAACTCAGAAGAATCCACCGTGTGAATGGTATCGAAAAGCGGTAAGGCCTTGCGTACCTTGTTCTTCTGAAGATGGCCGATCAGATGCCATTTCAACCCTGGCGGGAGCAAAGGAATCTTTTCCGATGCCTCCTGAACGCGGTTCTCGCCGTATAATGCCTGTCCTGTCTCGACCAGAGGCAGGACGACCTCAGCCCCCCATGTCTTAGAAACCACCAACAACGCCACAGAATTAGACTCTCGTCCCGCTGCCTTGGCCGCTTGGACGATGGACTTTTTTATTTGGTTAAAATTCTCGACAACGCTCATGTTACCTATGATCTCCCCACTCTTTCCCCATGCACATTGATGTTTGCAAGCTCTTCTGCGATCTCTTGGACACCCAGAATTTCTCAGCCACCGCGGAGCGCCACGGGGTTACTCAAAGCGCGGTGAGTCAGAAGATCAGTGCTCTTGAAGTTCATTTCGGCATTCCGTTAGTGGAGCGAGGGAGGAATTCGATCAAGCTCACTCCAGAAGGGGGCGTCTTTCTCGGCGCAGCCGAGAAGATGCTCGGTATTTACGAAAAGCTCCATACCGACATCGAGGCGCTGCAGTCACGCGTGGAAGGAGTGCTCACGGTCGCCACCGTTCTCTCGGTTGGCATCCATGAGCTTCCGATCTATGTAAATCGCTTCCGAGCACAGTTTCCTGAAGTCGACTTGCGAATCGAGTATCGGAAATCCGCTCAAGTCTACTCTGAGGTCATCGATCGCCGCGCGGATCTAGGACTGGTCGCCTATCCACGGCGGCGGAAAGGGATCGTCATTCACTCATTCTGGCGTGACCGACTCGTCCTCATCTGCCCCAATGGGCACACCTTGAGCACACGCATGAGCGTCAGACTCACAAACCTTCAGGGAGTCGATGTCGTCGGCTTTGAGCCTGACCTCCCGACTCAGAAAGCAATCGATGGGATGTTCCAACGAGCCAAAGTCGAAGTCCATCAGAAGATGCAATTTGATAATGTCGATATGGTGAAAAAGGCCGTCGAGCTAGGCACGGGCGTCGCGATCGTTCCCATGCGAGCCGTGCACAAAGAGGTGGAAGCTGGGCGTCTCAAGGCGCTTATGCTCAATGAACCAGATTGCTGGCGGCCCCTAGGAATCCTCGGCAAGCGTAACCGTGCGGTGACTCCAGCCATGCGAAAATTCATGGAAATTCTGACTCATGGTCGCCATGCCAGCAGCGCCATTTCTCAGCCGTTGGTTGCGGATCCTGCGTGATTGCGAATAGCAAACGCTTCTTGAAGACTTCCCTTCGACAACGTCGGACCCGCAGTCTATCCGTCGATAATTGAACTCAAGCCCGATGTCTGATTCGCTCACCCAAACCATTCTCATTGTCGACCCTGATGGGGATTTCGTCGAATGGGCACGGGAACATCTGAAAGCGCCGTCTGTCCAAGTCCTAGGTGCGACCACGGGCGAGGAAGCTCTTGACCTGCATACGAAGACCCCTGCGGACGTCATCCTAGCAGAATTGCGCATGGGACCGATGAATGGGATGCAACTATTACAGAAGCTGCGTCAACAGGACCCTAACGCAATGGTCATCCTGACTACCGGCTTCCCGATGACGACGGCCATCATCGAAGCCATGAAGTATGGGGCTTACGAATTCTTACGAAAAGAGACCATCGCATTTGAAATCCGTGGGGTCATGGAGAGCGCCCTCAAGGCGAAGGACGCGCTTGATGCTAGCAGCAATGAAGCCGCTGGATCAGACGGCCCTACCGGAAGCCCAGAGGAATTTGCGAAGGAGCACTTCATTGGCAATGCGCCCGCCATGCAGGAAGTTTTCAAGATGATCGGTCGTGTCTCTCGATCCAATGCGCCTGTGATGATCACGGGCGAAAGCGGGGTGGGAAAAGAGGTCGTGTCATCTGCCATCCATCGCTTCTCACTCCGATCCGCTACAGAGTTCGTCGCCATCAACTGCGCCGCCATTCCCGCAGCTCTCTTGGAGAGTGAACTCTTCGGTCATGAGAAAGGCGCTTTTACAGGTGCCGTGCAGCGCCGCCAAGGAAGATTCGAACAATGCGCGAAAGGCACCCTGTTTCTTGACGAGATTGGCGACATGGCCTTGGAAGTTCAGAGCAAACTGCTCCGCGTCTTGCAAGAATGTCAGTTCTCACGCGTCGGCGGCAATGAAACCCTCACGACAGACGCGCGCATCCTCGCCGCGACGAACAAGAATCTCGAGGAAGAAGTCGCCGCCGGCCGATTCCGCGAAGATCTCTTTTATCGACTGAACGTGGTGCGGATTCATATCCCACCTCTTCGCGAGCGACGTGAAGATATTCCTTTGTTAGCTCGATTCTTCCTCGGGCGTCTATCTTCCGCGACGGCAGGGTCCGCCTTTCGCTTTTCTCAAGAAGCTCTTGATACTCTATCATCCTATCATTGGCCAGGAAATGTACGCGAGTTGGAGAATACCATCCAACGCGCTGTCGTCTTAGCGAACACCAACGTTCTCCTTCCAAGGGATCTTCCACTCGGTCAGATGTCGCCTACAGGGACGGCTACAGAAGCCTCTGGAAAGATCAACTCCGTGGACAGCGCCATCGATTTCCTCTTCGAAGCGGCCGCACGCGAAGAAGAGGAACTTTTGCCTTGGTTAGAACGCGAGTTCACCGAACGCGCGCTCGAACGCACCGGTCACAATCAGGTCCAGACCGCAAAGCTGCTCGGCATCACCCGCGCCACGCTGCGGAAACGCGTCGAGCGTTTCAGTCTAGGCAAGAGCGATTCCGAGTAGGGAAATCACTTGCCCGACCGAGCACGATAAAGCTCTTGGATCTCCGTGCTTTCTAGCACCTTATCAAAAAAGCTCACTTCGTCGAGCTTGCCTTGGAATCCACCGATCGTGATTTTTTTCCCTTGTCTTACCTTCCTCATCTGCCCTTCTAGTTCTGGTGCAGGCTGGCCATTGAGAAATGCTCGCACAAGAGCCCCCTCACCTACCAAAGCCACTTGATGCCATTGGCGAATCTCTATCACTGCCTTATCTAAATCGTTCGGAACACCATTCCATTTCCAAAAAATCAGCGTGTAGCGATCACTCATTCGATCTGAAATAAGAGACAAGTGCCCACCCGCTAAGTGCACTGCACGACTCGCATAACGCTCGCCGAAACCAGAGCCATCCACTCCAGGCAAATGAAAGGCCACATCGCCTACGAACGCGCCATGAATACCATTTCCCGAAATATCAGAGGCCACCGCCCCTTGCATTTCACCCAGTCTCCAATAGAACAACGGCTTCTTCGCCAACACTGCTTTGGCATAGGCTGCCATCGGCTCAGCGTAGACTCGCCGCTTCTTTCCTGCCACTTCTTCTAGCAGAGACAACACACCTTCCACAATCATAGGTTCCGCGGCGATCTCCAACCCTGCGGTCCGCGCCGGCCACGCGTTGTAGCCGCCCAGCGCATGTTGCTCCGGCGGCGGGATGTAGCCAGCCGCGCCATTGCCCAAGCTCACATTGAAAGTCGTCGCCAAAGGACTCCCCGCTTTCAACTTCAGCCCCGTCAGTCCGTAAACTTCGTTTGGCATCGCCGCTATCCCTAACTCACCCACACGAATCGCTTGCAGCACGACCTCTTCGGTCGGGTTCTCATGAATGTAGACCGCTTGCTCAGCATACACCTCTGGCCGATTGCGAGGTCGTCCGCCCTCCATGGATTTGAGCTTCTCACGCGCCCAGGCCAATCTCTCCTCATCCGGAAGACGCCGATTCAAAGTCATCCGTTTCTCTGCCATGGCCAAGCTCACATCCGAGCGATGCGCCGCCTTTTCATAAGCGGCGACGGCAAGATCCACTAGCGACGCTGTGTAACTGCCGATCTCGCGATCAATCTTCGGCTGACTGTAGTCCGCCCACCAGAGGTCTCCGCTCGTGCCTTGCGAGAGGATCCCCACAAACGTGTCATCCCCAGGAGCCAATCGTTTCGAGATCTGCCTAGCAAACTGCCCACAGAAATCAGACGAGGCTCCCGCATGCCCTCCAAAGTAGTGCATGGAGAAATTCCCTAACAAAGCCAAGGGCGCACCCGCAGCCGTTTGCACACTGAGAAAGGACAGCCAAGGATCCTTCGGACCAGACGGCCCCACGAAATTGGGACTCTGATAGCCTGGGTGCATCATCGCATGCACGGTGCGTTCGCCAAAGGGATCCTCCTGCTTCTTATCCGCCCGCGTGATCCAGCGCCGACAGTTCGTGTATTCCCCCGCATCCACCGATGCCCACGTTGCCTTCGCAGGTTCAAGCCGAGAAACCGCCGTTTCAATCGACTCCACGATCTTGCCCAAGAGGAACGGTGTGTAATGAGGATCCGCCCTCGATCCCAAACAGAAATTCATCACGCTCGGTGCCGAATGCGTGTGCGTGGCCGAGATAAGGATCTTATCGCGAGCCAACCCCGTCGACTTCGAAGCCAAAGCCTTCGCCTCATCACACAACGTTCGAGGGATCATGCAACTATCCACCACGACCATCGCTAAACGCGTCTCACCATCATCAAGAGCCAAGCAACGCGCATGAAGCTTCTCCGTCGCTAACAGAATCTCACCCTCAAGAAAGCCGCCATTCTGAATGACCGGAAACTCCGTCGGCGTCACATCGATCGCACTCGCCCCCGCCCTCAATCCCTCCGCGAATCCCGTCACCGTGACCAGCTCCCATGTGAACAACGCAAGAATCAAATAGCCTCTCATGGTTCGAAGGATAACAACGACTCACTCAAAAGAGGAAGCCTTCTCTGAGAATTCAGACTCAAGGACTGTCGCGGAGCGACATGCGATGATCCTGAGCCGAGCGTTGAAGCGCCTGACTAACATCACCGAGCGCACACCTTACGAATTGGTAGAATGGGAGCATGTTCTCACCATCAACGGAGAGGATGGATGGGGCCTGGTGAAGATCAAAGATGAAGACCAATTCTGACATTTTCAGATTGAGCAGTCGCTCCGCGACGCGACACGGGTTGCTCTGATTCCGAGCGTTGAAACGCCCGGCTAACATGGCATGTCGCCGCGACATCTTCCGCATCGAGAGACAACGCTTTGAAGGGGCATCTTGCCCATGCCGAACCTTTGCATGAATCGGCGGTCGACACTGGGCCTTCTCTTTGGCTACAGGTGGGGCCATGACCTTACCAGAGATGACCGCCAAGATCCGCGCCTTCCGTGATGAGCGCGATTGGAAACAATTCCACAATCCCAAGGACATGGCGGCCGCGCTTTCCATCGAGGCATCGGAATTGATGGAGCATTTCCTTTGGAAGACTCCCGAAGAATGTGATCAACGGATCGCCACTCACCGCGAGGACATTCAAGATGAGATCGCGGACATTGCGATGTATCTGTTCGAAATCGCCGACAATCTGGAGATCGATCTGCTCGCCGCCATGGAACAGAAGATGGTCAAGAACGCGGCCAAGTATCCAGTTGCCAAAGCCAAAGGATCCCACCAGAAGTACACCGAGTTATGAGCAAGGTCACCCTAGGTCTTCCCCAATTTGCCGCCGATTCTGATCCAAATGTCAATTTGGCAAAAGCCGAATCCATGGTCCGTGACGCGGCCAAGCAAGGTGCTCAGATCATTTGCCTGCAAGAACTCTGCAGCACGCTGTATTTCTGTCAGACGGAGGACCCGGATCTCTTCGATCTCACGGAACCCATGCCTGGCCCCTCAACGGATCGTTTCGCCCGCCTGGCGAAAGAGCTAGGCGTTGTCATCGTCCTCCCCATCTTCGAGAAACGGGCCACCGGGATCTATCACAACACCGCTGCCGTGCTCGATGCCGATGGCACCTTCCTTGGAAAGTACCGCAAGATGCACATTCCGGAAGATCCCGGCTTCCATGAGAAATTCTATTTCACCCCAGGCGACCTCGGTTACCAAGCCTGGGAGACCGCGTTTGGGACGCTCGGCGTTCTCATTTGCTGGGACCAATGGTACCCCGAAGCGGCGCGTTTGACCGCCATGCAAGGCGCAGACATACTCTTCTATCCGACTGCCATCGGTTGGGTGGAAGGCGAGCAGGAGACGTTAGGCCCCGCCCAACACAACGCGTGGCAGTCCGTGCAACGCGGACACGCCGTGGCCAACGGTTGCTACGTCGCGGCCGTGAATCGCGTGGGACAAGAAGGCGACATCCTCTTCTGGGGGCGATCCTTTGTCTCGGACCCCTACGGCCAAGTCATTGCCGAAACCAGCACCACGGAAGAAGAGATCGGCATCGTAGAATGCGATCTCCAAGTGATCGAAGATTTCCGTCGCATCTGGCCCTTCTTCCGCGATCGCCGCATTGATAGTTTCGCCGGTCTGCAAGAGCGCTGGGGAAACTAGAAAGACTGGCAACGAGTCGTCAGGGAGCAAGTCGCCAGCGCCCATCTGGCTTCATACCAACGCTCCAGAGTTCACCAGATTGTGGATCATAGCGGAGCTGATCATGGTCCAGTCCTATCTCCGCCAACGAATCAGGCAAACGCCCGTGTTTGGCCTGGTGACGTTTCAATGTGAGAGCTGCGGAGCCGAGTGCGTGGGCCCGCGCTGCATGCACCTTCATCGAGGCGAAGTCGTTCAATCCATAGACCATCCCTGCAGGGAGAGGATTGACCTGCTTGACCAGCAGCGTGTCGTCAAGGCAGTCCACTTTCCACTTGGCGAATGGAAGTGCCAGCACCTTGGCTTTGTCAGCATCCCATCCACCGGAAGGCACCAGGACGGTGAGCAGCGGATGCCGACGACCATCCCCCAGCGGGTGAACAATGGAATTCATCAAATGATGTTTCGTCCTTCGACTCGCCGCTCGATCAAGGAGCTGAGAGATCTGGGTGAAATCTGCTCGCTTCACATAGTCGATCTGTTCTAGCACAGCCAACTTCCAAACTCCGAATTCGCGCTCATACGTTTCTTGGACGGACACACCCTCCCACGCCTTCTGCAAGGTCTCCCATTGGAGTGCCGTGAACTGAATGGGACTCCCTAGCACATACTGCAACGCTTGCCTGCATCCTCGATACGAGGCACCGTGCCACGAAGGATTGCTCCGAGCATACGAAGCTTCCCGGAACCGTGTTAGGATCAAAAGTGACGAGAACGCGCGATCCCAATCTCCTGCAGATGCGGCGGCGCAGGCGTCCAAAGACAGAACCATTTCGAGATGGTAGACCGACCATCGGAAGTCCCATATTTCGAAAAGCAGTTGCCCCTGCCGACGTTCGACCAGCGTGGGAACAAAGCGCGCATCAGGCAGGGTGGCGGCTTCCCGCAGAGGATCGACCCATGGCTTGTAGTGCTCAAGCGCAAGAAGCACCTGCTGCGAAGGCGAGGCTTCAGACTCAGCGGGGCACCACTGAAGCACCTCACGAAACCACTGCGCGAGATCACTCCACTTCGTCGAATCGTTCCAACGCTGCACTTTATCAATGCGCTCGAGGATTTCCTGGTGGGCCTGACGGGTCCGCGCCTGACTGAGGCGGAGGGCTTTCCGTTCCGCCGCGGGCAGTTCGTAATTCAAATCTAACAATTCACGTTCGGGCATGCCAAACGGATGAGGAACGGCGGTTCCGATATCACGGAGACTCGCCAATGCATTCTCCGAATCTGCAACTGGCGGCAGCGCGAGTTTCGTTAAGTCGACAGAGCCGCCGTTTGCTTCGTAGGCTGCCTTCGCTTTGGAAAAGGCGCGTGCGCCTCGCCAGTTTTCGAAAGCATAGACCAGGAACACCAAAGATCCGATCCACGCCAAGGATTTCAGCCAGATGAATTTGAAGCGCTTCATGATTGAGTCATTGGGTTCGACCAGGCCACGAGGTGGAGAGGTTCTTTGCTATTTAGTGCCTGGGAGAATACGCCAAATCTCTTGGTATATAAGGGATGGAAAGGCGCAAGTGTGATCGAATCTTTAGGCGTTCTGGGCCAACACGCGTCACGAAACCCTTAGAACACCAGTTTAAGTGC
>JBLHHN010000172.1:0-12280 GCA_047616785.1 Verrucomicrobiales bacterium
GTCTACCAGCACTTTCCGGCGCACTCGCGCCCATTGTTTCATGTTCATGTACACACATCCTTTCTGATGGGTGTACCGGTTTTAGTCTGCCCTTCTTTCCGTACCGGTTTTCACCCGGCGTTTACATGTTAGTTTATCGAAAGCGTTATTTCCCTCTGCTGAGACAAAGGCATCAATGCCATTGATCTGAAAGTTCAGATCTTCGACCGGACGTTCGAAATCGATCTGAAGTTTGTAAGATGTGCTAGTGCCTGGGGTGAGCGGTGTGCCTCCGTATCCCCAGGATCCCCATAGAGCTAAGACGACGGGTTTGGTGGCGTTGCTCACCACTTGCCAAGAGCCTGGAGGTGTGATGGCGCCTGACGGATCACCCCAGCGCTCCAACTCCCACTTCGAATAAAGTGAAGAGGCCTGGCAAAGGCCCAACATGGGACAGTTTGAAAGTCACACCGCCCCCATCAGCACGCGTCGCGCGATACATCGAGTAGTCTGCTTTTTCCAGCGTATCGACTCTGGGGGCCCATGCGAGACTATCGCCAAGAGCTATCGGTGCGGAGGCCAAGCATACATACCCAACCAATAAAAAAACAGCTTTGTCCAACACTACGCTCACCGTTCATTGAATCAGTAGGACTACAACAATAAACGAGACTCACGATGATTAAAATTATTAATATTTCGATTCATTTGAGTTTCTAATCAAGAATTCTAGGTTCAGCGGACGATGATCGGATCCAATGGGAGGACCGATCTGGCGCTTAAGCATGACGATGCCCCGCGTGAGAGCATGATCAATGGGCAACCCAAGGAAGGGGGCGAGCATGGGAAAACGGTACCAGGTGTTCTGGATCCCACGCCCTTTCCCAGAGTCTTCGAGATCGCCCTCACTCAGGATGTCTCGGAAATACGGAGACCAGGGAGTCGCATTGAAGTCGCCAGCCAAGATCACGCTCCCAGAGAGTCCGGCCGCATACTGACTGAGGTCCCGCAAATACATGTTTCGGCGTTCAGCGGCTCGTTTTCGAACGGGCGGATGGGGGTGAATTGCTAGCACAGTCATGAATCCTTGCTCCAAGTCGAACTTAGCCTCAATGGTAGGGAAACTTAATTCGCTGACCAGGCGGATGGATTTCCACGGATGCTTGCTGTAAAATGTGAGGCCCTGCAAATCTGGGCGGGGTTCCGTGAATCGATGTGGGAAATGATCACGCAATTCAAACTCCAAGTCCTCACTCCAGCCTTCGTCTGTCTCGATGACCAGGAGGAAATCAAGGCCCTGAGCGGCGATGTAGTCGGCAACGTCGCGAGTGCGAGTGTTTGATTGCAGCACATTGTAAGATAGCATCCGATAGACCTTCTCATTCTCTCCTGGCCTGATCGCGGAGTCCTTCTGAAATGGAATTTTCAAATAGGGAATGATAGGCAAGACAAGAACGAGCGTTCCAAGAAGAAGCACTGCGGCAGTCAATTGGCGGCGAAGTAAGACTAACAGAAAGAGGCAGCCAAGCAGGCACGCGACGAAGTGCACTTGAAAATTCACCAGGAGATCTGCAACCCAGAAATGCTGCGCCAAGAACATAGCAAGCAGTCCCACGACCAAGACTGTCCCGCCCACGGCTTGGGCTGCTGCTCCGAGTGAATTCCGTAACGCCTTCTTCATAAGCGAGAACTCAATCCGTGGTCGTGGCCAGGCGCAACCTTCTTTCAGCATTGTCTCTTTTGCCAGGGCCGTCCATGATTCGAGCATGCATCGTCGGCACTTCCTCCTTCTTCTCACCTTTGGCTTTCTCTCGGGTCCTGGGCTTTTGGCCCAGGAATCGTATCCGGCTCATCCCGATTCCGAGGTCAAGGAAGGCGTCCCGCAGGGCGAAGTGAAAGGACCTTTCTCGTGGGAGAGCCAGATCTATCCAGGAACGGTTCGCGATTACTTGATCTACGTGCCCGCCGCTTACGATCCCGACAAAGCGGCGTGCAGTTTGATCATCCAAGATGGTCTCAACCGTGCCAAAGGCTGGAAACTTCCGACCTTGATGGACAACCTCATCCATGAAAAGGCGATGCCAGTGACCATCGGCATCTTCATTGATCACGGACGAGTCCTGCCTACGAACGGCGAAGCGAGTCAGCCACGTTTCAATCGCAGCTTCGAGTATGATGGGATGGGTGATCGTTATGCTAGGCTTCTGTTAGAGAAAATTCTGCCAGCCGTGAGCAAAGACTATCATTTGAGCGTGGATCCTAATGATCGTGCGATCGGCGGGGCAAGCTCGGGAGCAATCGCCGCCTTCACCGCAGCCTGGGAACGTCCGAATGCCTTTCGTCGCGTGATCAGCACCATTGGTACCTATGTGGGGCTGCGCGGAGGGAATGAATACCCAACTTTGATCCGAAAGACCGAGAACAAGCCCATCCGGATCTTCTTGCAAGATGGCAGCAATGATCTCGACATCTACGGCGGCAGCTGGTGGGTGGCGAATCAAGGCATGCTATCCGCGCTCAGGTTTTCTGGGTATGATGTCAGTCATCGGTGGGGTGAAGGCGGTCACAGTGGCAAGCACGCCGCCGCCATCATGCCAGACGTCATGCGCTGGATCTGGCGTGATTATCCAAAGCCCATCGAGCCTGGTATTCCGCCGGCGCGTCGCACGCAACTTGTGATCGAAGGTGAGAATTAGGAGCTTGTTAGCGAAGGGCATGGCTACACCGAAGTTCCAGCGGTGAATGCTCAAGGTGAGGTCTATTTCAGTGACGTGAGCGGCTCTAAGATTCACAAAGTGGCGCTCGATGGCACCGTCTCCGTCTTTGCTGAGAAAACGGGCGGTGCCAATGGGCTGATGTTTGATGCGCAGGGGCGTTTGCTCGCCTGCCAAATGCGTGCGGGCAAACTCGCTCGCTACGATGCGGCCGGCAATGTCGAGATTCTGCTAGAAGGCGTGTCGGGAAATGATATCACTGTCTTGCCGGACGGCTCCGGTTACTTCACAGCGCCCCGTGATAAGAAGATCTGGCATTTTAATGGGGCCATGGAGACCCGCGAATTCTCCATGGACTTTGATTTCCCGAATGGGATCATTCCCACAGCGGATCATGCCTTTGTTTGGGTCAATGATCGGGCCGGGCCGTGGGTGTATTCTTACCAGCGTCAGGCCGATGGCGCGCTCGCGCATGGCCAGCGTTATGGGTACCTGCATTGTCCGGATGCGGATGATGAGAGTGTCGCCGATGGCATGACGGTGGATGATCAGGGACGTCTCTACGTCGCAACCAAGCTCGGCGTCCAGGTCATGGATCAGTTAGGCCAGGTCCATCTCATCCTCAACAACCCGCATCCTGATCGGAAGAAGCTTTCCAACGTCGTCTTTGGCGGCGCTGAGCTCGATACCCTCTACGTCACCTGCACAGACAAAGTCTACAAGCGACGCCTCAAAGCCAAGGGAGTCGTACCTTCGCGAGGGCCAGTGAGCCCACCGAAGCCTGGGCTCTAGCGCGAGCTGGCTTCCCAGGAGACGACCTTGTCATTGAGAAACTCCACCTTGCCGACCTTGATCGGACGATAGGTGGTAGCGGCGGACGGATGGAACCCAAGGTGGGAACGACCGTAGTAACGTCCACCATAATATGGGTAGTACGGATCCATGCCGAAACCGTAGCCTAACGAAAGGCTTGCTTGGGTGTGTGCGCGGTTGTCTGTGTAGATCCAAGTCTCGTAGGGCACGCCGCTGTTGCTGCCTTTTCGGATATCATTGGGGCGCCCCCATGAAATGAAGACAGCTTGTTTCGCCATGCCTTCACGAATCTTGCCTTGATCGACCAGCTCGCGATCGGAATCAGAGAGGCTGTTGTACGAGTCCGCATTCGCATCCACCCGACGCTGACGTATCGTCTCGTTGGAAGCACAACTGACGAAGAGCAATGTCAGGACTGCAGAAAGGAGTAGGGAAGGGAGTTTCATGATGACGGAAAGTTACCGTGTTCTTAGAGTCAGGCAAGGGGGGGATTGGTCACATAAAACTGTCGGGTCCCCTTGAGTTTCCTCCGCGTCTGGAGACAGTAGCTCGGATAATGGAAGACACCTACGGCCACCGAATCTCTTATTTGCGAGTCTCGATCACCGATCGCTGCAATGAGCGGTGCCATTATTGTATGCCTGAAGAGGTGCAGGAATGGCTGCCTCGCGACGGCATTCTCAGCTATGAGGAACTCTTGCGTGTCATTCGCGTAGGGACAGGACTTGGCATCCATAAAGTGCGGATCACGGGTGGCGAACCTCTCACGCGTCGCGATGTCTTGTCCTTCTTCCGAGCCGTGCATCAGCTCGAAGGCATTGACGACATCGGCGTGTCAACGAATGGCACGTTGTTAGCCACCGAGCCGGAAGAGTCCGGAGTGACCATGGCCCAGCACTTGGTCAATGCAGGCGTAAGGACTGCGAATATCTCTTTGGATACCTTGGACCCAGAGATCTATCATCAGACGACCGGTCGAGACTACTTTGATAGGGTGATGAAGGGAATCGATGCGGCACGTGCGGCAGGTTTTGAGAAGATCAAGATCAACGCCGTCCTCATGCGAGACAGTAATGAAGATCAATTAGTGCCGCTGGTCCGATTCGCTCAGGAGCGCGAGTTACTCTTACGTTTTATCGAACTCATGCCCGTGAGCACCCAAGACGTCTTGAAAGACGATCGCTTCTTGGCCACCGGCAAGGCCAAGCAGGTTCTGGAAGAGGCTTTCGGTCTACTAACACCTCGTCCAGAATACAAGACGAACGGTCCCGCGAGCTACTATGAAGTGCCAGATTCGAGTGGCCAACTCATCGGGTTCATTGGCGCGATGACAAATTTACACTTCTGTGAGAGTTGTAATAAACTCCGGCTGACCTGTGATGGCAAATTGCGGCCCTGCCTCGGAAGCTACCTGGAGTTCGATCTCAAGGAAGTCCTGCGATGTCCTGATGTCACAGATGCGGAGATCGCTGATTTCTTCAAGCATGTCGTCGAACGGAAACCGAAAGAGCACGACTTCCGCAATGACTACACGCCGAATCGCAAGATGATCGCGATCGGTGGGTAAGTTAGGCGCTCTTCTCTGCCAGCGCAGCAGCAATCGAGTCCACACTGTGCAGGGCTTTCTTCGCGACCTCAGCATCGGCCACTTTGAGTCCGAAATGTTTCTCTAACGCTACGACGAGCTGCAATGCGTCTACAGAATCGAGGCCTAAACCGTCCGGACCGAAGAGCGGCGTGTCATCCGCGATTTCTTCAGGGCCATGAGGGAGCATCAGCTCGTCGACCAGCACTTGCTTGATCTTTGGCTTTGATTCTGAGGGGTCCATAAGGGGCGAATCTTTTCCATCAAAAGATGGTTGGCTCAAGAGGAAACGATTCGTGACCCCACCTAGACGCCTTCTTGGACACTCAAACACTCAGACGCGTACCAATTTGGCGGAATCCGACGTTTGGCGGCAAAGCCTTCATCAGGACGATGATAGTGAACCACGGACTCTTCCTCGCTTCGCCAGCAAAGGTAGAGCTCTTGCCCCTTGATCAATGCTGGGAAATCCACAAGTCCCATATGGAACCCCAAGTCTTTGTAGAAACACCCGAGCGCCTCGAGCTCTCCAATCAGCTCTGAAATCTCGGTCATAGTCTTTTGAAAGCGTTGCGATACGCCTCGGCCTTCAGAACCGAACGAGCGGAGCTCATCGGCCTTCTCACTGATATCCCTAACAATCGAGCGAACGAGCGGAAGCATTTGATTGGCTTCTTCGGGAGTGAAATAGCGCTTAGCTTTCATCAATTTGGACCTCACTATTGTGTAGGCGATCTGCCCCCGAGGGCAACGAGAATCAGCTGTGCCTCTCGAATACGCGAAAACGTGGTTCTGCCGGGGAATCCTTGCCCTGGGGGGCTCGAAACACTAGAACCTCCCTACACATGCATTCCCTTTTGCTCTTACTGATTGGCATGGCCCTTGTGCTGGGAGGCATTCTTGGGCTTCGTCTGCACGCTTTTTTAGCCCTGGTAGCTGGGGCTCTGGTCATCTCTTTTCTCACGCCGAAGGCTTCGCTGGAGCGTCACGTGGAGTCCGAATTGATCAGCAAAGGGCCCACATCAGATTTCGAGATTCGCCATGCTCAGGATGCTCTCACGAGCAAGACGCCGACCAAGCGGGTCGTCGATGGGTTCGGAGAAACGTGTGGCAAGGTGGGCATCCTCATTGCCATGGCTTCGGTGATTGGCGTGTGCCTGCTGGAATCCGGAGCCGCACAACGTATCGTCCAAGTGATCCTCGCCTGCTTTGGCGTGGCGCGTGCGCATCTGGCATTCTTGTTCTCAGGTTTCTTGTTAGCCATCCCCGTCTTCTTTGACACGGTGTTCTACCTGCTCATGCCAATCGGCAAAGCCATGCGCAGGAAGACCGGGAAGAATTATCTGCTCTACATTCTCACCATCGTGGCAGGCGGCACCATGGCGCACTCGCTGGTGCCTCCGACGCCTGGGCCAATGTTCGTCGCGGCTGAGTTGGAGGTGCCCATTGTTACCATGATGATCGCTGGCTTCATTGTGGGTTCGTTTTCCGTGGCTTTCGGCTATGGCTGGGCCGTGTGGATGAATCGGCATCATGAGGTGGCTTTGCCAGAAGATGATGAAAGAGAGCGGGGCGCCGATCTTCAGGGTTCGGAGGCTCCCTTGCCACCAGTCCTGTTCGCGTTCTTTCCCATCTTCCTGCCGATCGTCTGGCTGGCCGTGGGGAGTATCCTCTCTGCGCTGGGTGAGACTGGAACGCTCGTGAAATTGCTAGGAGATAAGAATCTCGCCTTGATCGTCTCAGCGGCAGTAGCTCTGGTCATGTTGGGATGTTATGGAGGCAAGCGAGGCAAAGACAAACGTGACCAGATTCAGAATGCGTTGCAATCGGGAGCCAGCATCATTCTCATCACTGCCGCAGGCGGTGCCTTCGGTGCTGTGTTAAGGCAAACCGGAATCGGCGCAGACATTGCCGTGATGTTAGGTTCGGCCGCTCTCTGGCTGGCCTTGCCCGTGGCTTTCCTCGTCACTGCCATTGTCCGCACGGCGCAAGGATCGGCCACCGTCGCCATGATCACCGCCGCACCGGTGGCCGCTGCGTTTCTCCCTCAGATCACCTTTCATCCTGTCTATCTTGCCTTGGCCATTGGTTGCGGGTCCAAACCGATCCCCTGGATGAATGATTCTGGCTTCTGGGTCATCACACGCATGAGTGGGATGAAAGAGTCGGAAACGCTGCGGTTTGTCACGCCCATGATGTCCCTCATGGGAGTCGTGGGACTGATTGTCACAGTGATTGGGGCTTGGCTTTTCCCCATGGTGTGATTGATGAGCGAACCATGAAAACGCCTGAGGACTTACGATCACGCCGCTGGTTCGGCCCCGCGGACTTGCGCTCCTTTGGGCATCGTTCGCGTGCCAAGCAGATGGGCTGGGATGCCACGGATTGGGAGGGCAAACCTGTCATTGCCATTCTGAATACCTGGTCGGATCTCAACACCTGCCATACCCATTTCAAGATCTTGGCAGAGCAAGTGAAGAAAGGCATCCTGCAGGCAGGCGGACTTCCCGTGGAGATGCCTGTGATGTCGTTAGGAGAAATTTATACGAAGCCGACGAGCATGCTCTATCGGAACTTCCTCGCCATGGAGGCGGAAGAGACGCTGCGGTGTCATCCTATCGATGGCGCCGTTCTGTTGGGCGGTTGTGATAAGACGACACCGGCGCTCCTCATGGGCGCGCTGTCCATGGACTTGCCCGTGGTGTTTGTGCCAGGCGGTCCCATGCTGCGTGGCAATTGGCGCGGCGAAGTGCTCGGCAGTGGTTCCGATGTCTGGAAGTACTGGGACGAGAAACGTGCCGGAAATATCTCGGATGAAGACTGGGCGGAGATTGAAGATGGCATCGCGCGTTCGCCGGGTCATTGCATGACCATGGGCACCGCTTCGACGATGACGGCGATTGCGGAAGCGTTGGGCTTTACCTTGCCAGGTGCGTCGTCGATTCCCGCGAGTGACTCGAATCACATCCGGATGGCCGCACAGTCTGGACGCCAAGCGGTGGAGAATGTCTGGCAAGATCGGAAACCCTCACAGATCGCCACCAGGGAGGCCTTTGAGAATGCCATCATCACGGACATGGCCATCGGAGGCTCCACCAATGCCATCGTCCACCTCGTCGCCATGGCAGGGCGAGCAGGCTTGAAGCTTCCGCTAGAAAAGTTCGATGAGATTTCCCAACGCGTGCCTTTCATCCTTGATGTTCGCCCTTCAGGTCGATTTCTGATGGAAGACTTCTACTACGCAGGCGGTCTCCGCGCGCTGCTAAAGCAGTTGGATTCTCTTCTTCATACCGATTGCCTCACCGTGAATGGTAAAACTCTAGGAGAGAACATCGCTTCGGCAGAAGTCCACAACGCCGATGTTATTCGCCCCTTAGACAATCCTGTGTCCACGGCGGGCGGAACCGCTGTCTTGCGAGGGAATCTCGCGCCTAACGGAGCCGTCATCAAACAGACCGCGGCCGATCCGGCTTTTTGGCAACACACCGGGCCCGCTGTCGTTTTTGCGGATTACAATGACCTCGCCGCACGTCTTGACGATCCCGATCTACCCGTGACGAAGGACTCCGTCCTCGTGCTTCAGAACGCTGGGCCCAAAGGCGCTCCTGGCATGCCCGAGTGGGGCATGCTGCCTATTCCAAAGAAATTGTTAGAACAAGGCGTGCGCGACATGGTCCGCGTGTCGGATGCGCGAATGAGCGGCACCAGCTATGGCACTTGTGTGCTTCATGTTTCTCCCGAATCTGCCGTGGGTGGTCCACTAGCGTTGCTTCAGGATGGTGATGAAATCACCCTGGACATCCCAGCTCGGAGTTTCTCTGTCAATCTCACGGATGCCGAACTGGACGCGCGTCGCCAGAAATGGACGCCTCTCAAGCCGCATTACACACGAGGCTTCGGCAGACTTTATCTTGATCACGTCACGCAAGCGGAAGAAGGCTGTGACTTTGATTTCCTTCATGGCGACCCCGCAACCGTCGCTGAACCCGAAATTCACTAACCTATGAAGACCACCCCGATCACCTCTGCCGACCTCGCTCGATCCATCATCGCTGTGCCGCCTTTATGCCGGGATGCCAACTTGAAACTTGCTGATTCGGAAAATGTTAGACTCGTCAAGCATATGGAGAACGGTGGTGTGCGCATTCTGCTCTATGGTGGCAATGCGAATCTCTACAATATCGCGGTTTCTGAATATCCCGTTCTGTTAGACTTTCTTGAAGCGAGTGTCGGCGATGATACGCTGATCGTGCCTTCGGTAGGTCCTATGTATGGCAACATCATGGATCAAGCGGAGATCCTTCGCGAACGGCAATTCCCAGCCGCGATGATCTTGCCCACCCTGTTTCCCGCCACAACGAGCGGAGTCCAGACCGCCTTACGACATTTTGTCGATCGATCCAATGTCAGGGCCGTGATCTATATTAAGGACGAGAACTACATCACGCCACAAGCGGTGAAAGAACTCGTGGATGATGGTCTCGTCTCTTGGATCAAGTACGCAGTCGTGCGTGAGGATCCATTGAAAGATCCTTATCTCGAAGAGTTGATCGATAAGATCGATTCCAACATGATAGTCAGCGGAATCGGCGAGCAACCCGCCATCGCGCACCTCGATCATTTCAAAGTCGTCGGGTTTACCTCCGGCTGCGTGTGTGTGGCGCCGCGTCGTTCCATGGCGATGTTAGAGGCTCTGAAGAATGAGGATCTTGAGACCGCCGAGGAACTCCGCCAAGGGTTTGTTGCTTTGGAAGATCTTCGCAATGGGCATGGGCCCATTCCGGTGCTCCATCACGCCGTCGCCCTCGCCGGGATCGCGGATACAGGCCCGCATCTGCCACTACTCAGCGCTCTCGATGACGATCTGCTCGCAACCATCGCTCCGACTGCTCAAGCCTTGCTTGAGTGGAATGCTAGTTATTGCGCTGATCGGTGAATATCCGCCTCGTCTCACGCAGTATTGGCATTCTGTTGCTCTTGTTAGCGGCAGCCATGACCGCGTGTTTCTGTGTCGGTTCTATATTGCCAGCTGGTGAGGGGCACAGCAGTGCCTCTGCCCACAAAGGCTGGGGACTCGCCATCGCCATCACCTTGGCAGGAGGCGGCGCACTCTACTTCTTTGGGCGTGGGACTGGGAGAGATCGGATCCTGCGGAAAGACGCTATCGGAATCGTCGGTTTGTCATGGTTTGTCTGCGGCCTCTTCGCCGCATTGCCCTACTTTCTTTGTGAGCCAAGCCTGCCGGCTTCAGAGGCCTTCTTTGAAGGTGTCTCAGGCCTGACCACCACGGGAGCCACGGTCATCACGGATCTCGCGGCCTTGCCCAAGACAGTTCTCCTTTGGCGTTCGTTGACGCAATGGTTAGGCGGTATGGGCATTCTTGCCATGTTCGTACTCGTGCTCTCGAGCTTGGGCGCGAGCGGCTTGAGCATGTTTCGCGCCGAGACCTCCGCACATGGCCAAGACCTTTCTGGAGCGACTCTACGAAACATGGCTCGTTGGCTTTGGATGCTCTACATCACCCTCACACTCATCTGTTGCCTAGGCATGTGGGCGCTCGGCATGACGCCTTTCCAAGCGATCAACCATGCGATGACCACGGTGGCCACTGGTGGATTCAGCACCGAAGACGCGAGTTTCAGCGCCGAGGGCTTTGGCATCGCGCTGAAGTTATGGACCATCCTCTTCATGTTCCTCTGTGGCATCAGTTTGCCACTTTACATCGCCCTGATCCGCAAACGGAGCCTTCACCTCCTGAGGCAGCATGAAGAAACCTGGGTATACATAGGGCTTATTGTCAGTTTTTCAGTAATCGCCATTGCCAAACGTATCTACTCTAACAATTTCACGGCCCCGTGGGTTGAAGAATCGGTGGACACCATCTTCAATGTGGTCTCCATCATGACCAGCACGGGCTTCGCTACGGGTGACTACAATCTCTGGCCGCCTGCTGCCAAGGGCATTCTCCTCTTTGCCATGGTCATCGGTGGCTGTGCCGGCTCGACTGCTGGCGGGCTGAAGGTGAGCCGAATCATTCTTTGCGTGCGCATGCTACGCATTGAGGTCGCGCGAATGTATCGCCCTAATAAAGTTGCCATTCTGAAACTCAATGGCCACCCCATTCCCGCTGGCGCTCAAGGGCAGACCTTTGTCGTCCTCTGCGCTGGGGCAGGATTGATGGCTTTCAGTGGCTATCTCATGCTCGCGTTCGAGCCGAATCACAGTGCAGACGGTTGCCTATCCGCCGTCATCTCGTGCCTCACGAATATTGGCCCCGCATTCAAAGAGTTCGGCCCGACCCAGAATTACGCGGGCTTGACTCATGGAAGTAAGATCATGCTGCCTTTGCTAATGATCGTGGGTCGTTTGGAGTATCTGGCAGTAATCGCGTTGTTCTCGAAAAACCTATGGCGGCGTTTTTGATCCTCTAGCCCATCGCCTTAAGGTCATTTCTCACGATACTGAATAAACATGAGATCTCTTTTTATCATTCTTCCTGTTCTGATCGCCACTGCCCATGCCGACGAATTCGCTGACTTCCGTAATCAATACCGGACTCTCAGGACCGCCGCAGGCAGCGGAGAAAAGGACAACGACAACGATTGGTCGCCCAAGATGGAAGGCAAGGCTGCGACCAAGGCCGATCTCTCACGTCCTCACATGACCATGGCGGACGCCGCGGGGAATCTCTATATCGCAGACAAAGAAGCTCACGCAGTCCGCAAAGTCCTCACCGATGGCACCATCCACACCATCGCAGGCACCGGAAAGCCAGGCTTCTCCGGCGACGGCAAAGGAACGAAATGCACCCTGACATTTCCCAACGGGCTCTTCGCGCAACCCGACGGCACCCTCTACATCTTCGATCTCGGCAACGATCGCATCCGGCGATTGGATCTTCAAGGCAACCTCACCACTATCTTGCACGATCGCGAAGGTATCATCATCGGCCGTGGTCTCTGGGTCAGTCCGAAAGGTGATGTTATCTACTACTGCAGCAACTCGCGCATCCGTTCTTGGACCCCCAAGGACGGCATTCGCACCATCGCTAGTGGCTTTGCTAGTCTCGGGAACATTGACGTCGATCGTAAAGGCCAACTCTACGCTACCGATCGTGGATCGGGATGTGCCTACCGCATCAAGACTGACGGAACCGCCGTCCTCATCGCCGGCAACGGCGATGAGGACG
>JBLHHN010000173.1:0-12212 GCA_047616785.1 Verrucomicrobiales bacterium
CATGGAGGTTGAGAACCTTGGCAATGAAGCCGTGTTTGGCCCCTTCATGATGCATCCGAATGACCAGGAGCTTGGTCTTGTTTCTTTCGGTCGTATCAGGATCGTCGGCAGCTTCGACAATGTCAGTTAAGTCTTGGTCAGTGAGCTCTAAGTGAATCATATTGGCTTTCAATGATAGAGCAAAGTGGCCGATTTACATCACTTGTCTTTTCACAAATCTATACGCGGGGCAGTATATTATCTGGCAATCCACGGTCGGACGCGTTTACTTCCTGGAAGCCAGCCGTGACCTCCGCTCATGGCGATTGCAGCCCAACATGTCGGCGACAGTTGGGGAGGGCTCCGTGCAGCAGCTATCGATCGAGCGAGATCAGGCCGGAACCCGCTATTATCGTTTGTTAACCCGCTAGGCAGCTCAGAAACTGTATCCCAATGAGAGAGAGAACGTCGGCGCTGGATCCAGAGCATCCTCGCTACTAGCGAGCGACTTGTTATAGAGTGGTAGTAGCACGGTGAGGCTGCCAGTGACTTGCTCGCTCACCTTGTAGCCAAGGCTCGCCGATGCGTTGACACTGAACTGACCCGAATTTCGATCCCGGCCGCTGTCCCACTCCGAATAACCGAAGTACTGAGCCGCCGCCCCCGCAGATATGGAGAGCTTGCGATTGACCAGGTAGGTCAATCGGGGTGCCAGAAGAAGCTCGGGTGCCCCGCGGTAGCCGTACTTGTTCTTGTAGAGAGGAAGGCGAGCTTTGGCATAAACGCTCCACCCCCAATCGTCGTTGATCGGCTTGCCGAGATAAAGGTCCGCGATCGGATCAAAGGTGCCATTGCCAAACTGTTGGTGGAGGTGCTTCAGTCCTGCATCCCCGAGTAACCAGGGGTCTTCTTCCGTTTCTCCAAATGGCAATGTCAGACCGAGACTGAATCGGAACACCGAGTTCTCGCCTAGCAGATCGCGCTTGCGCCAACCGATGGTCAGCTCGGGATCGCCGATGCCTTCATAGGTCTCAGTGCGATGGTGAATGTCGCCGTTGCGCCGCGCGGCTTCACGTTCCTCCGCAGTTCCACCGGACGGAAACGCCACACTCGCGGTTTGTTCTTTGATGAAGTAAGGCACCCGCAGGGCCGCGTCCCAGGTGTCGTTGAAATTGCGCGACAGTCCGATTTCGAAACGTGTTAGGTTCAATTCGACATCATGCCGGTGCGGCGTGATTCCAATCGGTGCGCCTGTTTCACTCAGCCCGATGTCCTCAGCATGACCACCTGACAGGCCACGGCTGACGGCCACGTCCAAGCTTAGACGCCATGTTCCTGGATCTTGACCGATCAGACCTGCTTCGGCATCCCCCGACCGGGGGACAGCGGGATTCGCTCAAGCCGGTCAGCCATAAGCGGACGGCAAATTGAGGGCGATGAGGGACAGAATCCCTAAGTGGATGGCGATTCGTTTCATGGGATCATGGAGCAAAGAGATCAAATTGCTGGCGGGTTGGATAGTGTCAACAGTCCGTTAGGTTCTAGTGAATGATAATGAAAATGTTGCCATCGAAGACCGCGCCGGGTTTTGACCAAGCGGCGGAAACTGACCCGCTCTTTGGTGTCCCGATCGCCTTGCCGTCGGGTGCGAAGAGTTGCCAGCCAAGGGCGCCTTCTTTCTTCCAGCCGCCGCCATCCACCCAAGCCAATAAGACGTGTCCGTCAGGCGCCAATGCAATGTCAGGAAACTTTCGCTTCTTCTCCCTATGAGGAACACGATTGGCGATCTTAGTGCCAATGATGGCATAGGCAACATCGCCGCCCTTCCCTTCCCATGCTGCAGCAGTAGCATCACCGGCGAAGCTCAAGGCCATGGCAGACATCGGACAGGATTCCGTCTTCCAATGATCTAACACCGTTCCAGAAAAGGTCGCCTGCTTGCCGTCAGACTGGAGCAGGTAGATATCGCGATCGACGCGTTCAGTCGCCGAGCGATAAAGCACACAGGAACGGTTACCGGAGGCGCCAGCCGTCATACCGCAGCATCCGCAGACTCCGGTCGGCTTGTCCCAGGCGGTTACTTCCGGAGCGAAGGTCTTGCCATCATTGCCCGAACGCGTGACCCAAATTTGACGACCGGTCTCACCGCTGTCGGGCGAACCTGCATGCCAGAAGACTTCGACCTGCCCGTTGTCGTCGGCAGCAATGGCGCCACCTCCATCAAGCCCGTAGGCCTTGGTGATAAGATTGCGTTCGGGTTCGAAGGTCTTCCCACTATCGTTCGAACGCGCGTAGAGCATCGGCGCTCGGTGATGATTTTCGTCAGGCGCAGCTTTGTTAGAACCGTTCCAAACGACGTGGACGTGCCCCTCGCGACCCAGCGCAAGCTGAGCACCACGAATGGTACCCATGGCCACGGCACTGCCGTCTTGCGAATTCACCCGTGTTCCTTGGCTAAACTCGTTGGCCCCAGCCAACCGCACCGCGTGGAAGAGGTCGCCATTTGCAGGATCTCCTTTGAAGTAGACGATGTGCACATTGCCCGAAGCATGGGCTTCCGCGACCGGCTGAATGCCACCGTCTGGAGTGCGGATCTCGACGACTTTGGGTGTGCCGTGAGCCAGCGCCATAAGAAGCGCCAAGGAAGGGATGATGTAAGGATTCATTCAGTTGCTAGAGTTTGCTGGGACAGAGTCGTGTCAACTCTCAGCAGAAGTTTAGTTCAACTTAGCTAGTTTCGCTAGGAACTCTTCGGGCGAGGCATCGAAATCTTTCACGCATCCATTGCAGCAGAACTTCACCTCCTGGCCTTTGTAGACCTTGGTAATCGAACCGCCCATTGATTCCAGTTCTTCGTCGCTAACGATGCAGGTGCCGAGGGGATAGGGCTTCACTTGTATGCTAGAGCTCGCGACGATGGGAGCAGAAGACGTGGTGGTTGCCTCTGGCGCAGGCGTCGAGCTGCATGAGATCAATGACAGGCAAGCCCCTATCGATGCCAGGGCGCGTGCTAGGGATATTTTTGTCATATCGTTACTGTGGATGCTAGAGTTGGGAGAGATATTTCTGCGGATTTGCCTCGAACTTGGCGACGCAAGGTTGGCAACAG
Organism: Verrucomicrobiales bacterium; assembly: GCA_047616785.1. Classification (GTDB taxonomy): domain Bacteria; phylum Verrucomicrobiota; class Verrucomicrobiia; order Verrucomicrobiales; family DEV007; genus JAACDM01. Next base: position 3,089 of record JBLHHN010000173.1, read on the forward strand.
AATTTGACCTCTTGTCTCTCGTGATTGAGCGTGACCGGATCGCCCATGGAGCCGAGTTTGTTGGCGCTTACGATGCAGACATCTTTGGTGTAGGGCCTGACGCCTCCGGCGGTTGATCCGGTGGTCTGGCATGAGGCCAAGGTGAATGCCGTGATGGCGATGATGGTGAACTGGATGAGGTGCATTGTTGGTGTTTTCATAGTTAGACGGTGTTAGAAGCGGAACGTGATGCCGGCACCGAGGCCGTGATCTGAGTTATAGCCGGTGGTAAGAGAGAGTTGTTGGTTGATGAGATAGGAAGCTCCAGCGTTGAATTGCCATTCAGTGTTGGTGTCGTATTCGATGTCCCCATAGATCGAGAGCCGCTGGGTGACCTGCAATTCCCGTCCGACACCGATTCGGGCGTCACCCTCAGAATCGACCGAGAATTCCGTTTGGATCATGTAAGGAAGTCGATAGTTCACCCCGCCCAAGAATCGATCCTCCGCATGCATGTCATCGGTTAGCCGATAGCCTAGCAAGCTGGTCAGATTCGGGTTGAAATAGTGAGACCAGAAGAAATCGTATTCGTTCTCGGCATGGTCATCTTCGAATCCATAGTCCCACATGAACGAGATATTCTCGCGCCCACTCATCGCGGTGACCATGCCCATGGTCATGTTGTTGAGCACGGTGCCCTCGGCCATCAGATACCAAGGGTTGGTTAGCTTCGGATCCAGCTTGGGCTCGTGCTCTGGATCTTCTGCGGCAGCGTAGGAGAAGACCCGCGCCATGCCTGCGTCCATATGATAGAGCAGGTGGCAGTGAAAGAACCAATCGCCCTCTTCATCGGCGAGGAATTCGATGCTACGCCTCCCCATTGGGGGGACATCGACCGTGTGTTTGAGCGGTGAGTGGGCGCCGTGACGGTTGATGAGACGGAAGAAATGGCCGTGCAAGTGCAGCGGGTGATGCATCATCGTGTCGTTGATCAACTCGATCTGCAGCACTTCGCCTTTCTTGACCGGAATGGTAGAATCTTCGGCGAGTGTCTTGTCATTGAGCGACCAAAGATAGCGCGTCATGTCGCCCGTGAGTCGTAGGGTGATCGCACGCGGCTTGCCACGGAGTGTCGTCGATTTGTCAGAACGAAGGAACGCGTAAGGCGCGCTCGGGCGAGCCTTCTCGCGCAGTTCCCGGAGTGAGACGTGATCGTCCTCAAGGGCTGCTCCTAACATTTCATCCATTGTGTAGAGATTTGGCGATGGCGGATCAGAAGCGGCATGCTCGGGTCCGTCTGTATCACCGATAAAGAGCGACGCGTGTCCACTGTTGTCCTGAGCCGTGGCGCGGAATTCCCACGAGCCCGAAGCGGGAACGGTGATGATGACATCGTAAGTCTCCGCCATGCCGATGAGCAGGCGGTCAACCTTCGCGGGCTTCACGGATGGTCCATCAGCGGCGACGATTGTTAGGGGGCCGGTGGCACTTTGCAGGTAGAAGTAACTAGAGGCTCCGGCGTTGATCACGCGTAGGCGGATGCGATCACCATGTTTGGCGGCAAGCATGGTGCGCTGTTTGCCATTGAGAAGAAATGCGTCGTATGCTACATCGGAGATGTCCATGGGCGGCATGCGCACTTTCTCACGAGCGAAGTACTCCTTAAGCGCGCCCTCTTTCGCGGCTCCGAGGATAGATTGCGCGTTGCCTTTCTTCACAGCGTACCAATCCGAACCACGCATCAGCGTGCGCATGACGTTCTTGGGGTTTTCGTCCGTCCAGTCTGACAGAATGGCGACCACATCGTGATCCGCGTGAACTGGCTCTCCGTTTCCAGGAGTGACGACGATCGAGCCGTAGGCACCACGCTGCTCTTGGAGCCCAGTGTGGCTGTGGTACCAGTAGGTGCCTGCGTGCTTGAGTGGGAATTCGAAAAGATGACCTTGGCCGGGTTTGATCGGTGGCGTGGTGAGGTAGGGCACGCCGTCCATCTCATTGGGGACGAGCAAGCCGTGCCAGTGCAGGCTGGTTTCTTCGTGAGGGAGTCCGTTGTGCACCATGATGCGAGCGAAGTCGCCCTCACGAAATCGCAAAGTCGGCCCCGGGATTCCGCCATTGATGGTGAGAGCCGTTCGCGATCTCCCGGTAAACTCGACCTTCGTCTCGCTGATGGTGAGATCGTAATCGACGGTCTTTCCAAAGACGTTCACTGATGCGAACAGAAGCGCCGCGAATCCGAGAGAGAGATGTTTCATTCCCTACCTCCTCGGATCACGTCAGAGTGGCGTTGATGCTGAGCGCTACGATCACTCGTTAGCGCGTCGACCATCCGTTTGCGGTAGCGGTTCCCTTGGGCTTCAGGCATGAAGCTCGCAACCTCGAACACGTGTGTTAGACTCATATGAACGCATTCCTCCTCGATCGCGTTGACTTGGGAGTAGGCCTCAGCGATCTCCGCAGGTATGCTCGAATCAGCTCCGGTGCGCACGGCTAGTTCCTCGCGCGCTTTCGCCAGACGCTCACACATCGCCTGGCACTTGGGCAGGTAAGCGTCGCTCGCCGTCTGGACTTTGGCTAGTGACTCGTCGCTCAAACCAAACTCCGATTGAAGCCATTCGTCGCCGTCGCCAGGGGCCTTCGAGGTCGCCCAGCCGTAGTAGGCGCAGTAGGCCGTCATGGCAGCGAGTAAGATCGCGACAAGTGCTAAGATCCCCTTACTCATGACCGTGTGGGTTGGAACTGACGCGAACGAGCGCACTGATCGATGCCATGTAACTCGCTGCGGCGACGGAATGGCGTTTGGTCATCACGCGGTTGACATGGATCTCGGCGAGTCCAATGCTTGCGGCCAACGCTAGAGTCGCCACGGCGCAAGCATAAACGGGCCGCGCAAAGAAGGCGTTGAGCCGTTCGCCGAAGGATTGATGGCGCTGCTCTTCACGCCCTGCGATCTGCGACAACACCGACGACCGGAAGCGCGAGGGCACCTCAACGTCCGACTCCCACTTCCGGAGAAGCTGGGAAAGATCGTGATCGTCATTCGGGTTCATGCCGGTTCTACACCGCCAAAGGTCTTCACCCCTCAAAGTTTTTCCAATGAAGTTCTTGGAGACTGAGCTTCAAGGCCTTACGCGCACGATAAAGACGGGTCTCAACCGCTTTGGGCGAGCATTTCAGGACCTGCCCAATCTCGCTATGCGACATGCCTTCAAACTCAAACAGAAGCACGACCGTACGCAGATCGTGTTGCAGTTCTTGTACTGCTCGGCGCACCCATTCGGCGTCGTCGGAGCGGGCGTTCACCATATCCGGGCTGTCCTCTTCGGCCACCAAGGTATCGGTCAAATCAATCCCGTCCTCTGACACAAGCGCCACACTGGGGTGTCTCTTCTTCCAACGCGCATGATTGCGGCACAGGTTCACCGCGATGGTGAAAATCCACGTCGAGAACTTGCCCTTGACCCAGTAACGCTTCCGGTGCTCGTAGAGGCGCACAAAGGTCTCTTGCGCGAGCTCGACCGCATCGCTGTGGTTGTTCGTGTAACGCGTGATGAAACTGATCAGTGGCTTTTCCCAACGCTCCATGAGTGCGTTCAGCGCGAGGTCGTCTCCTTCGCGCAGGCGTATCATGAGTGTTTCGTCAGTGTCGGTACCGTTGTTAGATTCGTTCAATGGTGGTTCGCTCCATAAGTGTCCCGTTAGAATGTAGGGTGACTAGCAGGGCGCGGGGATGCGTCCTACATAGCTGGTGGTGCCGCTAAGCGACTCCGGAGCGAATCAAAGTTGGAACGAACAGAACTGAATCCGCCGAGGACTGGCGGGCGGTTTCGTTCTGGAATAGCGAGGCGCAACGCTCCTCGGTGGCAGGGCAGGCGCAACTATGGAAACCTCCAAAACCTCTAGGGGCAATACCTCTAGCAACGTCTCATGCAGCAGTTCAGCCGCAAGCGGATCCGGGGCGTCTCTGAAAACTTCGACACACTGGCAACCGCTATCCGCCATCTCTGTAGCGACTGGGAGAGGCGATGCAGGCTTGTCTTCCGGATCGGACTTCTCGCAACATGAACGGCCCGTTTGCGCCTCTCCGCTACAGCAACAGGCAGCGTAATGCTCAACACTGGTCGAGCAGAAACAACTTTCGAACCACACCAGCCCGGCTTGGCTGGAGACCAAGCTGAAGAGCAAGGTGATGGTGACAAGAAATCTCATTCCAATCATCGAACCTAAGCTCTGGATGAAAGGGAGTCCACCGCAAATGATCCGCGCTAAAGGAGCAGGTGTTTCTGTCTTCTTAGTTTGTGGGTGTTGCTTGTCGCCGTCCATAGGTGATGGCGGCTCCCAGAAACGAGAGCACGCCGATGACGACCACCCACCAGCTGATCGCTACGAAGTTTGCTAGGAAACTGCTCTCGGGTTTAAAGATATCACCAAAGAACACCAGGATGACGTAGGCGAGGTAACCAGTGGCGTCCGCAAGATACATCAGATAACCCATGTTGCCTTTGTCTCGGGTCATGGCGATGAGGCGCTCGAACACCGTGGTGTGCACGATGACGTAAGGCAGATACAAACCAAAGCCGAAGATGACCATGAACTGAAATCCGCTGAGCATGCCGTTCTTAAGACCTACCATGGACAGGCCAGCAATGGCGAACCCGCCTATCCCCATGAAGATCGACGTCAGCAGAGCTCTGCGATTGTCCTTCACATAGATCACAAGTGCGCTTGCTAGAGTGACACCAAGAGCCACGAGCAACTCGGAGCGCGCAAAGACCGAGGGTTCACCCGTGGTGCCAAGGTCTTTCCACAGCTCCGGCGCGAAGTCATCGCGCAAGCTACGCAACACCGTGATCATGAGGAAGCCCGTGATGATGCATGCCAGACCGACACCATGCCGCCTTATCCACAGCCACCGCTCGGCGTTGGTCATGGGTTCACGAGGCGCGCGCGCTTCGATGTCTTCTTCCGTGGGCACAGGAATCTGCGTGAGCATCCAGACAAAGACACAAAGAGGAAAGAGGAAGATCATGCCTGCGGTTGCCGGCATCCAAGATTCCGTCACGCCCTTTTCAAGCAGCCACGCGCCGACGGATTTCACAAACCCTGACGCAAAGATGAAACTCGCACATAGACCCGCCACGAACGCTTCCGTGAGTTTTCGCCCTTCAAGGAAACCCAACACCAATCCGTACACCATTCCTAACGGAATGCCATTCATGAAGAGACAAGCCATGTTGTAAGGCGGCGGTACGAGGCCGAACAACACCAAAGCGATCTGGGCAACGCCAATCAAGCCTAACAAGACGATGGCTCGGCGTTCCGCTGGCATCTCTGAGATGACTTTGATCCCGATGAACTTAGAAAACATGTATCCAAGGACTTGGGCCCCCACCAAGCTCGCCTTTATCCCCGGCTCGAAAGGATCTGTTTCGTAGGAGGATGCGGTGAACGGCTTTCGGAAGCCATACATGCAGGCGTAGGTGCCAAAGGAGGCCGCCACGCACCAGAAGGTGAGATTGAAAGGATTGCTTAACCAGCGACTTATATTCATGATAGTGTTTTCTAAATCTTAGGCGAAACGGCCACACGAGACCATTGACGCGAGGCCGCCAGTTCAAAGGCTTCGTCCAGGCGACGCAAGGACATGGGATCAGAGACCAGTTCTTCCCAAGGATAGGTCGCGCGATGATCCTCAAGAAATTGGAGTCCCTCAGCCAGATTAGCTGCCGCGTAATTGTGAAATCCTCGGATCGTGAGACATTTGCGGATGAGTTGTTCGCCGGTGAGGTTGAGAGCGCTTTCTGGATGCACCAACCCTGCCAAACCGTAGAAACCTCCCGGCCTCAGAACGCGGATCCCTTCAGCAATGACGGCACTCGTGCCCGCCACCTCGATCACCGCATCCATGCTGTTCGGCTGAAGCCTCTCGGGACACGCTTCAGCGCCGAACTTCTCTGCCAATTTCACACGATGCGGCTCCAAATCTGCAATCAAGACTTGTTTGCCTTGAGCATGCAAGAGAGCCGCGCCGTAGAGACCTAACAAACCAGCGCCTTGAATCAAGACCGTTTGGTGCTCCTGTGAGAGCGCATCAACCACCGCCACCATCGTCGCCAACGCGCAGTTTGCTGGTACGGCCACAGCATCGGAAACAACGTCCGGGATCTCAAAGATCGCGGTCCCCTTTCGCAGCACGATATGGCTCGCGAAACAGCCCGCAAACCCCTGCCCTTCTTCCAAAGACGCATGTCCGTACTTGAATAATGAATCACATTTCTGCGGCAACTGCCATTGCGCACACGGAGCACAGTGGCCGCAAGAATCTGTCAGCGTCCAAGTCACACGTTGGCCAAGCAAGCTCGGATCCCGCTTTTGGCCTAACTGAAGCACCACGCCCACACCTTCATGCCCCAGCACCGCTGGCGTCGGGCAGGAGCGACGCCCTAGGTGCGTGTGCAGGTCAGAACCACAGATGGTGGCCATGGATATCTCAACTAAGGTATCGCCTTCTTGCAAATGAAATGCGTGCTCTGAGCGATCCATAACATGAGGCGTGCCCGGTCCTTGAAAGAGCATTCGCTGAGCTGCTATTGTGCGAATGTCGCTTTCATTTCTCAAAACCATGACGAACCATTGCCAAGAATGTCCAACGTCGTCGATACCATAGTAAAGGTCTTTACCGAACGCGGCTCCGGCCAATATGGTGCCGAAAACGTCACACAACTGCAACATGCGCTCCAAACGGCCCAACTTGCCGAAGAAGCTTCGGCGCCTCCCAGCCTGATCGTGGCTGCGTTGGTTCATGGCATAGGGCACATCTTCGAGAACTCCTTTTCTGATTCACACGATCTGGATGCCAATCTCGATGATGGCCACGAACACCGCGCCAATACTTGGCTAAAACGTCACTTCGGATCAAAAGTAGCTGACCCAGTGCGGCTGCATGTTCTGGCAAAGCGTTATCTCTGCACGATGGGTGGTGATTATGTGAAAGCTCTTTCTCCGACATCGCACAAGAGTTTCCTGGATCAAGGTGGCCGCATGAGCTCGGCAGAAGTGAAGGCTTTCGAACGAGAACCCGAGTTGCGCCCCGCTCTCGAACTTCGCCGATGGGATGATCAATCGAAAAATCCTGACAGAGTGACACCAGGCCTGGAACATTTCCGACCTTTCATCGAGGAGGCTCTCGGGTTGGAGTCTTGAGCTCAATCGAAATGATGGCACCCGTGATTCTGCACTGTTAAATTCTCAGATTCTGGGTACCATCGATAGCACAATGCTTTTCTTGATTCTATCAATGTGTCGCATTGCCATTCAAGGTTAGCCCAAAGAACAAGCCATCGCCGAGATGACTCGCGGCGGTTACGACTTCCATTCGATCTGTCAGAGTCTTCCCCATTGAATTCGAATTCTCGACATCGACGCCTCACGCGAAGAAGCCGAGCTTCCTCTTACGATGCCCGGTGGTCAACCACCGAACACCACAGAGAAAGTCTCGGCCCGTTCGCTATCTTCTTCTTTCTCAACGCTTGAGGTTGACAATCCCGACCTTTGAGTTTGCGCTATCACCAAATCCTGAAAGAAGGCATCGATCAATCTTGTCTCAACCGGGCGCACCGACCGAGCTGACCGAGCTGACCGAGCCGCGAGAACCCGGCTGAGCATTTGAAGCTGATGCTCGATAAAGGCGAGCAAGACAGGATCAACGGTCATCACGTCCGCTTCTTAGACATGCTTCTTAGCTCGACCCTCTCTGAAAACAGATTTTTTGAAGTTTTCACTAGCTTTATCGCTAGACCGAAGTAACACAAGTAATTGACAATCAGGAATTTAAAATTTACAGAAACCTCAATTGAGCCACGGCAGGGTGTGCTCCTCGAGGCCGAACTCAGTTCCAGCCTCAGCGATTTCGTCAATCAATCCATCGAGATGGCGACACGCGCTCCCGATATCGTCGCCGAAGTTGACCACGACTTAGATTTCCATGGACTAAAGAAGGGGATGTCCGTCAGATTGGCTGGATGGAAAGCTGTCGAAACTTGAGCCAAGCGTAAGCAAGGTTGGTGATGCCGCACGCCCGATGCACCACTCTTGAGACAAGGTTGTTGAAGCCCTCGATCTTCCCAGACGTGATGCTTGCAGAATGCCACAATCTTTGTCAGCGCCCTTTCGAAAGCTCTTGGCCAACCTTAGGAATGGTGCTAGCTCACTTTCCTCCGCCATGTCGCACCACTGCTCAAGTGCCTTCATCGCACTACCTGCGTAGCGGTAGGTGTGAACCACTCGAAACGGCTCTTTCAGATAGTGCGCCGTTGCAATATTCTCATTGATCCCTTGTATGAGTGCTAATTTGTCATCAAGGTTCTCTTCGTTCGCTAATCAGATGAAACGATTGCCTTTGATGAAGGGTTTGTCTTTTGTCTTTCGCCATTCTTGTCGACGGACTTCGTCAACGGCAGTGTCAGGATTGAGGCGCAGGTGAAAGTGATCGTAAACGACGGCCGCTTTTGGAATCGGCTCACCCACAACACTTTAGTAGGAGCCTGCTCGGTCTATACAGACAGCTTCGATCGACGCCTTTTGCTTGTCTGTTAGTCTCTCAGAGAAGGGCTCCAAGCTCGCCTTCTTTTTGCCTTCTGCCATGTGTAAGAGTTCGCCCGTCTCCCCTTTGAGAACAAGGGTCACGTAACCATGTCCCCGGCGAATCGATTTCTCGTCGATAATGAGCACGCGCAATCCATCGAGGTTTGGCTCTGGTAGATCTTCTTTGAGAACAGCCATGTCGTATCGGCGAACAGTAGATTCTCCGAGGCCCATCATTTCAGCAACAGCAGCCACAGGAGCGTATCTAGTGCCTGAGCGGAAACCGTGCAGCGCTTGGTCTGTCGGGGCAGGGGCGCATAGAGCCCATTGAATCTTGAGGCATCGCGAAACGTTAAGGCCCATGAATCCCGCAGTAGAACGGTTCTAGCGTTTGGTTATGACGGATTATTCGACGAAGTAAGTCTGCATGAGAAGACGATTCAACGTCCAAATTGAGTTAGGCCAAACTCCCATCGAGAACATTTCCATCCCTCTCAATAGCCGTGATGAATTGCCTCCAATTCTCGCCGGGCTGCAGTGGGTTTTCAAAACTCCCGAGATC
>JBLHHN010000174.1:0-12114 GCA_047616785.1 Verrucomicrobiales bacterium
AAACCAGGCGAAGCCCCGACGGTGAAAGCCAACCAGATGCCGACGCTCAGTGCTGAACGTCCTTCATTGCCTTCGACCCGACCGCCATCCGGTCACAAGGAGGTGGCGCTCGCCTCGACCAGGGATCCAGTCTTGCAAGACGATAACGCCGTGGTGCTCAATCTTCGGGAATTGCTTGAAGGCATGCCTATTGCTAAGTTAGGGTTCGATGCGACCAAGATTCCTGCGAATGTCACGACGAAGCTACCGATTTCAAAAGTGGCTCCCCAAGTGGCATCCGGCCAATTAAGCGTGACCCTAGGGGATGTGATCGCTGGATGTTTAGATAAATATCGCCCCGCTTTTGCCAAAGCTGACAAAGGCCAGTCCCTTCAGCTTCCGATACAAAAAATACAAAAACAACTGCCATCGAGCCCTGCTGCAATGCCTCCACAAGAATCTCCGTTCCAACCTGCCCAGAATCCGGCACCCAATGCTGAGAACCCATTTCAACCGGCACCCGTTGCTGAGGATTTAGCGCCGCCACAGGATTCTCCGTTTGCGACAGCTCAACCTGGAGCATCGCCTTTCCAAAGCCCATTTGGTCAGCCAGTGACAGCTCCTGCTCAGGCAGCTCTTGAAGGGGGATCTCCATTTGCTCAAGCTGACGCGGGCTCTCCTGCGGCATCGCCTTTCGGGCAAGCAGCGCCGTTGGGACAGCCTATGGGAGCCGAAGCCGGGCCACCCGCATCTGCACCTGCCTCTCCGTTTGCACCTGCTTCGGCATCTGGAAGTCCATTCGCCCAAGCTCCACCTGCTGTTGAGCGCCCGTTTGCCTCCATGCCGGCGACACCTATAGATGCGCCTGCGGCTTCTCCGTTTACACGTGCGGCGATGCCAAATAGTAATGGAGACGCGCCTCAGAATGGGAACACTGCTCCTGCGGCTTTCCCATTCGCGACAGCATCGCAACCGGTGAGCTGGCCCTTTGCCGCGCAGCCAGCAGCCGCAGCGGAGCCACAAGCTGCCGCGTCACCGTTTGCCGCGCCGATGGAGAATGCATCACCATTTGCAGCTGCCGCTCCTGCGGAATCGCCGCCTTTCCAGGCGGCCGTTGAACAGCGCGAAGAGCCTGCTTCGAGCGTTGCTTCACCGTTCGCGTCCGCTGAAGCGTCACCGTTTCAAGCAGCACCTGAAGCGCCACGGTTTACACCTCCAACACAACCTGAGGAAAGGTCGTTTGCCCCTCATCAAGCTGTCCCTGCATTAGCACCGATGGCTGAAGCTGCGCCACCTGCGTGGACGCCACCGCCAGTTGCTCAACCAGAGGCAGCATCTGCTCCAGCTCAACAAGCTGCTCCAGCTCAACAAGCTGCTCCAGCTCAACAAGCTGCTCCAGCTCAACAAGCTGCTCCAGCTCAACAAGCTGCTCCAGCTCCAGTTGAAGTGCCGGTAAATGTGGTTCCACCACCTGCGGTAGCTGCCGCTGTTGCTCAAGGTTCACAGGCGACTGGAGCCGGTCTTGATTTCGGATTCGAGCCTGATCCTAAGCAGCTGATTCTCCGTGCGTTGTTTGCGGTGGATGCCCCGTTGACTGTGGAAGAAGTGCTTGATCATGTTGCTCGATTCGGAGGCATTGAGGCCTGTGTGATGATCGAGAAACTGTCTGGCGCAGCTCAAGCGAGTCGTGGCCAGGACGCGGCACGGACCAAGGCTTTCGAGTCGCAAGCGCAGCAAGCTTACAACAAAGTCATCAGTCTGGCAGAAGATCTGAATGTCACGGATGCAGAATCGTTCACTCTGCGCACCGGCCAGGGAGCGATGAGTTTCTTCAATTCTGAGAATGCATGTGTCGCCGTTCTGCATGAAGCGATTCAGTTCCAGCCCGGCATCCGTGAGCGTCTGACTTTGGTGACTCGCGAAATTTCGGAAATACTAGGGTAAGCCCAGATGCCGACAGTCAATGAAGAGACCAAGGAAGTCCAGTTTAAGCTGGTCTTTTCAGGGCCTGCTTTGTCAGGGAAGACGAACAATGTCATCGCTGTGCATCAAGCCCTGGAAGAAGAGCAGCGCGGAGATTTGATCTCGCTCAACACTTCCTCTGACAGAACGTTGTTTTTCGATTATCTGCCGGTAAATCCAGTGTTGATCGAGGGGTATCAAACGAAGTTCTTGCTCTATACGGTACCTGGTCAGGTGGTTTACAATGCGACTCGAGAGCTTGTCCTGCGCGGAGTGGACGGCTTGGTCTTCGTCGCGGACTCCGATCCTGAGCGTTGGGATGCGAATCTTGAAGCCTGGCGCAATTTAGTCTCCACCCTGCAGAACAATGGGCGTGATCTTTCGGTGATCCCTCTCATCCTTCAATACAACAAGCGCGATCTAAGCAACGCGGTGCCTCTGGCTCAGTTGGAGAGCGCACTGAACCCTCACGGATGTCCTTCATTTGAAGCGTCGGCATCCAATGGTCAGGGCGTGCTGGAGACCTTGGAAGTTCTTTCGAGTGAGGTTCTTCGTCTCTTTCACGAGCAGCGCCAGCGAGATGAAGAGCAACGACTGACGGAGCAGCATCGTCAGATGCGACCTTCTTCCGGAGCTGCCGCGTGGTAAGTAAGCTGTTTCAACTATTCTGCCAACATCCCCTTAATATGAATGCGACTGCGAATGCCATTGCCGAGGATCCTAGCCTTCAGCCTGCTGTCATAGAGGCGACGAATATCCGCCAGATTCAGGAGGGGCTCGGGTCCTATGCCCGTCTATCGGAAGCGGTCGAAGTGGCCTTGCTTGATCCGACCGGCGCGGTGTTGGTGCGCTGGGATGGCTCCGACCGTCAGGCGGACTTGGATGCGTTGGGTGTTCTGGCCACGGCCTCTTTCACGGCCACGAAATCCATGGTCCAACGTCTTGGAGACAAGAGCTTTGGAGGCATCTGCCATCAAGGGCGAGAACATTGCCTCTATATCGCCCCGTTGATGCGTGGATACATGCTGTTGACCATGCATTCGGCGAATGCACGCGTTCCGGACATGCGGCAATCTTTGGTCCGGATCGTGACGCGCTTGAATCAGCAACTCGTCCAAGAGTCTGCTCCAAAGTAGGTCGAGAGGAACGGCCCTCTCCTGTCTCAGAGTTGATTCTCAGTAATTACTTTGCATCGCTGGTGGAATTCGATATGTCTCTCAGCTCGCGGGGAAATCCCCGTCTTAAGCATCCTCCTCCTCCTTCATGTTGTTAGAACTCATCTTCAGTGGTGGCCGTTTGGTTTGGCTATTGGTGGGATGTAGTGTGGTTTGCTTTGCCGTTTTCCTTGAGCGCTACCTGTACTTTCATCGCGCCACGGTGAATGTGGGGCAGCTCTTAGAAGGGCTCGCGAACCTGATTCGGCGGCGCAACTTCGCAGAGGCGATGCATCAGAGCGCATTGACACCAGGACCTGTCGCCAGAGTGATTCGGGCGGCGCTCATGCGGCATGATTATCCTCGGGATTATCTGCGGGACATCGTTCAAGAAGCTGGTCAGCTAGAAGTTCCTCGTGTGGAACGGAACTTGCGTGTGCTGCTTACGATCGCGTATGTGGCTCCACTCGTAGGTTTGCTCGGAACCTTGCTTGGCTTACTGGATACATTCAGCCAAGTCAGCGCTGGTGCTGGTGCCGCAGACGGTGTCTACCGAAGCCTTGTCACTTCAACTACTGGGCTGATCGTTGCTATTCCCGCGTTCGTCCTCTACTCCTTCCTCGTATCTCGTGCTAAGAATCTGATCCACGATATTGAGCGGGGAGGAATCGAGATCATCAATCTTATTGAGGACAGCCGCCAGCAGACTGAGATCATTTCTATCAACAAGAGCGAACGCTTGGTGTCGATTGAGGAGCCGCAATCTAAGGATAGAAAGAAGTCGAAGCGGCTCCCTTCCTGAGGTTGTTTGATTTCTGCTAGCGCTTATGTTTAGCTTGGCCGTATGACATGAAGTTAGAGTCCACGCTAGATAGCCGTCCAGCCTTACTCCATTTGGCGCCATTGTTAGACGTTATGGCGCTGATGGTGGTCTTTTATTTGTTGGGAAGTAATGTGATTCATCACAGTGGGGTGGGGGTGGAGCTTCCGGTGGCAGCGGCACAACTTCCTCCTTTAGCCGCGTCCCATGTGGTGCTGGTATCAGCTAGCGCGACGCCTTTAGTGCTCTTCGACCGAGAGCGGATGACCTACGACGCTTTGATCGGACGTCTGGGGAAACGCGCTGAGGGCTCGCCAGACGCCATCTATTTCAAGATGGATCGGCGTCTATCTCTCGGAACCACGATGGAGATCTTCAATGCGGCGCTCATGGGAGGTTACCGAGTTTATCAAGCGACGGAGCCTGAGAAAACGCTATCTCCTTCGCTTGTCATACCTCCGAGTCTTCCTCCCGAAGAGAATCCCTAGCATGGATGCGGACACGAATATCCTCTTTCAATGGAAGGCTCCGACGTCGGACTTTGTGCCACGGATGGTCATCGCCTTCATTGCTGCCATCACCATTCACGGTCTCTGCTTCTACATTTTCCAGGTGCAGGAACCGCAATCTGCGAGGGCGCTTCCGCGCACTTTTGAGATCACCTACTTGGCTCCGGATGATCTCAACGCGCGCCTGATTCTTCAACAGATTGACGATTACCATGCGGCCTACGAGAGCACTTTGTTAGCAGATTCGCCTCTGAATATGCCGCTGCCGACGCTCGACTATCATCCCACCTACCAATCGTTCAAGCCTTCGCTCATGCCCTTGCCTGAGAGCCATGTCTTAGACGAGTCTTCGTTTGAATCTGTCGGAGAATTCATGGTTCTGCCTTCGATTCCCGCCTGGAAACCTGTGGGAAATGGTTCCCTCCGACGTTCGTCCCCTGGCATTGTCGTTACGGAGGGGCTTCAGTTGATCTTACCTCAAGAATGGAAGGCAAGGTATCTGGGAAGTCCCACAGCAGACTGGGCTGCCGCGAAAGGGATTGCTCCCGAAGACGGCCGAGTGAGTTGGAGACTTTCCATTCATCCGGAGGGGAGGGTTGAAGAGGCGTTTCCATTGACGGAAATGCCTAACGAAGCGCTTAAGGAAGCCGTCCGTCGTTTGTCATTCATGCCGCGAAAGGGGAACGCATTGGAATGGTTGGAGGTCCATTTACAATGGTGACAGCCATCGCAAACATCGCTGGTGCAGACTTATGATTCGAGTTCCCATCAGCGAGTTCTTGGAGATCTATCTTGGTGGGGTTCTCCTATGGACCTTTGCCGTCTGGCTTCTGAGTAATTGGATGCGCCGGCGTCGTGATATCGCAGCCCGGCAGCTTGTGATTCAGTGCACCATCTGTGGTCATCAATTTCGTGATCCATCGCAGCACGCACTCACCCGGTGCCCAGCCTGTGGCCGATTGAACGAGCGAACAGCCTATTGTGGCTTGTGACTTTCGACTCCATTTTCTCTTGCCAAAGGGGAACACCAGTGGAAGCCTGGGTGCCTCACGCGGGTGTAGCTCAGGGGTAGAGCGCAACCTTGCCAAGGTTGATGTCGTGAGTTCGAATCTCATCACCCGCTCCAATTTCCTCAAGGGGTGGCGAGCAATCGCCACCCCTTGAGCTTTCCTGCTACTGGAGTTCTTTTAATATCACTTTCTTTGCATGCCCGAGGTCTGGACGAAGCACATTGCACCTGAGGATGAGGATCTTTGGGAGACCCGGCTTGAGGTTTTAGCCGAGGGGAAATTTGCCGTGGCCCATGTGGTCGGGAAGCAACGTCTTAAGATTCAGGTTTTCGCCAAGACGATTGAAGAAGCTCTCGATCTGAAGCAGCGATTCGGTGGGCGTGTCGAAACCTTGCCGGATCAGAATTGGGTGGCGTTGAGTCAGACAGATCCTATCTTGGTGAAAGTGCGAGATCGGCTCGTGGTCACGTCCGTTGCCGAACCTGAGGCCCTCCAAGCCATTCGTGATCAGTATCCAGATCGCGTCGTGCTCACCATCCCGGCCGAACTCGCCTTCGGAACAGGAGACCATGAGACCACGTCGACTTGTCTGAGGATGCTAGTCGATGTCGCTTCCGAGCGTTGCAAACTGGGAGCGAGCTGGCAACTGCTAGACTTGGGCACGGGGACAGGTGTGCTTGCGATCGCGTCGAGATGGTTGGGTGCGGCCCGGGCATTGGGCTGGGAGAATGATCCGATGGCGCTTGTCGTGGCCCAGAAGAATGTCAGGGCCAATGGCCTGGATACTCATGATGTGGCGATGGATTCCAACGATGTCCTCGCTTGGGAGCCTGACTCTGCGGAGTGGGATGTCATTTGTGCCAACATGTTCTCCAAGATCCTAATCGCCACTTTTCCCAAGATCCGCCGTGCGTTGAAGCCTGGTGGGACTCTGATTGTCTCGGGCATTCTGCAGGAGCAAGCAGAAGAGACCTTGGCCGCAGCAGCACTGGCTGGGCTGGAGATGACGCTGGTCAAACAAGTGGGCAAATGGGTCACAGCCCGGACGTAGACCGGAAGATCTGCTACTCCGTTCTCTCCAGTCGGTAGAAGAATTCTTCGAAGATCTCTTCGGCCACTAGCCTTGCTGGGTAACGGATAGATACGAATCCATCCACGATGTCTACAGCACTGTCCACGTCTTGCCATTCGATCAGGTCGCGTGAGAATGTGAGTTTCACTCGAGCGGTTTCGTGCCATTGCAGCACGACTTCGGTGCCAAGGTGCTTCACGGTGATCTCCGGAAACGGAAGGATTTCTGGCTCGAGCACCGTGAGTGTGCCATCGAATAATGTGATTGAGTAGTTCGGGTCGGTGGCGTTCTCGATGCGGATGGCATACTCGCCTGCGGGACTCTCGGTGCTCGCATGTGTCCCCAGAGTTGGCGGAGTGGCTGTGGCTTCGTCTCCATTGGTCAAGCCTTCGTAAACAAAGCTGAACTCAGGGTTGGAGTCACCAAAGGGGCGAGCATGATTCGTTGCACGGATGGTGAGTGGAGCGGGAGTGACTTCGATCATGACCGATGCGTTGGCGACGTCATGGGTGAGTGTATTGCTAGGCGTGAACGCTGCGCTCAGTTCATGAACTCCTGCATTCAGGAAGGTGCCAATCGGCGGGTCATAGGTCCAGGTGCCCTCTAGCGCATCCGCCGTCGTTGCGTTCAGCTGTGTTTCCGTGAGAAAGTCGCCATAGGCGATGTTGACGGCTTGGATCCAACTTGGGACGGGAATCTGCTTCTCCGCCACGGTTAAGGTGCCGTTGGTGACGGTGATCTCGTAGTTGTTGTCGATACCGATCTGGCCAATGATGGGGTAGACCCCAGGAGCGCTCTCCTTTGTGGCCGTGGTTGTCAGTGTGAGAGACGTGTTGAGATCGGAAGGTGAATCAGTGAGTGTGAATTCGCTGTAGGTGGCGCTAAGCGTTGGATTCTCCGCGCCTGCGGCTCTTTGCAAGCTATCGACCGTGATGCTTAGGGGTGCTTTGGTCACCGCTAGAGTAACTTTGGAAGTGATCAGATTGTAGGTTTGATCGTCGCCCGGTTGGAACTTCGCAACCAGCTCATAAGAGCCAGCGTCAAGGAGAGTTCCCAAAGGAGGCTCGTAGGTGAAACTGCCAGGAACGGTGGTATTCTCTGAAGTAGCCGTTGCATTCAGCTGAGTCTCGGTAAGGACGGTGCCGTAGACAATCGGCTGTGGGGTTGCCCATTGGATACTGGGATCCTGCTTGTCTTTGAGAAAGAGGGATCCGGGCACGAATGTGATTTCGTAATTTGAAGAACTCGCTCCTTGTACGGTGATAGGATACGTTCCTGGCTCGCTTGTGCCTGTGGCATCGGTCGAGACGGTGCCCACGGTGACTAAGCTAGCTTCGGTGTCGCCATTGACAAAGCCGAAATAAGATACCGTCAGTGGGGGGATGGACCATTGCTCTCCGCCGCCTGCCGGGCGGGCGATGCGGAATCCAAGGTCCTGGATCTCGGTAGTGAATGAGCTTGCAATCCGGTTGCTTTTTCCAAGAAAGAGCTCGGTTCCGTTCCATGAGCCTCCACGAAAGATGCGTCCCCAAATATTGATGGCAGCCTCTGTCCATTCGGCGGCATTGCCAGCCATGTCAGCCACTCCATAGTAGCTTTCAGAGCCGACACCTCCGCTACCGACGGAGGTCACGTTGCCATCCTCTGGTCCGTTGCGGCCAAAGACGAGAACGTTCTCGATAGTACCGTTTTGATTGCTATCCCAGTCGCTTTCGCGCCCGAAGTTGGCGACATTGGCAGTCGTGTTGGTGATGTTTCCTTGGGAATCTGCTAGGGATTTCTCTGGGATGCTATCGCTTCTTGTCGGGTAGTTCCAATAACCCGCTTGTTTGGTGGGGTCATAGTAGGCTGCCTTGTACCATTCATCTTCACTGGGGATGAAGTAGCGGGCTCCTGGTTTGCGGGCCACGGTATTGTTGGTGAAAGCCTCTAGGTCCATGAGATCATAAGCGCCATCTTCGGTGGTGGTGGCATCCTGAGCGCCGGCTGGTTTGCCGTTGTGCATCCAATTGCAGAAACGGCAAACGTCCCAGAAACTCACGAACAGCACGGGCTTGTTCGCCATGATTGGCTTCACGGTATAGCTGAAATTAGGCGCTTCCCCGGAGCGGACAATGCCCCCGCGTGCTTCGGACGACATCTGGCCATTGTAGAGTGGGGGACGCAGATCAAACTGACCTGCGGTGACTGGATCGTCTTTGCCCACTGCATTTAAGAATTCGGTGTAGAGTTCGTTGGTGACTTCGTACTTTCCGATATCGTAGGGCTCCGAGACTTCGCCATAGAGGCTAATGCGGTCAAACGGCTCACTTTGCGCGAAAGGGGCATTGTTAGGGTCGCCGATGGTGACGAATGGGATGGTGGACGAGTCCTGGATGCGGGTTCCCACTTGATCATCCGCACGGATGGTGAGTGGTACTGGCAAAACGGATAGAGTTGTGGTTGCAGAGACCGTCGCATGGGTAACCAAGTCCGTTGGAGTGAAGACGACAGAGAGGATCTGATTCTGCCCAGCATCTAGAATGGTTCCGATCGTTGGTGAGTAGGTGAATGTGCCTGCGATGTTTCCATCGACAGTCGCTGATAATTGAGAGGTTCCAAGAGCTTGACCGTAGACGATGGATTCTGGGGATGGCCAATTGACCGTCACGGTGCTGTCGTTCGTCACGGATAGGATTCCCTCGACGAATGTGATCGTATAGTTGCTATCGGCTGCCGAACTAGGAGTGATCGAGTAGGTGCCGACTGGACTTGAAAGGGAGGCGGTGGTCGAGATCGTCACTGAGGCATCTAGACCACTAGGAGTGTCTCCATTCACGAAGCCTGTGTAGCTCGCCGTTAGGGCTGGGTTGGCGGCTGCAAACACGCGTTCTTTGGAGTCTGCCGTGATGGTGAGTGGCGCAGGCAAGACATTGATCTCTACGGATTCGATGACTTGGTCTTCTGCGGCATTGTCTGGAACATAAGTGACCGAAAGGGTCTGCGTATCTCCTGTGGATAGGACTGTGCCGATCGGCGGATCGTAGACAAAGGTGCCGGAACCTGATCCAATCGCGAGAGAGGCATTCAACTGATTCGAAGTAATTGCATTTCCGTATGTGATAGGGGCTGGCGTCGCCCAAGTGATCGTTGAGAGTTCTTCAAGGCTGAGTCTTAGAAAGGCACCTCCCGAGATCTGACCATTGGAGAATTCGACCAGTTCGATTTGAATCGAGTGGCCACCTTCCGACAGTGGGAATCTGCTTGAACTCCAGTTGGAGTCGGCGAAAGCCAAGTCCGGATTGTCTGTGAAATTGAATCCAGACATGGGTGCTGACGTCGCTCCTAGAGCCGCGGCATTGTCGGTGACTTCAAACTTGTCACCCATCTCAAAGGCGTCGGTCACGTCGAAGGTTCCGCGAAATCCCTCGGGAATCGTGAAGTTGAATGGACCCTCTAGGCTTTCGAAAGATCCTTCAGCTCCAAACCAGCGGAACCGATTCCACTGTCCGTCCGGATCCAATGTGGTAGCGCCTTTCGCTGTGGGAAAAATACAACCTAGCGCCGTGAAAAGAAAGAGGAGAGACCCAGGTACGCTGAGAACGGAAGGCCTTTTTGACATGTTTGAAATTATCGGGCGATCGGAAGGTAGTCAACAGATTGCGATCCGCGATCGACTCACAATGAGTAAATAGAACATACTGGTCATGCAGGGCCAGTGAGATGGCAAGTGAGATGCCTATAGTCAGTAACAAGGGTGTCCGAAGAATATTCGGCTCCGTGAGATTGTGGAATAGGCAAAAGGGCTTTAGAATCTACTCATCTTATAGCATTAGGTCATGATAGGGCCATTTCCTACAAGCAAGTAGGCTTGCGTTTCGTTGGGGAGGGCGGATCATATCTAAAAAAATGCGAAAGAAGATTATGGAAGAGAAAACGCGTAGGCTTTTGGCCGTTGTTCACAGATTTGTTTCCAAGAAAGGTTGGATGACCCGAGATTGTGAAAGACAGGTTGAAACTTTGAAACTTTGAATCTTCTTTCGCGTTCTATGAGCATGCTTCATCGGTCATCTGGCTTGAAAGGGTTTAGATTTCCGGAGCTTCTTCCACTGGCATTGGGACTCATGCTTTACCCATTGGGAAATGCTGAGGCCATCACCTACGAACAGTGGGCCGTCGATTCCTTTGGGAGTTCGGATCATCCTGATTCCACTCCGGAAATGGATCCGGATAACGATGGCATCAGCAACCTTCGAGAGTACGCGTTCATGGGTGATCCCAAAGTGTCCAGCGCGGAGAGCGAGACTGGCGGTATCGTACTCCACACGGACAACAAAAAATATTTTTTCATCGAGTTCCTCCGACGCGCCGATGTCACGGATCTCATCTACGAGGTGAGATCCGCGGATTCACCCGCTGACCTTCCAGAAGGTACATTGGTGTATCGTAGCGAAATCGATGGAACAACTAGCATTAGCGCGGGACTAATCCCTTCGGCTTTGCCGAGTGTGAAGGTGATCGATGTTGGGAAGTCCGTCGATAACTTTTCTAGGCGTATTCTCGATTTGCGGATTCAATTGGTTTTACCTAAGGGCGAGACGCATTTCGTGACGATTGGAGATCCTGGAAACGCACCGATCGAGGGTGCCGGTGCTGTATCCGGGTGCTTTCAGATGAGTCGTTTCGAAACGACCAATGCCCAATACGTGGAGTTTCTAAACGCGATTGCCAAGACAGACCACCCTGAATATCCGGTGTTTAACGGTAGAATGGGTGGTGTGCGGGGCGGCGTTATTAGAACGGACAATCCTGGAAGCTACTCCTATGCCGTGAAGCCAGGCTTGGATCACAAACCGGTGGCCTCTGTCGAATTCTGGTCGGCCTGCCGCTACTGCAATTGGCTGGCAAACGGAAAGCCTTCCGGGGCGATGACGAGTTCGACAACCGAAGACGGAAGTTATGATCTGACCGATTCATTGATGGTGTTTAACAATCTTGTAACGCGCAAACCAGGTGCTCTCTATTTCATTCCAACGTTGGATGAATGGTTCAAAGCGGCCTACTACGACCCGACCAAGCGTGGCACCAAGTATTGGCATTACGGAACGGCGAGCGACACACTCCCTACAGTTGCCGCGGCGGATCTGAATTCTGGCGATATCAACAACGATAGCAGAAATATTGCGAACTACAACCGCGGCGCGGATTGGGACTTCAATGGGAACGGCAGTCTGAATACGACTGATTTGGGGGATGAGGATGGAAATGTGACCACGATCGGAAGTGGAGGTCCAGGGAGCTACAACTATTACGGAACTGCCGATATGACGGGCAATGTGAGTGAATGGACTGAGACTTCAATAGGCACGGTCTTAGGGGGCTTCTGGGGACGAATCGAATCAGGAAATAGCTGGAAAAATCTGCCGGAGCAAATGGGACATAATGCTTCCTCGGGCGTTCAGCTGTTTGGTACTCTTGATCAACGGGATGACTTGGGATTTCGAGTTGCCAGAGCCATTGTCCCGAGCGGATTGTGAAGCCCATCGAGCAATGGCGTCAGGCCCCATTTCGGATGTTATCTGAACGCCGGGATAGCAGCGAATGATGCTGACCCTGACAACGATGGAGG
>JBLHHN010000175.1:0-11954 GCA_047616785.1 Verrucomicrobiales bacterium
ATACACGCCGAATTTGGCTATGAGAGCCCAAATTGTGCTCTCATAGCTCTTTTCATTCCTAATTAGACGCTGCTATTCAAGCCTCTCCGATATTGGGACAGGCCCTAGGATAGCGGCTCGCGAAACGATGATCTCGGACCCTCTTGCATGACTCATCAGCGCCTCTTGAAGCTCGGATCGTTTCCACAGTCCGATTAGCCGACAAGCGGCGGCGGGGTTGTTTTCGAGGAGGGCTTGGCAAACTTCGAGCTGTTTGCCTTCATCGGCAGGCTCTAGAGCCCGGTCCTCGGCGGCTTCGACCAATACGAGTGCTGCCTCACCTTGCCAACGATGCCCTACGGTCGACGCGATGCTCACGAGCACCGCAAGATCATCCACGCTGCCGATCTTTCCAACCAATCGGACCATGGCGGGGTCTGCCTTCTCAGCTCCGCTTTCTAACATTGCGATGAGCGGTGCGAGGGCTTCTGGTTTCTCAACGGCTTTCAAGGCGAAGGCCAGTCGGTCTGCATTGCCTTCGAAGGAGAGTTCGTTCCGTGAAAACGCGGGAAGCCAAAGCGGTTCGAGCAAGCGACAGGTTCGCCAGAGGGCGAAGTCGAGAAACTCGTCCATGGGGTGGTCGAGCACTTTCAGGGCGATATTCGCCGCTTCTACCAAATCGAGTTGTCCCAATGCGGTCACGGCCTCCCGCCGCACCCGTGGGTGTGGATCGGCCACGGCCAGTTCATAGAGATCGAGTGAGCTAGGCGAATGATAGAGAGCGCGAACGACGGACGCTCTGACTCGATGGTCGGGCGAGCGCATGAGAGAACGCACAAGATCCAGGGAAGGCGCGTTGGCCACGGTTTGGTAGGCCCATAGTGCTTCTAGGCGATGGTGCTCGTAGTCTGGATGATCCTTGTCAAGGCCATCGACCCAAGTTGAGATCGCTGCGATCACGTCCTTTTCATCGTGGGTCTTGAGAGCTTGCTTGGCATTCAGGCGGACCCAATCGGCGTCGGCTTTCAGAAGGTCTAACAGGGCTGCGATCGACGCACTTTTATAGTCGACCGCTTTCTCGAGTGGGCGTTCTTTCGCCGAGATTCGCCAGATTCTTCCATGGACTTGGTCCCGTCGTTGGTCTCGGAAATCAACTTCCCCATGTTGGATGATGGGACTGTACCAGTCCGCCACGTAGACCGCGCCATCAGGTCCCATGACGACATCGATGGGGCGAAAGGAAATGTGGGTCGATTGCAAGAGATCCTCTTCTTGCAAGGTCGAAGTGTAACCACTGGCACTCCCCTCAAGCACGTATCGATCAATGTTATTGGCGCGGAAATCATTGGCCAAGAGACTCCCTTGCCAGTCGGCCGGGAAATGGCCGCCGCTGATGACTTCGATTCCGCACAACTTGGGACGCCCTGGATTGAGACCGGTGAGCATGCGGTTCTCGTGTGGGGACGTCATGAAGACACTGTCAGGGAAGGTGTGGTTGATCCCTTGGCCGCCCGCGCCGTCCGTTTGGAAGGTTTGTCCCCAGCGATCAAAGATCATGCCCCAAGGATTGACCAGACCTCGACTGTAGATCTCCAAGCGACGTGTGCGCGTGTTGTACGACCAAAGACCGCCGCCGTTGAGACGCCGTGGTCCATAAAGTGTTTCGACATGTGTGCCGATATAGTAACCTTGCAGCATGTAGAGCAGGCCATCCGGCCCCTATCGCAGTCGATGCAAGGTGTGATGGGTGTCTTCTGTGCCGAATCCTGACAGGAGCACTTTCTGATGGTCGGCTTTGCCATCGCCGTCTGTGTCGGTGAGGTGAATCAAGTCTTCGGCATGCGCGACATAGGCGCCGCCAGTGCCATCTGGCAAGACGCCGCCGGGGATGATGAGCTTGTCGTAGAAGACGGACGACTGATCTGCTGCGCCATCGCGATCAGTGTCTTCGAGAATGAGGATCCTATCATTCGGCTCCTGATTCACATTCTACTGCGGGTAGGTTTGGCTACTCGAGACCCACAATCGGCCTTCGCGATCGAAGGTGATTTGCGTGGGCTTGGCTAACAACGGATCGGACGCCCACAAATTCACTTCAAAGCCATCCGCTACTTTGAATGAAGCCTTCTCGATCTCTGGATCTGGAGGCGGGATGTCTTGCAATTGGCGTTGCCCATGAGAAGCCACCAGCAAGGCTAACAGTGATAGCATGGAAAATTTCACAGGCTTCATGACTTCGAAGGATCCTGAGTTTTCAAAAGCACACGAATCGCAGCCTCCTGTTTGGCTATGAAGGGCTCAAACTGTTCCGGTTCAGATTGCGCGATCTTCTGCTCATCCTTGCGCTCGCCATAGACGAAAGCGTCATTTCGAGGTCGCCAGCGATGGTAGTAGAGCGTGTTCTTCTTAACAATGGTGGCCCGGAGCTTTTCGGATTCGTCCGATGCTAGAGACAGCGTCGATGGTGGCAGCTGCAGTTGGTCTCCGATGACATCGGCCAATTTGCGATACCCTTCGGCCGAAGGATGAATGCCGTTCGCGGTGAATCCCTTGCCCAACGTCTCTGACAGATTGACAAAGAAGTGGTTGCCTTCGCCTGCCACTGCGCCCATGACGGTGCTATAACGCTTGAGCATGACGTTTCGTTGCGCGACATAGGCTGGTTCGGCTCCGAAACCTTCTTCGATCAGCATCGGAGACAAGAGAACGAAACGCGTCTTCTCAGATCCCACCACCGCGATAAGGTGGCGCAAGCCATGACAAAATGGCACCAGGCCCGCCTCTTCTTCGAAGGCTTCATTGAATCCGTAAGAGAGGAAGATGACGGTGGGTTTGAGAGATTGCACGTGCTCTCGCATTCTCGCAAAGCCTTCCTTGGCATCGCCGAAGACCGCACGACGACGTCCACCCGCACGCGAGTGCCCATAGATGGTGTCGCCATCCCAGCCGACATTGCGAAAGGTCACGTTTCGATCAGGCCATCGAAGGGCAAGCGACGTTTCCAAGTAGCCATGATCCAGAGCACGCTCGAAGAACGAGTTCCCCAGAAACAGGACGCGATCGCCATCGCGCAACGCAAACGCCTCTTCGGCATTGAGCGCGCATGTCGAGAGAATGAGTAGGATGAAAGACTTGAGTCGCCACATTCATGAATTGATCCTCAGTTCGACTCAATTTGACAGGATAAAATCTTGTCTGGTGACCCCATGAAAGGGCACACCAGACACATGCATCTCCGTCGTCCTCTCGCCACCGTCAGCGCCCTTGCGCTGGTCACGTTTGCCAACATCCACGCGGAAGAGCGTACGGCCACCCTGCCACTCTCCGTCCCTGAAGCCGTGGGCATGTCGCCCGAGCGCTTGGATCGCTTGAAACCTTACTTTCAGAAATACGTGGATGAGGGGAAACTGTCAGGGGTCGTCTCGCTCGTGGCTCGCAAAGGCAAGATCGTGCACTTTGAGAACTTCGGAAAGCGTGACGTCGAGGCCGATAAAGCCATGGAGAAAGATTCCCTTGTGAGGATCTATTCAATGACGAAACCCATCCTCCGAGTCGCCCTGATGATGCTCCATGAGGAAGGGAAGTTTCTGCTGAAAGACAAACTTTCCAAACACATCCCAGAGTTCGCCGATCTGACCGTTCTCGAAGATGGTGAGGAAGTGACGCCCACGCATGCGCTGACTGTCCAACGGCTTCTCACCCACACGGGCGGATTCACCTACGGGTTCTTTGGCAACACAGAAGTCGATCAGCGCTATCGTGAGGCCAAGGTCTTGCGGGAAAAGAATCTTCAAGAGATGATTCAGCACCTCGGGGAGATCCCGTTGCAAGATCATCCAGGGGAGAAGTGGCATTACAGTGTGTCCGTCGATATCCAGGGGCACCTTGTCGAGGTGCTTTCTGGCATGCCGTTAGACAAATTTCTTCAAGAGCGGATCTTCAAACCGCTCGGCATGAGCGACACCTTCTTCGAAGTGCCCGCGGACAAACTCGATCGCTTTGCCGCCAACTATCGCTTTAGCAAATCGGAGACGATGAAACTCACCGACGGGCCAGCCGATAGCAAATTCGGGAAAGAGGTCACGTTCTTTTCCGGCGGGGGCGGTCTCGTTTCCACAGCGGAAGACTATTGGCGTTTCTGTCAGATGCTCCTCAACAAAGGAGAGTTTCAAGGCCAACGCCTCCTCGGGCGCAAGTCAGTCGAGTTGATGACCCTGGATCACTTGCCCGCGGTCCTCGAAGAACACGAGCCCACCTCGTCATTCGGCTTCGGACTTGGGGTGCAAGTGATCACCGATGTCGCCGCTTCCGGGAGCCCGGGTTCGGTCGGCACCTACAGTTGGGGAGGCGCGGCGGGAACGATCTTCTGGATCGATCCGGAAGAAGAACTCACGGCCATGGTCATGATCCAATTGATGAACTCTCCTTACGAGTTGCGGTCGGAAGTGAAATCCTTGGTCTATTCGGCGATCATCGATTGATCGATTGCTATTGAAGGGACTGTCGCTACGTAATCGGAGCATGTCTGCCTCTCAGGATTCTATGATCCCCCCACCCACTCGCCGCCCATGGATCATGGTGATCTTGGCTGCATTGTTGGTGTTTGGATTGGTCTACGCGATCAAGTTGATCGGCAGTGCTCCAGAAGTCGGCGGTCCTGGCGGTGCCGCTCCGGATGGCTTGCCTCCGGCAGCCGTCTATGTGCAGACTATCGTCCAAGAAACGGCGCAAGACGAAGCTCAAGTGACCGGCTCCTTGAAAGCCGCCGCGAAGACGGAGGTCGCGGCAAGTGAAGCTGGCCTGATCATCGAAGTGCTCGTCGATGAAGGCGATGCGACCATCCAAGGTGCTCCTCTAGCAAAGCTCGATGCAAGGCGAGCCGCCGCTCTGGGTGCAGAAACTCAAGCCAAGATCACGGCGGCCCAAAGTCTGGTGAACCAGCGAACGGCAGAAGCCGCGCGCGCCAAAGATGACCTCGAAATGAAACGTGGTTTGCTCGCTCGGAAAGCCATTTCCAAGAGTGACATCCTCGACGCTGAACAAGCACTATCAATTGCCCAGTCGCAGCTCAATTCCGCGAGCGATGGTGTGAAGGAAGTGGAAAGCCGCCTAGAGTTTCTCAAGGTGCAGCAGGACGATCTGATCATCCGCGCTCCCTTTGATGGCGTGGTCACGGTGCGTCATGTGGAAGTGGGTGAATGGGTCTCCGCCGGATCAGTCATCGCGTCACTCGTCGCCATTGATCCCGTGGAAGCCTGGCTGCGTGTGCCTGCCCGCTTTCGCAACAGTGTCGGAAATGACTCGTCCAGTCTTCGTGTGCGCCAGTCATCGACTGGAGACCTTTTCACGCCGGTCAAAGTCACGGTGATGCCTGAAGTGAAACCTCTGAGTCAACTGTTCATCGTGATCGCTACCCTTGAGAATTCCGACGGCAAGCTCACACCGGGCGAATCGATCACTGGCATTGTCCCTGTGGGCAACAATGAACCACACTGGAAATTCCCCGTCGACGCGTTGATCCGATCTTCATCAGGTGACTTTGTGTATGTGGCAGGTGAAGATGGAACCGGTCAGCGGGTGTCTTTGAAGCCAGCCTTCGAACGGGAAGGGCAGATCTACGTAGCTTCCTCTCACGGAACTCTCAAGGCTGGAGATCAAGTCATTGTCGAAGGCAATGAACGGTTGCAGCCAGGCCAACCCTTGATGATCCTCGAGCGGAAATAGAATGACGCTGATCGATTACTGCATCCGCCAGCCGATCTCGGTGGCTGTTGGTGTCGGGCTGGCCGTTCTCGCGGGCATCCTCGCATTCACCAGCGTCCCCGTGCAGATGAAGCCGGAGGTTGATTCGGTGGTCATTTCCATCGCCACGCTCTGGGAAAGCGCCTCAGTCGAGGAGATCGAAAGTGACATCATTGAAGAGCAAGAGAAAGTGCTAGGCGACGTCACCGGATTGGCCTCCATGACAAGCAATAGCCGGGCTGGTCAAGGCAGCGTGCGATTGGAGTTTGTCACGGGAACTGACATTAATCGCGCGCAGGCGGAAGTCTTGCAGAAGCTGGACGAAGTCCCGGGCTATCCTAACAATGTCTTACAGCCAGTGGTCGAGGCCATCGATCCCGAGTCCGTGGACTACATCGCTTGGGTCGGTTTCTCGTCCACAGATCCAGACTTTGATACCACGACGCTGTATGACTTCATGGAGCGGCGCTTGAAACCTCGCTTCGAACGTCTCGACGGTGTTTCTGAAGTGGGCATCCGAGGCGCTCGCCAGGCCGAAGTGCAGATCCTCGTCGATCAGCAGGCGCTTGCCCAACGCGGGCTCACCTGGCAGCAACTGAGCGATTCGATTCGCTCTTCGAATGCGAACTTCTCAGCTGGGCTCCTGCCAGAAGGCAAACGTGACATCCGCGTGCGTACCACGGGCCGTTTCGAGTCGCCTGACGAAGTCCTTAACATGATCATTCGCCGGGATGCCTCTGGTCCCGTCTACATTCGGGATGTCGCGGAAGTGATCGAGACCTACAAAGAGAAAGCCAACTGGTCGCGGGCTCGTGGGCATCAGATGCCGTTCTTCAACTACCTTCTGCAACGCGGCGGCAATCTCATTGCGACGATGGATGCGATCAAAGAAGAGATCGCAATCATGAATGCTCCCGGGGGTGTCCTCGAGGAACACGCCCATCAGTTAGGGCTCAATGGCACCCTGGAACTCGTGCAAGTCTACGATTCCACCACCTACGTGAAAGACGCGATCAAGCTCGTGGAAAGCAACATCGTTATTGGCGGCATCTTGGCGACCCTGACACTGCTCTTCTTCCTGCGCTCGTTTCGCACTGTGGGCATCATCGGATTGGCCATTCCCATCTCGGTCATCGGCGCGATTGTGGTTCTCGTAGCGTTAGGACGATCGGTGAACATCATTTCCTTAGCAGGCATGGCATTTGCCGTGGGCATGGTCGTGGACAATGCCATCGTCGTCATCGAGAACATCTATCGGCACCTCGAGATGGGCAAACCCACTCGACAAGCCGCCTCCGACGGCGCTCGAGAAGTCGCCGGAGCTGTGGTGGCCTCGACGGTGACGACCATGGCGGTGTTTCTACCCATTCTGTTCATCCAAGAAACGGCTGGGCAACTTTTCAAAGACATCGCCTACGCGATCATGGCGGCGGTTGCGCTCAGTCTCGCAGTCTCACTCACAGTCATTCCAACCGCCGCTGCTCGGATCCTCAAAAGCAGTGCCCCGATGGACCAGCCTCCTGTGAAGCGCGGCCCTCTCGGTTGGTTGCGACGTATGGTGAATGGCTTGCCTAACCAAGTGGCGCGAGTAGTCACCTTCTTCAACAAGTCTTGGACAGGCCGCATCGCCGTCATCCTCGCGTTTACCGTGGGAACGTTAGTCGGCATCAAGGTCTTGCTGCCGCCGCTCGATTATTTGCCCAAGGGCAACCGCAATCTGGTCTTTGGGCTGCTCATTCCCCCACCCGGCTACAATTTGGACCAGCTCACCACCATGGGAGAGCGAATCGAAAAGGTGATGAAACCGGCTTGGGAAGCGGTTGATGATCAGTTCTCGGTCGAGCCTATTGCTAGAGAACGGGATGACGGCGTCAGGACCGACCGCACCCTTGTCCCCGCCATTCCGGGCGGAGAACCTTCCGTCATGCCACCACCGCTGGAGAACTACTTCTTGGTGAGTTTTGACGGGCGCATGTTTCATGGGGCCATCTCGGCGGACAAGAAGCGCGTCATCGATGCCCAGCCATTGATGAACTATGCGAGTGGCGCGCACAATGCCCCTGACACCATCGCCTTCTCATTTCAAATGCCTCTCTTCCGTGTCGGCGGCAACACGGGCTCTGCCATCAACATCGATCTCAAAGGACGCAACCTCGATGAGGTCAAAGGTGCGGCTCAGAGTTTGATGTTCGGCTTGTTTGGCAAGTTTGGACCCTACAGCGTCAATCCTGATCCTGCCAATTTCACCTTGGCTTCGACGGAATTGCGCGTGATTCCGCTAGACCGCGCCTTGCGTAAACTTGGTCTCACCCGCACAGATGTGGGTCTTGCCGTGCAAGCCAATGGTGACGGCATTCTCTTCTTCAGAGATTTCGAGCAGGACGGTCAATTGCGAGATCTCAAGGTCATCTCCAAGCAAGCTGTGGGCGGTGACCCTATGGACGCGATTCTTTCGGCACCCTTGGCGACGAACACGGGTGAGATCGTTGATCTACGAACCGTGGCCAAGATCGAGCGTGTGCAAGGTCCCGATGAGATCCGTCACGTGGACCGTGCGCGCGCGGTGACTTTGCAATTCACGCCCCCGACAGGCTTGCCCTTGGCCACCGCGATTGATGAAGTGAATGGTATTGTGAACGGCCTACGTGAGAGCGGAGCGATCGCTCCTGGCATGGATGTGAGACTCGCGGGATCCGCTGGCAAGTTGAATGAGATCAAGACGGCGTTGTTAGGCAATGGAAGCTTCTTTGGCACTCTATCAAGTTCACTCTTTCTTGCGTTTCTCGTCGTCTATCTGGTCCTAGTAATCTTGTTCCAGAGCTGGAGCTACCCCATCGTCATCATGCTCACGGTACCACTGGCGACCTTTGGCGGATTCCTTGGACTCGCCGCAGTCCACTACTGGAGCATTGTGGACCGGTACATGCCGGTGCAGAACTTAGACATGTTAAGCATCCTTGGATTCGTCATTCTGGCAGGGGTTGTGGTGAACAACGCCATTCTCATCATCCACCAGACCCTCAATTTCATCAAACAAGGCATGACCGATCCTGACGCTGCCATCCTGGAATCCGTGAAGAGTCGCGTGCGTCCCATTCTCATGAGTTCGCTCACTTCGGTAGGTGGCATGATTCCCCTCGTGCTTCTACCAGGATCCGGTTCAGAACTGTATCGCGGGCTAGGGGCCGTGGTCGTCGGCGGGTTGCTCCTCTCCACGGTCTTCACGCTGATCCTTGTGCCAGCCGTGCTCAGCGTGGTATTCGCCGTGCAGCAACCCAAACAGCTCGCGGAGACTGCGAAATGAAGCATCTCGCCATCCTCACACTACTAGCAGCCACGCTTTCCGGATGTGGAACATTAGCAGATCGATTGAGCCCCAAGGGCGGCCAACCTTCGACGCCCAAATCTTTCAAGCAGGAAAGCGCTAGCACCAAGAAACCTTCCAAGCGCATCGAGTCATGGTGGAAGATCTTTGATGATCCCACTCTGAACAAACTCGTGAAGCGCTTGCACGATAACAATCCCGACCTCGCAGCGGCCATGGCCAGGTTGGATCAGAGCTACGCCACGGTGGGCCAAACACGCGCCGGCTTGTTTCCGACGCTGCGAGGCACCGGCTCGGCGGGGCGACAGCGTGACTCTCTGAACCAGCTCCTCTTTCCGATTTCAGAACCGGAATACGCGCGCTATCGATTAGGCGCAAGCGCCACCTGGGAGATCGATCTCTGGGGACGTGTCCGTAGCATGGCCAAACGCGATCAACTGCAAGCGGAACGCGAAAAGGAGCTGTTCTACGATGCCCAACTATCTTTGGAAACGAATTTGGCCCGTCAGTATCTTGCTTGGCAATTTGCGAGGAAAGAAGTGGAGATCCTCACCGAAGCTATTCGCGTGCGCGAAGAAGACTTTCGTCTTCAAGAAGCGCGCCTGGAGCTCGGCAGCGGGATCGAAGTGGATGTGTCTCGCTCGCGTGTCGAGCTGAGCACCGCCCAATCAGCAGCCGAAGCCGCCAGCCGAAGCCAGGGCAAGCTCGAGCACGCCATCGCCGTGCTCGTTGGGCTGGCCCCTTCTGAGATGAAATCGCTGGCTCCCGCGAAGACGATCACACCGCCAAAGGTTCCGGCCGGACTCCCCTCCTCTCTCGTGGAACAACGTCCTGATTTGCGTGCTGCGGACAAGCACCTGCGTTCAGCAGCAGCGCAAGTAGGAGTTCGGAACGTAGATTTCCTTCCTCGCATCTCGCTTACGGGTAGCGGTGGCGTTGCTAGTCTCAGGTCTAGCAATCTCTTTGATCCAAACAGCAAATTCTTCAATGTCGGTCCTGAGATCGATGTGCCCCTTTTCCAAGCAGGCAAAGCCCGATCCGCAGACGCTGAAGCGAAAGCCGCCTGGCGAGAATCCGCAGCCGACTATCGCAGCACGTTATTAGAAGCGGTTCGCGAAGTGGATGATGCGTTGTTAGATCTCAAGAGTCTCGCCCGTGAACTGACAAGCCAACAACGAGCCGTTACCGCAGCCCACGACACGTCCGAGATCGCCCGACTCCGTCATGAACGTGGACTCGCTAGCTACTTCGAAGTCGTCGAAGCCGAGCGTGAGCGGCTCACCGCGAGGCGTGCAGAGAATGCATTGCAAGGCGAGCGACTGGCCGCCACCGTGCGGCTGATTCAAGCTCTAGGAGGGACTTGGTGAAAACTGGCCGCATCCAGTCTCTCGATCAGTTCAGAGGATTCACCGTCCTCGCCATGTTCGTGGTGAACTTCGTCCATGGCATGGACAACGTGCCGCGCCTGTTTCACCACGCCGAAAATTGGTTCAGCTTGGCCGACTGGATCATGCCCGCCTTCCTCTTTGTCGTGGGGATGTCGTTTCGTCTCACCTGGCCGCGACGGGTCCAGAAGAGCGGCGAACGGGCCGCTCGGCTCGGCTACGTGAAACGTTCACTGATTCTGATAGGCGTTTCGCTCTTTGTCTTTGGCTTTGGGTCCCCCATCGCCGCGCTGCTCAAGGCAAGACTTTGGGAAGTGCTCGCTATCATTGGCGCGAGCCAACTCCTGTTGCTGCCGACCATCGGCAAAGGAACGCGCGTCCGAATCATCGCCGTCTTCGTGTTGCTCCTCATGCACGCCGGACTCTCACAGTGGTTCAATGTGCACTTCGTCCTCGCAAAGCCCAACCTCTTGGACTCCCTCTGGGGGGCCGCCGACGTGCGCGCTTGGGACGGCGGTTTCTTCGGCTTACTCAGTTGGTCCGCTATCATGTTGGCGGGCACGGTCGCCTACGATTGGCTGGCAGAACTATCGCCAGCACGTGCACTACGGAAATTCGTCACGGTAGGAATGTGTGGGCTCGCTGTCGGCTACGCCTTCAGTTGCCTCAGCACCTTCTACGACCTGCCCGAGCGCAAGACGCAGGACTTTCCATCCGTTGCCGCATCCCCGGTCATCCCGAGCAACGCGCCCGGCAAGCTGACTCTAGCCGAACCGCCTTTCACACCAATTCCATCCACCGAAAGCCGCCAAGTGAATTATTGGATGATGAGCAAACGCCTCGTCTCCATCCCCTTCGCCGTTTTCGGCATTGGATTCGTCTTTGTCATCCTCGGCCTTTTCGTCTGGCGATGCGATCTCGGAGATTCAGGAGCCTCGGTCTTCCGCATCCTCGGAAGCAATGCGCTCGCTGCCTATCTCATTCATCACATTCTCCTTAAATTCGCTTTCGCACCATGGCTCGGTCGCGATTCCCCACTTTGGGTCGTGCTGCTCGTATTGATTCTGTTTCTTGCCGTGATGCTTGGAATCATGCACCTACTAGATAAGCGGAAGTGGTATCTACGACTGTGACGTCATCTGAGGCTTTGGCGATTGCGTGGGTATCATGCTAGAAGCCTTGGTTACTCTATCAGATTTAGACTCCCAATCCCGTCGTTCACAGTCTTGACGGACATTACCCCGCTAAATTGGGCACTTCCGACTGACTGGAGTCTTTAAAATAAGGGTTTAATGCTATCTATCACAATTAGAATAATTTCATTATGTAGCCACGCATTTGAAATATTCACTATTGCATATTCGCTCAAGAGCGAGATCTATTGGCCATGTAAACTCGTAACGGCAATCTTCACTTAGAGATTCAGACTTCGAGGAAGAACCCCGTCGGCATTCTCCGCACCTCCTTTCGCGACAAGTCCACTGGCAAGATCTCACACTCTCAGCATGGTCGCATTACCGGGT
>JBLHHN010000176.1:0-11948 GCA_047616785.1 Verrucomicrobiales bacterium
GGCGCACACGGTAGTAACGCGCCGCGACTCCTGAGGAATCTCGAAACACCCCGCCGTTGTCTGCCGTTGCTGTCACTTGGGCGTTCGGAAGATCGGAGTTCCAAGTCACGAGATCATCACTGTGCTCGACGACAAAGCGGTCTCCGTCATTCGCAGGCCATGTCAATCTCGGCTGCCCATTTGCTCCAATCGCGATCTCTGGCGTGAAGCTGATGCCTTGCCCCGGATCAGGAGTGACTCCACCTCCGTCCTCGAACGTTTCTTCGGAGACCGACCAGTTATCAAAGTGCATCCAGTTGTCTCCCACATTATCTAGGTCCGTGATCTCCCATTCCGCCGCAATGTCGCCAAGATTTCTGACCTCTTCTGAAACTGTGAAAACAGACTCTTCAAACAAGGCAAGGTCATCGAGGTAAGCCGACCACGCATTGTTCGCAAAGTCGATGGTGAAGGCTAACTGATACACCGTGTCATGCTCAAAGTTGATCGATAGATCGATGAAGTCCAATCCGTCATACTGCCAGATGCCGAAAGATTCGATCGTGTTGTCGAAGACGATACTAGCCAACACATCCTCCTCTTGATTGAAGACGGAGAAGTAGAAGCTATCAAAGAAGTCAACCTCAGAATCGATGATGGCGAGATCGGTCGAAAAATGGATCAGGCTATCATTGGCAACGGGATCGATATCGATCGGGCGCCACATGGTGACGACATCAGCATCGCCCGTAGGGATCTCGAAGCCGATGCTCGCGCTTCGATTGCCGTCCTCGTAAACATTGTCCAACGCTCCATGAACTCCTTGCCCGGGGTGCGTGCTCATCCAGCCGTTGTTGCCGACAATGGTGTCATTCCCCAATTCGAACTCGGAGAAGTCGGTGGAGTAAAGAATGCTCTCAGCCGCGAAGGCCGAGGATGAGAGCCAGAGAAGGACCACGAAGGGTAGAAGAGGGTAAGCGAGCATAACCAACATTAGACGCAATTTCCCCCAAAGCTATTCAATCAGCGCTGAGGCGGCTGGGCTTCCTGGACCAGCGCACCATGATCCTCGCTGATCACGAGGATACTGAATCGGCTCACCTGACCGAGTTCATTGGTGTTCAGGCTCGCGTAATCGAACTTACCGCGCAGGTCAGTGTAGCCATCTTTATAGAAACGAGGCTCCCCGTTGATCTCGGCATACACTTTCACATAGACTTTCGATAGTGGCTGCTTTCCATCCTCCGCATGAGTCACTTTCAGCTGCCCTTGATTCGCGGCGAGTTGCAGGTTCAGGCTATTCGAATAGTAAGCCTGGGCTTTACGCACCCCACCACCGACGATCTCTACCAACACATTTTCACCTTCGAACTCGTTGGGAAGCGGGATGCTCCGTCCTTCTTGGCGGAGATCGAGCGCCATGGTATCGGTGCGATTCGGTTTGATCATGCTGAAACGCGTAGCATCCGATGAGACAAAGGGATTCGTACTGAAAAGGAATTCCAGATCCATCCGGTAGTAGTTCACGGCGACTTCTTTGAGATTCCGATAGAGCAGATCGATCTGACGATTCTCCACCTTGAAGGTGAGACTCGCTTCATGAGCGGCTAACTGATTCTGCTGTTGCTCGCGATTCTCATCATCGACCGCGCCCACCGCTTTCCCCTCGATCTCATCGAGCTGCGCCGTCACCTCTTGGAAGAGCTTACGCCACCGATCCACCGGGTAGTCCACGTAACGATCAGCGATCGCGCGTGCTGCGCTGGGCTCTTCGCGATACAATGCCAAGTAGGCTTGGAGATAGTCATACTGCAAGGGTGAGGTCAAGGCTTCACGATCGATCCGGTCGAAGACGGCAAGCGCTTCTTCGATCCTATCCTGCAAGAGAAGGTAGACTGTGAGGGTCATGCGATCCGTAGCATCCAGCGTCGGACGATGACTGAAGATCCCCATCAACTGCCCATACTGATCACGAAAACGATCATTGAGAATCTTCCGCTCACCACCAAGGGCGTAGGCGCGCGCGTTGACCAAAGGGCTGTAATCCAAGTGCTGGTAACTCTTCCGCTCCACCGGATCGATGGTCACCAGCTTGGTCTCGATATATTTCCCGCACTTCACGAGGAACCCTTCCGCATGCCGCAGATACTGTTGCAACGGCTGAACCTGCCCGTGATGAATCGCGTAGCTGTAGAGTAGCTCCTCGTAGTGATGACGTCCCTCAAGGATCTCGATGACCCGCGCGAAGAACGCCTCACTCTCACGACAACGCCAAGCGATCTTGCTGAGATCGATCTGACGCAAATTGTGCTCGTTCAGGTAGGTGATCAC
This sequence comes from Verrucomicrobiales bacterium, assembly GCA_047616785.1. Classification (GTDB taxonomy): domain Bacteria; phylum Verrucomicrobiota; class Verrucomicrobiia; order Verrucomicrobiales; family DEV007; genus JAACDM01. The sequence goes on from JBLHHN010000176.1 coordinate 2,311, forward strand.
CTCTTCTGGAGATCCCCACTGAGAGACATAAGCCCATGAGGATGTGTCTGTTTGAGTCAATTCATCGACAACATGAAACGTGAACGGTTCAGCAAAAGCCACGACCTTCTGATCCTTCGACACATGCACGGGGAAATGCTCGAAATCGCCACCTTGAGGAAAGTAGAAGGCATACTCTTGGGTATGCGTTTGATAGGATTCCAAACGAAGCGATCCATTGGTTGTTTCCTTGCTCCCACCCACTGGGATGGCTCCAACGGGAATCTGTTGCAAGAGATCCAGTCGCTGGATTGCCGAGGTGGGATTCGTCACCACGATCTGGCAACCATAGACAACGCCGGTCAGAAACTCTTTCGTGACAAACTTGTCCACGCGCTCGCCATTCACCTCGACGAAGCGATCCCCTTCCCTGAAGAAATTCTGGCTGACCAAGAGCTGAGTGGCCTGACCCGCAGCTGCTGCCTCACGAATCGCTTTATGAAAGAGAATGACCGGTGAAGGTGGCTTCAACGTGAGTTTGGCGTCCTCTAGCTTGGTGGTGTCCTTGTCGTCGCTGGCTTGGAAAGGCAGATCAAGAACAGCCAAGGCCAGCATCATCTCGGTGAAGTTGCGCGAGGCCTCCGCCACGTGACGAGAGATAAATGGAGTCTTCGGATCATGCGCGGCAAAGTCGTTCCAGAACTTATTCACGGTGACGAGATCTCGATTCTGCGCAGTAATGAGCAAGTGATAGTAATTGTTCTCAGCCCATTCTTTGGTGGATTCCAACTTACGATAGAGTGGTTGAGCCTCTTCGCGCAAGAGACGATCCATCTTCCTAGCTCCCCCACCGAAGGGATCGTCCTCTAACATCTCCTGTTCCTCAACCGCGTCCGCCACCATATCGAACGTCTGAAAAGCTGAGGACGGGCCTCCCTGCAGATCAATCCCCGTTGAAGGCCCCTTCGCGCGGGACTTCATTCGCTTCTTGACCTGCTTCATCTGCAGCCCAAGAGCCGAAGCGTCTTCACCCAACTGCAAGGCGGATCGGCCAAGGGCGATATCGAAGTTCAACAAATCCAAACGCTGCTCAGGTGTGGCCAAGGCGAGCCAGTCACTGACGTCACGGGCAATGCCAGAGCGCTGCTTCGGCAAGCGTCCCGCCATGAGAATCCGTTCAACCACATTGAGCTGCGCAAAGCGCCACGGCTCTAAGAAACGGCTCAAATCATGCCCTAACAAGTAGTGATCCATGAAGGTCTTGTCCTTCTTATTCGCCACATAAGGCGCGATCACTGCGGTGAAGAATTCCGGATCCTTGCGTTGAAGAAAGAAGCTCAGTTCGTGCGATGCATACTTCGAATACAACTCGCGTTTCCGAGCTTCATCCAACTCTGGCCATTCAAGAATGAACGCGAACTCATCGAGATTGGAATTGTCTTTACCGAGCGTCTTGAGCAGATGATAGACACTCTCCAACGTATCGTAGGCTTCGAACGTTGTGGTCATGACATCACCAATGACAAACGCTTTGTTAGGATCAAGGAGCGTGACCTGATCTTGCTGCGTGAAATGACGCTTAGGATTCAGGCCATCGTTCAATCGAAGATCTCGAATGCTGACATCCCGCGCAGGCAACGCCAATTGACGTTCCACCGCTGTGCTTGGATCCACGGCCAAGACACGCACATAAGAACAGTCTCCCAAATCGGCGAGCTTGACGCGAATCTCTCCGGTCTCGCCAGGAGCCACGTTAAATGAGACGAGCCCGGGATTGGCAAGGAAACTAAGATCATGCGGATCACGGCGACCTTGGTCTGGAGCTTGTTCCAGACTTGGGGATCGACGTTCCAGAATCGACGCTCGATCAGGTGCGGCGGCACCCCTGGCCGGCCCATCACTCGCGACATCCTGCTCCGTCGACGTATCGCGAATAGCCCAAGGATTGAGCAGAATGCCTGGTCGCGTGAGCATGTTGCCGGGAAACTTCGTGGCGTAACGCCGCTCGATGATGTAGCGATACTCATCGCCAATCGATCGACCGGAAACATAGAGATTCTCGGCGCGAGCAGGGGTGCCTAAGAGTGGCTCTAGCATCTCCCCATCGCCCAATTCCCCAAAGGCATCAAAGGCAGGCACGAAACGGCTAGCCAAGAGGTGCACGCGCGTGAAGGAATTGGCATTGACTAACTGAATGACGAGTTCGTTCCCCTCCGTCTTCAGATCAGCGAGATGGAGGGTCTTTCCATTCCGTTTCTCAAGATTCCGAGCAGGCGAAAGGATGAAGCCGCTGGCTTCATCGCCCGCAGACACGCGGATCGTCACTTGCTGAGAAGCTTCCTTCAGATAGAGGTGGTAGTTTCCTGCTGGCAACCCTTGCAATCGCACGAAATCGCCATTCACAGAAAGCGCATCAAACCGATCACTGACATACGTGCCATACGCTCTTTCCAAGAACGAGAATGCTTCCCGTCCCATCAAGTCACTGACCACGGGAATCTCGATGGACTCGCCCACTTGGGCGTGAATCGTCGAAGGATAAAACCGTCGGTCCTTCGGCAAGCTCCAAGAATATTGCCTTCCATTGGCAGCTGTCGCTGTGATGCTTGAGACTCCGTCAATAGCACCCAGATGGATCGTCCCGGATTCATCTGTCTTCAGCGTGGTGACAACATTCGTGCGAAACTCAAAACGCTGCAGATCGACTTGTATCGCGCTATTTGCCAATGGCTCTCCTGTCCGACCTAACAGCTGCACACGATAGCCGTCATCGACTTTGCTGAGAAAGAGATCCGCCACGGCGTTCGTCTCCGCGATATCACTGACAACCAGCGTATCTCTTACATCAAGATCTTGATCCGTCCCCTGGCTCAGGTTCTTCACCTTCGCCTTTAGTCGAAATGCAAGAGACACCAGACGCTCAGGCACTCGGAATCGATGCGTGGATTCCTTGTGTGGGAACAATTTGAAATCCGAGACCATCGAGGTCGATTCAATCCCATCGAGATTGGCCGATGAGATCTCAAGCGTCACGTTTTCTAGCAATTCCACATCTGACAGATTGCCATTAAGCATGAATCGTGGGCGGACAGCGAGGGTGGCTTCGCCTCCAGAAATGAGTTCCTCCCGATCAATGTAGAATCCTGCTCCCAGCTCGTATTTCTCACTCTGCAATGCGAGAGACTCCAACACGGCAAAGCCCACACCATCATGAAGAACGATCGGCTGCGATCCGGGATCATTGGAAAAAGGAATCAGACACTCCCCATCTTCACTTGGATCATAGCGCTTACCATGCATCCACACATAAGCACCAGGCACGGCTTGACGACTCCCATCAAGAATCCGCAAGGCATGGCCCGCGCTGCTCGGTCTCAGGAGGTACTGCAAGCCACCACGACGAATAAGCGCCCGGCTACTCTTGCCATTTCCGATGAACTCCAACACCCACACACCGCGTTTCGCATTGAGCTGTTCGAAAGTGAAATGCCGTTTCACCCGTTTGAAAGGGCCCTCGTCGTAGTCAAAGGACAGCTCTTCATTCGGGACCAAACCATCGAGATTCAAATCCGTATTGATCTGACGGCCGAAGTTCTGCGCGTAGTTCGCCGTGTTGATCTCATAGATCTTCACAATGAGGTTCTTCACGTTCTTCACATGGAGATCGAGACTCACCGTCTCACTAGCGCTGAACTTCTCTTGGCAGATGGAATCGAAATCCAAGTCCACCCGATCCTTGAGAGCTTGATAGACAGACGGTGTCAGGTGGGAAGACCACTGCTCCTCATCACCGAGGCCCGCCACGATGTTCGCTTCTGCATGAATGATCTTCAGATAGTCGTCTGTCAGATAAGGTGCGAAGGGCTTGTAGTCACTCGCGCCGGTGAGGAAATGAAGCAGGCTCTCGCGAACCAAGAGATCATCATTCTGAATCGATTGGAACCCAGTGGATTCGGAACAATCGAAATTCAGATCAACCGGATGACGCCAGATCTCACGATCCTTCAGATAGGTCTCATTGATATGAGAAACTGGGCGAGGCAGTTGCAAATACGTTAGGAAACGTTTCTGGTCATAGACACCTCGTTTCTGATCCAAGCGAAGGCGTTCATGGAGAAGGTTTGCCTTTAAAGAATTGAAGGCTGATCCTAACTTCGACACAAAGACCCAAGCTCGATCAAGGTAGTTTCCTTTCTCCACGAGATCGCGCTCCAGATCCACATCCGCGCCCGGACGCAATTTGCCTAGCTTCGCGTGAACAAACGACTCATCACCCAGCAGTTCCGGACGCGCTTCCGCCAGTGCGTCCAACTGGGCGAGCAACAAATGACGGTGCACACCAAACTCACCAAACCCTTTGCTCTCTCGCCGCGCCAAGTCTTCGGCGATCGCTGACACCATGTCAGGATAATCGGGAAGATGAACCTGGTTCAACAATGCCCGCTTCTGCGGCACGCTCAGTCCCGCGGTCTTCCAATGACGCATCAGCCAGTCTATTCCCGATTCGTTGACATCTCCCAACCCGTTCTCGTCACGGAGCGCTCGTTTCACAATCACCTCCAAGCTGACCAACTCAGGATCCAGCACGGTTGGCATGTTAGGATTCGTCTGCCGACGCTCACGCTCGTGATTGAAGTTCAATCCGAGTGTCTTCTTAAGATAGGCCAGAGTCGCCTTCGGATCCTTTTCGTAATCGATCAACGCCTGACGGTTCTCCAAGATCTCACGCTGTGACGAATGCTCGAAGCGCTTTCTCCACTGGCCCATCGTGACTTCCCGATTCACTGAATCATTCGTATTCTGGTAGTGCAACGCATGGAAGAAATAATAATCTTCCGTCCCTGGGATCAATTCCTTCAGGACCTCTGCACGGCTCTCAGCCAGCGCGAAACGCTCGATGAAACCGATCTCTTGGGCATGCATGGTGGAGGTGATCATCAATAGGAGAAACAACGCACGGGTGACAGCAAGCGCCAAACGTCGGCAATAATCTTTCATAGAAAGTAAGGTGATAGGTTTTGGGAAACTAGCCATACTCGCCTCGCTCTCGGAAAGACTCAACGGAATCTATCGTGATTACGAGACCTGGTGGCAAGAATCCGCTATCCCTATGGACGCGGCACCATCGAGATCCTTAGGAAAAACTTCGACCGCGTCTAACTTGGAGCCGTCAAGGCCCGCCCATTGCAGCTCGAATCCAACGCGGCAAGAAACGGGACCGCCGAGCGCGCCCACTCTTTAGCATTCGGATAGGCGCCCGCTCCTGGGCCGAAACATTTCTGCAACATGTCGGTGTTGATAATGCCAGGGTTCAACGCCGCCGCCGCCAACCCCGCAGGTAGTTCTTGGGCCATGGCAGCGCTCAAGCCTTCCATGGCCCACTTGCTCGCGCAGTAAGGCGCCACCTCAGGCGAGGTGGATCGTCCCCAGCCCGAGCTGAAATTAATGATCACGCCCGTTCCGCGAGCAATCATCGCTGGCACGGTGTGACGAATGATCGAGGCAACGCCTTTGATATTGATATCAACCAACTGACCAAACTCTTCTGCGCTCACTTCCCAAAGCAGCGCATTGGCATTGATCATCGCTCCATTGTTCAGGACCAAATCTGGGGCTCCCAGTTTTCCCAAGACCTCCTCGGCAAAGGACTGGATCGAATCTTCGGAAGCCAGATCCGCCCGTAGGAAGAGATGCTGTTCCGGATACTGCTTTCGCAATTCTGCTATGGCGGATTCATCTCGTCCACAACCTGCCACGGCCCATCCCAGTTTGGCAAATTCATCGACCATGGCTCTTCCTAAACCGCGAGTCACTCCCGTGATCATGACGCGTCTCGTTTCATCATCGCTCATGGGTCCTTTCTGGCGGACACGGCAGCGATTTGCAAGCCTTTGTCAGGGCAGCGACAGGATACAGACAATGCGAGGCTCATCCTCAATGAAACGAATCTGCATGAGATCCGTCTTCATTACCGGAAGGCTATCATTGCCACGACTCGCAGTAAATTTGCAGGCCGCTAAGTAGTGATTGCTTGCTAGTCGGGCAATCTCTGGGGCTGCCTGCAGCTCAAGGTGCCTATTCGGACGCAATGAATGATACTCTTCAAGGCCCTGCGAGATCGCCGCCAACGATTTCTCTTCATCCAAGTAGTAGGTGGGATCATTGAGAAAGGAGAGCTGATTGAGGTCACTGGCCGCGCAGCCAGCCATGTAGTAGTGCCGACAGAAATGATCCAACAAGCAAAGACGCTCTTCTTCTGTCCAAGGAACAGTCTGATGACTCACAGACTGATAATTGGAAATGATGTCCCCGATTGTCATATAGCTTAGCTGAAGATCCCATTTCCGAAATCGCCGAGGCCCTCTAGCCACATGAACACAGCGCAAATTGGTCTCAACGGCATCTTTCCCATACGCCACCCGCGGCTCCGCTTGAAGGAAATGCCACTGATCCAGCCAGACAGCTCTGTAGTTCGCAAATTCTTCTAAGACATCAGAACGCTTCATCAAACCTTTTTCCATGTAGTCAACAACCTCATCAAAGAGGCCCTCGAGCTCGGAAGACGGTGTCGCCGTGGCTCGGAGAACACGGTTCGTATTCGAGCCGATCTCAATGCCTTTGTCATACTTTGCCATCAACGCATTCCAAGTATGTTCGCCCACATCTATAGGCTGTGGCGATGACTGCAATCTTTCTAACAAAGCCACTTGCGCTCGTTCGTAGCGTTCGGGAGGCCAGTAGAGTTCTTCGGACTTTGGCTCTTCGATTTCGAAAACGGAGCGGATGACAAAGGAACCGTCAGGACGTTCGAGCACGTGATACTGGATCTGCTTCTGCCCATCCCGCGTGACTTCAGCAGACTCGATCTCATAGGCAAAGAGCGCTTTCACGTGGTGCAGTTCGCCTTCGGGAAGATGCTGGATCTCCACGATGGCTGGTTCTTTTACAAACACATAGAACCGCTCGATCCATTCCTCTTTATAAGCCGCAAGGGCCTCAAGAAATGCCTCTCGGGTCAACTCGCGTTGATCATAATACACAGGAATGGGAAACTCAAAGAATGACTCCTCGCTGCGGCCGCTTGAATGTTGGCTGCTTGTCGAATTCAAGAAATCTGTGAGAAAATTCGAAAGCCTCACGGTCGTGTCCGTTTCTGCTACAAGTGCCAATGGATCTGACTTCGAAACGAAACGTTGCTGGTACCCCCAGATGCAAGCAGCGATGACAGCTGCGGCGATCCCGAGACCCACTACGCGCGCGCTCCGCACACGGGGATGCAACCCCTGCTTCAATGCTAAGGCAAAGGCGCCAGCCGAGACAAAGCGATCTTCCGGAGAAGCCGCCATGGCTCTGAGAACTACCGAATCAACCGCGACTGGCACGCCTTTCGTTTCCGACGGCAGCGCAGGTTGGCCAGAGGGGACTTTGCCCGTGAGTGTCTCGTAGGCGAGACAACCAAGAGCGAAGATGTCGGCACGATGATCCACCGCCTCTGAATCGCCGAGCTGCTGTTCTGGAGCCATGTAGCCCGGTGTCCCCAAACGCATTCCTTCTTCCGTCAAACGTCCGCCGGAACCTGAGGACGCGGCCAATCCAAAGTCCCCGAGCCGCACATTTCCCTCACTGTCCAATAGGAGATTCTCCGGCTTGATGTCGCGATGAATGATGCCTTCACGGTGCGCGTGATCCAGGGCAGCCGCCGATTGACCCACCACCTGGGCGACTCGATCCGGCGCGAGTCGCCCACTGTCTTTCATGAGGCCCCGCAGATCACCCCCGGGGGCATATTCCATGACCACATAGCGCTCGCCCCCAACCTCTCCGGAATCGATAACACTAAGAATGTGAGGATGTTGGACACGCGCGAGACTCTGGGATTCGCGGTGCAACCGCTCCGACCGATCCTTCGTGAGAGCGAGGTCTTGCCGAAGAAACTTGATAGCGACAGGGCGATCCAGCGCCGTCTGAGTCGCATGATAAACGGCCCCTGAGCCGCCGCGTCCTAGTAATTCGCCAATCACATACCCGGGGATCTGCGGCCGTTCCTCTCCAATGTCCAGAGCTCCTATATCCTCAGATTCCGCGTGGTTCGAAAGCACACAACGCGGGCAGAGGGCCAAACCTGGGCGAGACCACGAAAAGCCGCACTGAGAACAGGTTCTACAAGAATCTTTGCTTCTGCTCTGCATCAGGGCTAGAGTCTCTTCCGATCCGCCGCTATGGCAAGCTTTCCTCCCCCAACGATGCCACCAATTGAAAACAAACGTTTCGAGGAAACACGATGGAGCCTCATTTCGCGAGCTGGGAGCGATGATGCACGAGCCGCGGAGGCACTAGAGGAGCTGTGCCGTCATTATTGGTTTCCAATCTATGCCTTTGCAAGACGGTCTGGGCACACTCCTGAGGATGCCGAAGATTTGACCCAAGATTTCTTTGCCAAGTTCTTCGTCGGGCGGGATTTCCGTCGGGCGGCCGAAGTTGCCGGAAAGTTTCGTTCCTATGTACTCCGAGCGATGAAGAATCATCTCATCAGCGCTCACCATCGCTCCCAAGCAAAGCGGCGGGGCGGGGATGCCATCGTCATCCCGTTGGACCAAGCAGACGCGGAATCTCGGCTCCTCGGCAATCTCGCGGGTTCAGGCGCGTCACTCGATCATCAGTTTGATCACGAATGGGCCCTGGCTGTCGTCGAAACAGTAATAGTGAAATTGCGAGACGAGTATGATAGGCTTGGGAAGGAACACGTCTTCGATCGTCTGCAAGAAGCCATTGAAGGGCCCCCAAGCAACGCTTTCTATGAAGAAGCGGCAAAGGCGCTAGGGCTCAATAAAAGTTCCACGCGGGTAGCGACTCACCGGTTGCGCCTACGTTACCGAGCTTTGCTTCAGAAAGAAGTGGCGGACATGCTTCATGAGCCCACCGAGGCTCAAGTGACTGGCGAGATCCGACATTTGTTCGAGGCGCTCATGAGCGCGTGACGATCACTTCGTCTTGCTCTTTGTGGGAGCTGGATTAGCGGCTTTCTTCTTACTCAATACGGCGGCGTGAGGATCGTAGCTCACCTCGAGTCCTGACAGTTCAGCGATATAGCGGAGCACTTCACTTGCGGGCAATCCTCCAAGAGCCAATGTCACTTTGCTTGTAGTCTGTTCTCTCAGAATGAAATTCGGACGCAATTGGCTGCCTGTTGATTCGACCACTTTCGCCCGCAGAAAGGCCAACGCATCGGCCACGGCTACTTCTTCGAATTTCACTTCGCGAATCGTAATCGTGCCCAACTTGGCTTTGAGATTGGTGGGTTTCACCCAGGGCTTAAGCATGAGAAACGAGAGGGATTATTGATAGTAGGGAAAATCGGAACGCGGGATCGAGAGCGGCTAGCTTGACCCTCTCCGAAAACCCATTTTTTGAAGTTTTTACTAGCTTTATTGCTATCCTGGGGTAACGCAAGTAATTGACAATCAGGAATTTACAATTTAAAGAAACCTCAATTGAGCCACGGCAGGGCGTGCTCCTCGAGGCCGAACTCAGTTCCAGCCTCAGCGATTTCGTCAATCAATCCATCGAGATGGCGACACGCTCTCCCGATATCCTCGCCGAAATTGATCACGACTTAGATGTCCATGGATTAAAGAAGAAGGCCCTCCGAGATGCCGATC
>JBLHHN010000177.1:0-11881 GCA_047616785.1 Verrucomicrobiales bacterium
TAGATGGCTACAGGCTTCTGATAAATCTGAGCTTTGTAACCGACATTGTCATTAGGTCAACATGTCTGCTGATTTAGGTGATACGTTACCGTTAGTCAATTCTAGAATTTCGAATCCACCATCCCCTTGAAATTTTTCACGCAATGCCAGGGCGCATTAAACCCCTTGTTTAGAAGCCTTTAGTCGCACGGTTATCCCGTTTTGGTGGGGGTAAAACCCGCCTTGATGTGTCGCCACTCAGACAGATCGCGCCAACGAGTTCGCCGTCTGTATTGTAAAGCGCTAGACCTCCGCCAAACACATTCACTCCGCCGATGCGCTTTCCGACCATTGGGTCGTTGTGCTGACCAAAGTTTTGGCTGGTCCTCTATAAGCCACGCTGGTATCGACCGGGTTACTCGCTTGCGGGCCAAAGCGGCTGCCTCCAGGCAGGACGGCACTGAATAGGATTGACGTGGACAGAGCTAGACCTGGAAGACTAAAGGCGTTGGCGGTGTTCGCTTTTTGTGCCGAAATCGCACGGCTACCGGGCCACTGATCGCCACGATCGTCTCTAGAAAATGCAACGGCACACACCTCGCCATCTATGGCGACTTGAGAAAGGAGAAACGGCCTCTGTAGCCAGCAGAGGCCAGTTTTCACTATTGAAAGTCGTTCTCCATCAACACTTTAAATTTATACCGAAGGTGTAACTTCAGTTTAACCAAAGGGTCAGAAGTGACTGATGATCAGCAATGCTGGGATCATTGGCGCAGTCGCCGTGACATTCGTCTTTCGTAAGGATATTCAGGCACGGCCAAAGACCGCTCGGCGATTCGCTCCAGATCACGGCCCCGGCTCCCCTTGCTTAAGCTCGGGTTCCAAGTCGTCGCCTACTTCGATCACTTCGCTGAGGTGCGTCGAAAGGAGAAGGCAAGTGACCACCGATTCTTCGATCTCAAAAATCGTGGCAACAGCTCGGCGATAGCTTCTCATCTGATCACCGTAACGCGCGAGGAGCACTTCCGCATCGGCATCGGCGTCACTTTTGAAATCGATCACTTCTATTTGCACCACACTCTCTCCATCACGATGGACGTGTAGACGATCAATGACGCCGCTCATCCACCTGCCGTCGACAATGAGTTCAATCCTTTGCTCACGGAATAGCTCTGCGCCTCGGTCTTCGAATAAACGATGGATGTGAGGAAGCTTGAGAGCCTCTTCTACTATCTTGCCGGACTGACTGAACGGCTGGTTGGGGACCTCTCCTTTCTTTAGCCAGGCGATCTTTTCGATGAGTTCATGCACTTCGGCGCCGATCCGTCTCCCAACTCCGCCACTGCCATTGCTGGAACCTTTGACACCAGAGAAGCTGGCCCGTTGCCGTAGAGGGATACGCTTGCCTAGAACGGGAACGGGAGCTCTCACTTCCTCACACCGACTCATCATCGGATCAGTCCAGTTAGGATTTCCGCTTTGGAAATCCTCTCCAGCTGAAATACGGATCAAGTTTGCCGGAGATCTCCAAAGTTCCTTATCCTTCCGGCTCTTGGGTTCTTCTTCAAGAAAGACATAGAGTCCGCGCTTGGAGCGAGTGAGGGCGACGTAGAGGACGCACATGGCTTCGTAGCGCTGGTCCTGCGCCCAACGCTCATGCGCCTCGCGCAAGACGCTGATCTGCTTTCGCGCCCACTTGGCCGGGACCTGCAGAAGCCAGTCCTGGCCGCGAGCAACTTTAAAATAGCTATCGTCGGGAATTTGACTATCACTCATGCTCGGAAGTATCACGACGTCAAAGCCGAGCCCCTTCGATTTGTGGATCGTCATCACCTGCACCGCGGCGGCACCAGGCGTCTGACTGATTTCAAGATCCGAGATCCAATCGCGTGCAGCGCGCGGGCTCGCTTGTCCCGATGCATCGAACTCGGCGAGTGCTGCCATGATGTCACTAGCACGTCGACGACCGTATTCTGAAAAGGCTTCCCACTCGGGATCGATCAGTTCTCCGAGAAAACCGGCATACCCAATATCCTGGATCCGCTTCATGGAACCTTCCCAGCGAGAGAACCATCCACCTTCGTAGCGACGTTCGAGTTCGGCATTGAGTGGGCACATGGCCACAACCTCTTTCGAAAACGAGTCCGCTGGATCGGCGAGCCATCTGACAAAGTGGGAAAGGGCGACTCCGATGGCGTGGTCCGAGCAGGGCTTGCGCTTCCCTTCTTCGATGACGTCGAATCCCTCCGACCGCAAAAGATCGGCGTATTCTTCGACCTGCTTACCGCTTCGAACAAGAACGCCGCAACTGAGCTTCTTTTCTCCAATGCCAAGTAATCTGAGTTGCTCGACCATGGCTTTGCCACTGCCTCCTTTCGGGACGACGGTGACTCTTGACTCTCCATTCACATCGGGAGCGGCCGAGACGTGATCTTCCCACACCCAGCACTGGCGCAGAGCTTTCCCAAAGAGGGATTCCAGTGTAGGTCCATCCCGGCAAACGGCGTTGACGAGATCGAGGACGGCTGGACAGGAGCGATAAGATTCCGCCATGGACTCGACTTCCATGCCGCCTTGGTACTGTGCGATGAGATCATCGAATAAACTAACATCACCACCGCGCCAGGCGTAGATCGCTTGCTTGCGATCCCCCACGACAAAGAGACCGCCTTCCGGATCGCTGACGGCCTCGTTGACGAGCGATTCAAGGCCTCGCCATTCTGCCGGGCTGGTGTCCTGAAACTCGTCGAGAAGCCAATGGTCGTAACGGCCATCGAGACGGTAGTCGACAAGCTCACGCCGGAGTCGCCCCTCTTCGCTGCGCATTCCTTCGCTGAGGAGAACTTTGACATCATCAAAGCTTAGCAGCCCTCGACTTCGAAGTTGGCGCGCATGCTCGCGATCAATCTCGGCGATTAGTTCGCCGACGGCTTGAGTGCGGGCCACGGCGGCGGCCAGTTCACAGCGCACGGCAAGATTCAGAAGATCCTGCCATTTCATCCAGACCGGAGCGGGGATCTCGAGATTATTCCTGCCATTCTTCACCTTCACGGGACCGGTCTGATCGAGGATCTCCATGAGGCGTTCTCCGATCGTATTGAGAGTCAACGACCGTCCGACGCTATGTTCCGCGAGGGTGTCGAGGAGTTTCTCCACGGCTGTAGGATTTTCGTCGGATCTGAGCCCATGGATGAGTGAATCCTTCTGTGTGGCCCAGTCTCCCACTTGGGGGAGATCGCCAAAGTTGGCAGCGCAGCCAAACATTTCAAGATGGACGCCCGATTTCCAAATGCTGTGCCAGTCCTTGACAAATTCTTCGAGCGACTTCCTCACGCCCTGTTCCCCGCGGCCCAAGGTAGCGCGCCGGAAGGCGTGATAGAACTCTTTTCGATTGGCAAAGCCGTCGCGTAAGACGCCATTGATGATCTCAGCCTCGGCGGTTTTTTGGCGTTCGCCTTGGAGAAGATCAAAGGTTCCACCGCTGATTCCCAGTTCGTACTGAAAACCTCGAACGATGCGGGAAAAGAATCCATCCAATGTCGTCAATTGCAGCTTAGGCAGGGCCTTCACCACTTTCCCCAGCACGGCGGAGACGTCGATCTCGCCATTGAGATCCTTTGAAATCTGAGCAGCTTTTTCAGGATCGCGCGTGCCCTCCGCGAGCTTCGTCAGCACCGAGTCGGCAAATTCTCCGGCGGCCTTACGAGTAAATGTCAGGGCTACAATACGTTCAGGAGAGACGCCTTCGAGACCGATCTTCCCAATCACGCGATTCCCTAACTGATAGGTTTTCCCTGAACCTGCGGAGGCAAGAATCATGAGGTTCTTGGCGAGTATGTTCATACGACACCTCCTTCCCGGACGATGGCATCGGAGAGAGGCCGTCCGAATGATAGACCTTCGAAGTCATCATAACGCGGTTTTGCTGCTGGGGGCCAGAAGACCTTATCTCGCACTTTGCCAATGACCCACTTGGCACAAATCACCGCCGAGTCCTTCTCGGCATCGCCGAACGCGTCCCAGAGTGAAATTCTCACATCGGTTTCTGTCTCTCCAAGTGCGAAGTATCCCACTTCGTCGACCCGCTCAAGAGCGGCTGCGTAGAAGGGGACCTGGACATTGGTCCACATCTTGCCATCTGGCGTGAGGACTTCTTCGACGCCGTCGAGATGAGCGGGAGGTACCTTGGGCAGATTTTTCACGTGTTCCCCGATCACTTTTTTGGCTTTTTTGCTAGTCTTGTAGTCTAGCACTCGGATACGCCCATCATCGTTTTGATCGATGCGATCGACCTGGCCTGTGAGCGTGACACCCTCGATCTCAATCGAGAAATCCTTCTCGACATCTACCACCCGCCAACCTTGGCTGCGCTCGAGGGATTGCGTCTGGGCGAACCAGGTCAGGCGTTGCCGAATGGCTTCCGCCTGGATGCCGACGGCGAGAGGCTGATTGGCTCCAAACCTCTCGGCAACGACTTCGTTGAGGCATTGATGCACCCACACTTCGATGGCTTCGCTTTCTTCGAAATCACGAGCTTCTTGGTCGCGCCCCCAACGCTCGAGGATTTCGTGCACCACAGTGCCGAAATCGCGGCTATTCCATTCCGCGCGCTCGGGTTCAGGCTGGTTCATGCCCACAACGCGTTCGAGATAATAGCGGAAGGGGCAGGCCAGGTATTTCGCGATCGCCGTGACCGATAGCCGATCCTTCGGCTCCACAGCGCGGGGCCGCCAGAGCCAGCGATCTTCCGGTGCCCAAGCGAGCCCGGCATCGGCGGGCTCCACTTCTTCAAAAAGCTGTGCCACTCGCCGTGCCAGTTCTTGGCCACTCGCCGACAAGAGAAGGCGGGAAGGGGTGAGCACATCGCCTCCTACAGAGGTTTTTCCCACGATCAAATGGACCCGGCCATGCTTCTCTCGGCTTTTCATCAGAGCCGTCAGAAGATAGGCATCACGTGCAGCGCGAGCAGCATTATGGGCGAGGCCAAGCCGCACACGAGTGGCTTCAGAGAGCCAAGTGTCGCTACTTGCCCGACCTGGTATCTTGCCCTCGTTCATGCCGCAGACCACGAGAAGGCTCGCCGATTGATGGAGAAGCTCAAGCCAGCCTTGCACATCCAGCACGCGATCCTCCGGTGCAGTCTCGGGAACCGGATCGAGGCTCCCGAGGAGGAGTTCAATCCAGAAACCCGCTGAACGTTTCACTTGTTTGGCGGCTGCGGCGGTCGAGTCGAGCCATTCGGCCGCCCCCGATTCCTCATCGGGGTCGATCACCTTGAGAAGCCTTTGCATAGCCCCATGAAATGCCCGCCCGAGAAAGGGGCCGCGCCATTGTTCGAGGTTCGCCATGGTTTCCGCGCCGAGCTCTGCGGATTCTTGATGCAATGTGAGACGTCGCGTCTTACTCTCCTGAGTGGATTGCTCAAGGTCACGAGCGATCAGGTCGCATGCCCGGGTGATATCATCAGCTGAGCGCACCAGCCATTGGTCGCGAAGCTGCGAGAGCGCAGCGAGCCGTCCCGCTCGTTTGCCTTTCGCCATGATACCACTTTGAGTGAATGCTAGTAGATCGATTGCTTCAGCAACACCATTGTTCAGAAGGTAATGACGCCAGCAGGAAAGCCAACCGGCGATAGGCGAAGGCTTTGCCGCGCCCGGATCATGAATCACCCAACCGCTGCGCCCGAAGACGCCGACGAGTTCACCAGAGACTTCCTCATCACCGGTCCCTAACGCCACATCATCCGAATCACAGCCTTCCTCGGCGACATGCCGCAGGGCCAGCTCCGCCTGCTGCCTCGGATCCCCGGTCAGAATGACCGAGCCATTCTCAGGCCAGTCAATCTCACGTTCTATCCAATCAGGCACCGGACGTCCCCATTCATCGAAATCGTCTTCATTCGTTCCCGCCAAGAGAACGGAAACTTGCAGGCCCGACTTCTTCAACATACGCGTTGTCACGGTTGGCAAATCGAGGACGCCCGCGATGATCACTTGTTCCACGCCCACCGGAAGCGTCACTGCTCCTTTCGCTAACCGGGCATTTTTACTCACATATCCCCAACCACCCAAGCGTCTTTCCACTTCAACTTCCAGCTCCGCGAGCGCCGCCCACCGATCCTCTTCCAAAGATCCCTCCATGACCCTCGCTGCACTAGAACACATGAGCCCGTTTTCCTGCAGACTTGTTCGCACGTTTGTGAGTGATTTCGCCAAACCCAACGCCCAACCAGCTCCTTCACCCTCGCCTGGGGGGACGGGGAAAATCGCTTCATAGCGGTCCCAGTCAGTCACCGCTTCGAGCGTCTCAACCCATGCCAGAATTTCGACGGGTTCCGAGGCGAACTCATCGGGCCGCATCAAGAATCCCGATGTCACCACCTGCGGACCAAGTATCCCGCCACGCTCGGCGAGCCCCTGACGTAGTCGGCGTCCGCTTTGAGCCGTTGGCACCACAATCATCATCCCGGGCAAACGATCCTTACGCTCCCAGAGCCAATCTCCTATCGCCACCCCGAACGGCCGCTCCCATCCCAAAAACTCACGTTCTATTCCCATCGTTGAAGGAAAGCATCGGAAGCTTGAACTCAAAGATCAAAGATCAAAGATCAAAGATCAAAGATCAAAGATCAAAGATCAAAGATCAAAGATCAAAGATCAAAGATCAAAGATCAAAGATCAAAGATCAAAGATCAAAGATCAAAGATCAGTCCAGGTTGGACAATTGATGGCCAAGACTCAAGTCTTCCAATGTGTTCCGCTTCATTCACGCAGCCGATGTCCACCTCGATTCACCACTGCGCGGACTATCGCGCCGAGAAGGCGCGCCCGAAGAAGAAATCCGGGGTGCAAGTCGCCGGGCTCTGGAGAATCTCGTGCAGCTTTGCCTGGACCAGTCCGTCGATTTCCTCATCATCGCCGGTGATCTCTACGATGGTGACTGGCCAGACTTTAACACGGGGCTCTTCTTCAACGGGCAGATGCGTCGTCTCGGTGAAGCCAACATTCCTGTCTACGTCATTTCAGGAAATCACGATGCAGAATCGAAGATCACCAAGCAATTGCATCCCCCGGAGAACGTCCATGTTTTTCCCACGAAAAAACCAGCCACGGTCGAACATCCAATCCACCCAGTCACCCTCCACGGACAAGGCTTCGCTACCGCCAGCGTCACAGAGAATCTCTCGCTCGGCTATCCAGAGGCGGTAAAGGGCCGCTTCAATATTGGCCTACTTCATTGCTCCATCGGAGACTCTCCTCACGCAGCTTATGCGCCTTGCACCGTGGCGAATTTGCTAGCAAAGCAATACGACTACTGGGCGCTCGGCCACATCCATTTGCGTGAGGTCTTGAATGAAGCCCCGCACATCGTTTACTCGGGCAATATTCAAGGCCGCCATGCGCGCGAGACGGGCGAGCGCGGATGCTATCTTGTGACGGTAGACAATGACCAAACCGTTACCAATTTAGAATTTCGCGCCACTGATGTTGTCCGTTGGGAACACTTCACCATCGACTTAAGTGGAGTCGAGGAGACAAACGCAGCTCTGGATGGCATTCGCACTGTCCTGACAGAAGCCGTGGAAAAGGCCACCCCGCGCTTGCTCTGCGCCCGTTTGACCCTGACCGGACAAACGCCACTTCATAGCCAACTCCATTCCGGCCAGGAGGCCTGGGTTGCCGAGATCACGAATGCAGCTCTTGACGTCAGTGAGGAAATTTGGATCGAGCGTATCCGGCTACTTACCCAATCTCCCATGGACCTCGATCAGCTGGCAGGCCAGAGCGATCTCACAGCACAAGTCATCACCGCTTTGAACGCGCTCGATACCTCGGTTCTCCCTGACAGTGTGACTGAGCTTATGAGCAAGCTTCCCCCGACTGCTCTGACCGAAATAAATGACGCCGACAATGAAAGGCAACAGAACATCACGGCACTCGTGATCGACGCTCTCACCTCTTCCGCCCAACATGAGATTTGATCAGATCCAGATCCCGGCTTTCGGACCGTTTACCGATTTCTCACTTGGTTTTCCCTCGAGTGAAAATGATCTCCACTTGATCTACGGGCTGAATGAACGCGGGAAGAGTTCTCTCCTGCGCTCCATCGACCATCTGCTTTTCGGCATTCCTGCTAGGACGGATGACAACTTCATCCATGCCAATCCCAAGCTGCGGATCGGGGCCTCGATCGAGGCGGCCAACCAAGCTCCTTTGTCGTTCCAGCGGAAAAAAGGCAACGCCAACACGCTCCTCGACGCTGACGGCAATACCCTGCCTGAGACCGAGATCAAAGCCTTTCTAGGACCCGTGGATCGCAGCTTTTTCAGCTCGATGTTTGGGCTCAATACGGAATCGCTCCGCGATGGTGCCTATGCCCTCATCGCTGGCGAAGGTGAGCTGGGGGCGGCGCTCTTCTCGGCGAGCCTCGGCAATAATGATATCGATGCAGCTATCGACAAGCTTAAAACGGAGGCGAACTCCCTCTTCAAAGGACGTGCACGGGTCAAGATTCCGACGGCGATCAATGCTTTCAAGGACTGCGAGAAGGGCATTCGCGAAGCCACCATCAAGGTGACGGCCTGGAAGTCTCACCAGAAAGATCTCCTCGCGGCCCAAGACGACTTTGATCATGCGGATCAGTTGCAGAAGGCCTCCGACCAACGCCGTCTGACATTGCAACGATTCCTCAACGCCCAGCCGCTGACCTCGCAGTTGGCTCAAGCCGAGAGCCGTCTAGCGGAGCTGGCACACATCCCTGAACTTCCCACCGACTTTGCCAAGCGCGTTCGCGTCGCCCAGGAGAGGACGCATGAGCTGAGGCAAACACTCACCGAACGCAAGAACCAGTTGGAAAGTTTTGAAAAACAACTCACAGATCTCCAAACCGCTCCATCGATCCTGGCGCGAGCAGCTGACATTGAACAGCTGCATCAATCCATTTCCTCGCACAGTAGCCGCTCTGGCGAACTGCCCAATCTTATTGCCGATGCAGAGGCCACGGCAAAGCAACTCACTCAGGTCGTCGATCAGTTAAGCATCGACTCGAACGGACTGAGCGCGCTGCCACCAATCACCAACTTGCTAGTCGATGATGTCAGAACGTTGACAGAGGCAATCCGCGAGCAGACCCGGATCGAGGCCAATGCTCAGACCTCGCTCAAGCGGCTCGAGAAAGAACGCAAAACCCTCACCGAAGAACTAACAAACGCTCCGGCTCCCGACACTTCCGCCTCGCTCAAAGCACTGAAAGAAAAAGCGCGCAGTGCTCTGACGGCCAGTGAACAGAAGGACCAACTCGTGGCGGAGTTGGAAAAGCTTACCCGCAGCAGTCAGGCACACAGTGCACAGCTCGGCCTAGCACAGGCAGAGGGCATTCTGCACCTTTCTCCGCCGTCCATCGACGTCATTCATGAAGAAAAGACCACCTGCGAAACGCTGACGAATCGTATTGTTCAACAGCGCGACGAACTCTCTGACATGGATACACGCCTGGCCGACGAGTCCACCCATCTCGAGGCTCTGCGCAACAAAGGGGCCCTCTATAACCAGGACGACCTCATCAAGAAGCGCCAGGAACGAGACCAGCAACTCAGCACCGTCCTCGATGCATGGAACGAGGGAAGTGCCGGGATACCAGCGCTCGGCCAGGAGCTTTCGGCCAACGTCCAGAGTGCCGATGCCATTGCGGATAGTCTTCACCAACACGCCGAACAGATCGCCCTAGCGGAAAAGCATACGCACACGATTTCTACTATTGAACGAAAGCGGGAAGTCCTGCAAGCGGCCTTAGAAGCCTCGCAGGCAGACCTGGATCGTTGGCAGATCGCCTGGGAAATTCGCTGCCAGTCTATCCCTACCTCATTCCGAAAACCTAACGATGCACTTGATTGGGTCAAGACGCTGGAGCAGCTCCGCGCGGACTTGATGGCCAGCCAAGACCTCCTGGACAGAATCTCGAAGATCACCGTCGACATCGAAAAGACGCAACAAACGCTGGTCACGGCACTCGACAAGCCCGATGCCGATCTCGCAACCCTCGCCGTTATTCTCGAAGGCCGCCTTGAGGCCATCAGCGAAGCCAGTGGGACGCGCAAAGCCCTCGTCAAACAACAAGGCGAGCTGAAGGAAAAGATCAGCAACGCCACGGAAGAGCTCGAAGCCGCCCAGGCCGCTCGGACAAGCGATGAAGTCAGGCTCAAGCCGCTTCAGGCCCCATTTCCCTGCGCCATTGATGTTCTTCAAAAAGCTCAGGCGCTCCAGACGAAACACGCCGAACAGAAGCGCCGCATTGCGGCAGAGGAAACTGCCATTGCAGAAATGAACCAGCGGATTGCGGCTCTTGCACAGGACGTGATCCCTGACGTGGATGCAAGCGATGTGGAAGTCCTCGTCCATCGCCTTTGGAAGAGGCTGACGTCAGCTAAGGAAGCAGATTCGCAATCGCAAGTTCTGCTTAAAGGGATCGCGGATTCGCAAACACAGCTCGCCTCCACGCAGGCAGCCCTCGATGCGGAAATCTCCAAACTCGAAGAGCTGCAAACCCTCTGCAAGGCGACGGACGCAGCATCCCTCGAAGCCACCCTCTCCGATCTTGAGAAACGGCGCGAGTTCACAGGATCCATCGCTGACGCACACAATCATCTGGCTGCGATGTCAGCGGGTCAGGCGCTGGCGGAGTTTATCAAGGAGGCGACCGAGCAAGCGGAAGACGAACTGAGGCGGGAGATGGCCGACCTTGAAACCATCCTGCCAGAGCACCAAGCCGCCCGCGATACCGCCCGCGAACGGCTGAACGCGCTCAAAGCCGAAGACCAGCGGCTTCAGCAAGCCAGCGATCTCGCCGCAACGCATCAACAGCAAGGCCAGCTTCACCTTTCCGAAATCGTCACCGACTCTCGGCGTTTCATTGAGCTGCAGCACGCGATTCAGTTTCTCCGTCAGCAGATCGAACTCTATCGAGAGAAGACCCAGGCCCCCATGATCCAGAGCACGAGCGCGTATTTCGCCGCCCTGACGAACGGGGCCTTTGATAGGGTATCAGCACAGTTGAACGAAAAGGGTGTTCCTCAACTCGTCGGTGTTCGGGAAGACGGATCATTCCTCCCTACTGCCGCCATGTCCGAGGGAACTGCGGATCAGCTTTACCTGGCATTGCGTTTCGCCGCGATCGATCTCCACCTTGCTGCCCATCCCCCGATGCCTCTGATTCTTGATGATCTTCTGATCACCTTCGATGATGAGCGAACATCAGCGCTTCTTCCCATCCTGGCAAACCTCTCACAGAAGACGCAAATCCTTGTCTTCACCCACCATCAGCACCTATTGGATATCTTCGGCAAAATCCTTCCTGGAAAGCACATGGCGCAGCGAATCTGATGTTCCTTGAACGCGTATACGGAGAGAGGGGAGAGCAGATTCTGAGTCTGATCGGTTGAGATGCAACGAATTATTGGATCGCTTTCTTAGATCGATGTTAGTTTTCCTCGGACTCAACTGGTATTTGATAACTCAGTGAAGAGTGTTTTTCGATGAGTGTTATAGTAAGAATCGAGATAGATGAACATTTCCGTGCGAGCGGCTTCTTCGTGCTGGAAGTGTCCCCCTTTCCCCCGTTAGCATTTCTGCCTTCAGTGTACCTATCATTGATTCGGTCCAGGCGTTGCGGTAGGGATTGCAGAACTCAGTGATTTCAGGAATCGGCAGGATTTGAAGGCGCAATTCGAATTCCCGCTGCGGTGATCAGTTTGAGCGTAAGTGCGCGACCGGAGCCGTCGGGGAACTCGGGTCCTTGCGCGTTCCACTCGGTCAGATACTTCTCCAAGTGACGCCGTATTTGTGGTGGGTAGTCGGGTTCTAGCACCAACTGGCACTTTACCTGGTTCTCATCGGCTTCGATGATT
>JBLHHN010000178.1:0-11853 GCA_047616785.1 Verrucomicrobiales bacterium
TGGAGAAGTATCTGGCCGAGTGGAACGCGCAAGGACCCGAGATCCCCGACGGCTCCGGTCGCGCACTCACGCTCAAACTGATCACCGCAGCGGGAATTCGAATTGCGCCTTCAAATCCTGCCGATTCTCGAAATCACTGAGTTCTGCAAGAAATCCGAGACCATCTCATTCCCGGAAGCGAAGCCTCTTTCTATAAGGAATCTGCCAGAGCCATAGGCATGCCCACCACCGCTCTCCGCGTCCAAGCCCATCGCTGGCGCCAACGCCTCCTTACCCGCGTCCGCGCCGAGTACGAACCTCCCAAGGCTGCATAGTGTCTAACTGAAGTAGGATGGCCATTTGTGGCCGTCCGTTCTAACGAAGGTGCGCGAAATGAGTCCGACGCCGTTGCTGGCATTTTTCTGCCTCTCCCCGCCTGTGCGGTGCCCTCATGCTTGTGAAAGCATCGCAGAGACGGGGACAAGCAGAGATCTTCGAAATGGATTGATGGTGAAGTTCTCATCCGGTCGGGCAGAAATGTCCAACCTACGAGGAGAGCGAAACCCTATACCCGAGTATCCTCGGGTAGGCGTATTGCTCCCGGCAACTCCTAGCAGGCTCCGAAGGGAACGACAGAAACATGAATGACAGAAAAATGGGCGTCTGAAGTTGCCACTGCGGATTCTCGCCATTGGAATGGCGAGCTGCTTTTCGTGTTCAGCTAGTTGAAGGCTGTGGTGGCTTAGTTTGCTCTACGAGGCGCGTGGTTCGCCACGGACGGTTTCCGTCCTATGGGCGTTCTCTTTCTTCTGAGCCATCCTTTCGCGGACTTCGCGCAACTTCTCTTCGATGTCGGCGATCTCGGCTTTCTTTTCTGACACTTTGTCTTCGAGGGAGGCGATGTACTTCTCGGGGTTTCGCTCCATGAGACGGTCGATGAGATTGAAGACCATGGCGAGTCGCAAGGTTCTCGCGACGAGGCCGCGCATGCGGTAGGCACGGATCATCTTGGCCATGCGGAAAAGCCGGATGGCTCGGAGGAAGGCGATCAGGGGGAGGATGATGATCGCGATATTGACCCAGTGAACTTTGCAGTAGGCGAGTTTCTTCTCAGCGAGGGCAAGCGTGACGATGAATTCTAGCGCAAAGGCGAACCACACAATGGCCGTGAGGCAATGAACGATGATGGCTGCCCAGAGATGCTCTTCTAACCAAGTGCCTAAGAAGAGTTCCGCAGCTAACAATGGCAGAACAAGCAAGGTCACGGCAAGCATGGGGAGAGCGAGACGGAGCTCGATCCTCTCTAGGTTCTGTTTGTTGGCAGCGAGCCAGCCACGCTGAGGAAGCCAGACGAATCGGTTTCCATGAGCTGGGTTGAAGGCGGCACGAAAGGGAGGGCATAGGATCACGAGAAGGAACCTTTTGAAGGATTCCCAATGGTGATCGTGCGAGCTCGCCATGCCGATCAAGCCTTCGAGAATGACGATCACCCATAGCACCAAGAGTGGAATGCCTAACCACCAGCCAAACATCACCTTATTGGCGTCACCAGAGATCTGGTGACCTGCCATGAGACCGATGATGAAGAGGATGGCGACGGCGACCTTGAACATGAAGGCGGCGCGGCGATCCGAGGTGCGCTCATGGGGTTCGGGAACTTCTTCCTGATCCCATTCGGCGAATTGCACCAGATTCTTCGCCGCCGCTGCCGCGCGCGCCATCTTACTCGTAGTGGGCTCCGGTGAATTGGCGAGTGGGTGAGCGTCCTGAGTGGTCATTGTTGGCGACAGGTGAGTCTATCAGGTCTTGGAGATATGGAAACTGTGGATTTTTAGGAAGGGTGGGCTTGGGCGTGATACCAAGCGAGCGTTTCACGGAGGCCTTGGTCGACGGAGCCCTCTGGTTGGAAGCCGGCCTCAGTGAGTCTCTCCACGGCAGCGAGAGAATGGCGGACATCGCCTGCGCGAGTGTCTAGGTGACGAATCTCTGAAGATGAGCCGGTCTCGCCAACAATGCGCTGAGCGAGTTCGTTGATGGTGAGCTGCTGCCCATAGCCGACATTGTAAACGCCTTCGAGCGTGAGATTCTCGGCGGCGAACGCGTTGGCGGCGGCGACGTCTTTGACGTAAACGAAATCACGCGTTTGCTCACCGTCACCGTAGATGGTGATCGCTTCGTTCTTGAGCGCGCGATCGATGAAGATGGGAACGGCCGCTGCGTAGGCACTGTTAGGATTCTGCCGTGGGCCGAAGACATTGAAATAACGCAAGGCGGTGAAGGCGATCTTCCCTTCGCGGTGAAAGAGCTGGCCGTAGTACTCACCATCGAGCTTGGTGATGGCGTAAGGGCTGCGCGGCTCAGGGATCATCGTTTCCACTTTAGGCACCGTGGGATTGTCTCCATAGATCGCGGCGGAGCTACTGAGAACGGCTTTCGTCACCCCGGCCCTGCTGGCTTCTTCAAGAATCGTGAGGAATCCGGCGACGTTGAGTTCCTGACAAAGCAGCGGTTCCTCCATGGACTCGGGAACGCTGATCATGGCGGCGAGGTGAAAGAGATAGTCCACTCCTTGCACGGCTTCGCGGACGATGTCGCGGTCCGTGATCGATCCCTGAATGAAGGTGTGATTCAGTCCTGACAGATTCGACAATGCGCCGCTGCGCAAGTCGTCGAGCACACGGATTTCTGCAGCGCTGTCTTGGTAGTGCTCCACGAGATGGCTGCCAATGAATCCAGCGCCTCCGGTGACGAGAATGATGGGTTTCTGCGGCGGCATGTCTATTTTCTACGCAGGAAGGAATGGACTCTCAATGATAACCTGCGTCCAAACTTGTAAAGCCCTCAACGTGAAGGGTCCCAACTGGCTTTGAGCAGACGGGTGATGCGGAACAGTGGGCGTTCATCGTCTGGAAGCGGGGAGTCTCGCTGCAGATCAGCGATGACGTTGTAGCTGCGGGCGCTGGAGAAACGTTTTCGGAAATCAGGGATCATGGAGGAATCCCCGTCCACATAGCCGACGGCTTCGAACTCTGGGTCTTCGGGCGTGGTCACACGGTAGTAGAGATTCTCTAACGCACTGCCTTCAGGTAAAGTGGCAGGGTCGATCGGCTTGATCTCGATGAAGAACTGCGTCCATCCGGTCCAAGCAGACTCTGTATAGTGGCGGAGGAGTTTGTTCCGAGCTTGCTCGAAGGCATACCAACTGAAGCGGTAATCGCTGTTCCCATCCTTGATCATCCAGGCATTGGTTTCCTTCCCGTCTTGCCAACCCAACCGCACGATGACGTATTCACGCTGTGTGTCAGGAAAGGTCCCGCCGTCGACGATCTTGCGTTGTGTTCCTTCCATTAACGGAAAGGCGGTGTGATGGTCAGTCATACGCTGGGCGAGACCGTCTTCGTCTTCAGCGATGAATGATAGTCTAGCGCTTGACGAATCGGCGGCTAGGAACTGAACAAGGCTGTCGATGGGTTCCTTGAGATTCACCGCGGGAGATTCTTCTGCCGCACCCTCTGGAATGATCGCTTCAGCGTCTTGTGGAATGGGTGAGCGTTGGGCTGGGGTGCCCTTGAGAGTGTGATAGATCTCGTAGAGATAGATGAGCAGGAATGCCACGCAAACAAAGGCGAGGACTCCGGTGAGAAAGCTCCAAGATCGTGGCTCGGGGTCCGGGCCGCGCCGCCGCTTCTTGCGGATTTTCCGAGTCTTCTGCTCCATCGCTTCCCCTTCTGGCAGAGGTTCCGGATCCGGCGGAATGGGAGGGAGTGGAGCAGCGATCGGTGGTGCTTGGGATTGGAAGGGAGCGGCGGTGATGGGCGCTGGAGCTGCTGTTTGCGCGGGCGGCGGAGGGGAGGCGGAAGGAATGCCTTTGCCTGTGGGCAGGCCCATGGAGGAAAAGGAATAGGTTGGCGCTGGCAGTGTGTCGTCTGCAGCAGCATGGGATTCCTCCTCGGGCGGGCGAATCGGAGTGACTTTGGGAGAGACAGGACCGGTTTTTCGGCCGCCGATAGTAGTGGGCGCGGAGGCCCGTTTCTGAAGAGCGGTCGCGAATGGGGAAGCGAACGGTTTGGTCGGTTTGTCAGACGGCTCGGCTTTCTTGTCGATCGGAGGTGGCGCATTTCCCAAGGCGGGGCTCAGGCTGAAAGGGCTTTGGTCAGTGGACTCAACTTTCTCACGGATTGGAGGTGCTGATCCTAAGGACGATGGGCTCACGCGGAAAGGGACTGGTCCCGGCGCCATGGGCGGAGCCGTAGAGATGGTGGCTCGGACGACTTTGGTGAATGGCGAGATGGGCGCATCTTTGGCCACTAGAGTCTTCGGGGCCGTCATCTCGAACTCGTCTCGTTTCTCCAGGTTCGTGCTTGGCTCAAGATCCCTGTCCGCCAGCGGGCGGGGCACGAGCTTGACCTTCACCTTCACCTGACTCGTGTTCGTGAAGTCGCCATCGAAGCTGCTTTTCAGAGTGACGGAAGCCGTTTCTGTGCCGGCCGTTGGTGCCGGGATGACCGGCGTTTGAAGTGTGGATTCTAAGATCTTTGCTAGGGAAGCCAGCGTGTCGTCAATATGCTGCTTGTGCTCATCGGGAGCCTTCGCCAAGGGTGACGTGCTCTTCGCCGTCCACGGATTCATCGGGACACGGCGTCTGCGTCGTCGGCGAAGTGGGACGGGCACTTTTGCGACAGGTGGAGCTACTGTGAGAGTCTCTAGCGCTTTAGCTGTCGCTGTCTTCACTTCGTTAGAAATGAACTCCGCTTTGGCGATCTTCTCGACCTTCGGTTCTGGTTGCTCGGTCTTAGGTTCTGGCTTGGCTTCTGGTAGTGGCTCGGCCTTAGGTTCTGGCTCGGCTTCTGCTGGAGGGATCATCTCCTCCTTGGGGAGGATGACCCTTACGGTCTCCTCATCATCTGCGAGGTCTTTCTTTGATTCTTCCGGAGGGGGCTTTGGCTTCTCGATGGGAGAGACCCTCTCAAAAGCTTCGAAGATGACTTTCTTCGCTTCCGGAGTCGTCTTTGGCTTCTCGTATAGGGAGCTTTTTTCAAAGACTTCGAAGATGGATTTCTTCTTAGGTTCCTCAACAGGAGGCTCCGGCTTTTCGCTTGGTGAGACTTTCTCAAGAGACTCGAAGATTCGCAGCGCCTTGTTGATGGGATCGTAGGAGCGTTTGCCTGGTCGCGCGCGGAAATTTGGCCTTGGCCAGGTGCTTCGATCTTCGTTGGGTTTTGAAGGGGCGGGCTTTGGTACGGCTGTGCCCTGGTCCCGCTTTTCCGGTGTGCGTAAAGCGGAGAAGGGCTTCGTTTTAGGACGCGGCGAATCGGGTGGTGTTGGCATGAGAGCATCACCCAACTTTGGGAAACTCCGCGGCAAAGGAAGGGGACCATGCCCATTGCCGATGGTCTCTGGTTTTTCAGCAGCGGTCTCTGTCTTTTCAGTAACAGGCGCCGGTTTTTCAGCAACAGGCTCGTGCTTTTCAACAACAGGCGCCGGTTTTTCAACAACAGCCATCGGTCTTTCAGCCGCAGGCGTGAAGCGGACTTTCGTCCGCTCAGATGGGTCTGGAGAGCCGTTTCTGGTCACCGTGATCGGCGGTTCTGCCTCGCTATGAAACGCGGGCGGTTCATAGCGGACCGTGTCCGGCATGTCGCTCAGCAGCGAGTTGAGCAGCGAGAATGGTGCTGTGTCCTCAAGTTCGGGAGGGGGACGACGATCAAAGGCAGCTGCGGATGAGCTGGCCGTTTGATCCTGCGTGCGAGAGGAGGCCATGGAGGGGAAGTCAGAGGCATCGAAGCGGGTCTAGCTTCGTGTGGCTATCGAAATTATAGGTTCAGGTTAATAGAAGTTAATTGTCTAGCAACCCGTTTGTCCACGCTAACCCGGCAGAATTTCGCCCTTTCTTCTCGTTGGAAGCTTTCCCTTGGCGCGTAGATGCGTAACGTGGTTTCTCATGGGACATGACCTGAAAACTTGCGATGACGATGACGGCTTAGAAGCCTTGCGGGCCGCCGTCGAAGTTCTTTCGTTTGGCTTCAAGAGCTCCTGTCCAGGCCTCCTTCCTTGCTCGAATAGTAGGTCTGAGCATGCCAACGCGTGGGAGACTTTCATGTCCAAGGCATTGGAGCCCATCAAGCGTGCCATCATCACGAGTTACACCGAAGCTCAGGAAATGCGCTTTGAAGAGGTGGCCGAAGCCAATCATCAGCTCTGGACGGCATCAAGCATCCCTTCTGCTCGGCAAGGAGCCGCCCATGCGCTGGCCATGGAAGTCCTGCTTTCAGTGAAAGGCGCCCGCCATGAGCGTCAAATGCTGCGGTTGGCGGATCGGTGGCAGACTGGACCTGATCAAGGCCACCCTGCAGTCAGCTTCGCGGTGAAAGCGGCGGCCTTTCATGAGAGCCCTCAGGCGGCTCAGATCGCTTATTTCTTCCACGAATGGCGCGCTTCTGGAGCTGGATTCTTGCAAGGAGACAATGCCTCGTTAGAGATCTTTCTTGATGGCCAACCTCCAGAGTTGCTCACCCTTTCTTCGACGCTTCTGAATGATCCCGAATCTCCCTTCAACCAGCTTCGGAAACATGGTTAACCCGTTCACCCTCATGGGTGACGGGAGTGATGGCGGAACCATCACAGCACCTGTCGAGAATCCCAAGACTCGCACAGAGTCCGCCGTCGATCTGCCGTGGAATGTCATTGTCTACAATGACCCAATCAACCTCATGAGCTTTGTCACCTATGCCTTGCGCAAGGTCTTTGGATACTCCGAAGAGAAAGCCACCGTCTTGATGATGGAGGTCCACACCAGCGGGAAATCCATCGTGTGGACGGGTGCTCGGGAAAAGGCCGAGCTCTACGTGCAGCAATTGCAAGGCTTGCAGTTGCTTGCCGTGATGAAACAATCCGCCTAACTACCCAATTCTCCGTAATGGATATTCTACCTTTGGAGGATGGGGGCGTGCGCTTCCTGGAAGTGCCTTCGGCTTTCTTTCATCAATTGGCCGCACTTCCCGAGATGTGTGATCCTGACGGCGATCCTGTCATCCAGAGCCGCCTTTCTCCGCATCCGATCGATGAAGAGGAGCCAGATTCGGTACGCGAAGCTGCCTTGGAGGATTGGGCAGATTTCGTAAGACCAGAATTGGACGCGGCCTATGACAATGCGATGCAAATTGTCATGGAGAACCTCGCCGGTGCCAAAGAGTCCGAGTCGGATGTGGATCCCTACTACCAATTCGAGATCACTCGTGAACACGTGCCCGATTGGTATCAAGTCCTCAATCGCGCGCGGATCGTGCTCGCGATCAAGCATCGCCTCCCATTGTCCGAGTTTCCCCCTGAAGAGAGCGAGAATATTCCCTTTCAGCGACTGCTCGCGGCCCATCTGACCGAACATTACGCCGGAATCCTTGAGATCTTGGCCTACCAAATGACGAACGAGCTGCCAGATGAAGATCCAAGTGCAGAATTTTAGAATCCCCCATAATATCCAGAGTCTGAGTTCTTGATGTTATGGCTAGATTGATAGTGGGAAATGCGAATATACAGCGTTACATTATATTAGAAATCTGGAGTAAGCAGTTTTCGATGCGGGATCAAAGAGCCTGTTATTTAAAGATTACGGCATCTCTAATTATCTCCATAGAATACCGCTTTCGTGAAAAGCGTGGAAAATCTTGATGAATCTTTGGTTTCTCTATACCGAGAGCCCATGCTTGCTGTAAGGGATGGCCCAGAGGATATCGCTCAATTGGAGTATCAGCTTAGGAGCAAAGCGATCCGAGAGAATTGTGATATGAACGATCTTATTCAGGACGCCGTGGTCCTCTATTTGGAGAAGTCGCCTTCCGCGCGCGCTTCGTTCCAGAGATTGGTGAAAGACCCACCCTTGCGCGGCACGCCTGAGGAAGTTGCTGCTTGCTTGGAAGGGGAAGACTATGCTCAGCGTGTGATCCAACTGATCACCTGATCATCCCTCGCTTTGTTCACATCCCCTTTCCCCTTCCCTCGCTTTGTTCACATCCCCTTTCCCCTTCCTGCGCACGTTTCCTCTAATTGGGCTTCTTGGGCAGCTCTTCATCGCGGAGGCCAGCGCTTATCGAGTCGTGATTGATGCAGGCCATGGCGCTCAAGAAGGCTACGTCTATGAGAAACATCTGGCCCTGGAGGTTGCACGTCGGTTGGAAGCCTATCTCAAGAAACGTGGTATTTCCTCCGTGTTGACCCGTCGCTCGGACAAATTCGTTTCACTCAATGGCCGAGCCGCCGTGGGCAATCGTTACAACGACGCGGTCTTTGTCAGCATCCATTTCAATTCCGCGTCCAATCGCAGCGCCACCGGGATCGAGGCCTTCTACTTCACCCCGCAGAGTGAACTCCTCGCCCCCATCGTCCATACCAATGTCATCCACAAGACCCGCACCCGAGATCGCGGCGTCAAGCATCGTGGTTTTCGAGTCATCCGAACCTCACGGAATCCTTCCATTTTAGTAGAAGGCGGTTTCATCTCCAACCGGGGCGAACGCCGCCGTTGCTTGACTAGCACTCATCGGAAGAAATTGGCCGAGTCTATCGGGCATGCCCTCGTAATCTACCGTAAGGAGCGTTAGACAATCTCTAAAGGTAGACTCACATGATCCTCACGCCGGCAGAGATGCAGATGGCGGAACAAGCCGTCTTCGCGCAAGGCCAAGTCGGGCCTGAAGATCTCATGGAAAAGGCAGGGCTTGGAATTGCCCATGCTCTGCGTGAACGTTGGCCTCATCCAGGCAAGGCTATTGCCTATCTCGGCAAGGGCCACAACGCGGGCGACGCACTGGTCGTCGGCCGTCATCTGCGGCACTGGGGATGGCACGTCACTTTGCGAGACGCCGTTTCGTCAGAGACCGCCAGCCCACTCACTCGCAAGAAACGCGCCGAATTCCTCGCCACTCCTGAGACACCCTCGGATCATCTGCGCGGTCCTCACGTTCTCATTGATGGCCTGTTAGGCAACGGCGCCCGTGGTCCGCTACGTCACGGCTATCAGAAACTCGCCAGGGAAATGAATGTCCAACGCACCACGGAAGGTGCCTATGTCGTCGCCATTGATCTTCCCTCTGGACTCGATGGCGAATCCGGCATCGCCTCCGAAGACGCCGTCCGCGCTGATCTCACCCTCACCATCGCCTACGCCAAGACGGGTCTCCTAGCAGACCAAGCCACCGCCCATGTTGGGACCCTGGCATTGATCCAACTCCCCGAGATCCCACCACCTCGGAATGGCCTGGGCGATGCCACCGCCCAAGTGCTCACCGCCGAACTCCTCAGCCTTTGGCATCAGAGAAGACCCGTCGATCACTACAAGAATCGCGCAGGTCACGTCTGCCTTTTCGCCGGATCGTTAGGCTACGTCGGCGCCGCTGCCATGGCTGCCGAGGCCGCGCTTACGGCTGGCGTAGGACTCGTTTCCCTGCACGTCTCGGAGGCCATCTACCCCATACTCGCTACCCGCTGTGCCCCAGAGATCATGGTGCATCCGCTTCCAGAAGAAACGCTTTCATCGGAAATGTTAGCCTCGCTCAAAGGAGACATCTTCGCCATCGGACCCGGACTGGGCGCCACGCCCTCATCCGCCTACCTCGATTGGCTCCAGATCGAGTCGCGCCCCATCGTCATCGACGCCGATGCCCTGAACATGATCGCCAGAGCCCCCACCGCTCTCAGCCCCATCGCCTGTGCCGGCCCGCGCCTACTCACCCCACATCCAGGCGAATTCGCCCGCCTTTTTCCCACTGAACAAGGCGCCGAGCCTACCCGTCGAGCCAGAGCCGAGCGCGTTGTCCAGACCTACCCCCTCACACTCCTCTACAAAGGAGCCCGATCCATCATCGCCCATCGCGACACGTCCACCAGGTACAACCTCACCGGCAATCCCGGCATGGCCACTGGTGGCATGGGCGATGTCCTGACCGGAGTCTGCGCCGGCCTAGCCGCTCATTTCCGCAAGCCGCCTGCTTAGCCAGTTGGTTATGCGGCCGCTCCGGCGATATCGCCCTCAGTCATGGCCACACGGAAGAAACACTCCGCCCCACGACTGTCATCGAATTCCTAAGCAACGCCTTCCGCGACCTCTAAACCCCCAGATCCGTCTTCGTAAACAAAGCCTCAAACACGTACCCCGCCCCCTCGATATTCTCGCGAGCCCCTTCCTCCCGATCGATCGTTCCGATGATCTTCACGATCTTCGCTCCCTGCGCCTCGATCACCTTTGCCGCCTCAAGAATCTGCCCACCCGTCGTGCAGACGTCCTCTAGCAAAGTCACCTGGTCTCCCTCGCCAAGCATGCCCTCAAGCTGTTTCGCCGTCCCATAATCCTTTTTCTGATTTCGGATAAAGACACACGGCAAGCCACTGGCCAAAGACGCCACTGTGACGAGCGGAATCCCGCCAAGCTCCGCCCCTGCAAGCTTATTCACCGGAGCCCCCAAGCGCTCCGCAAACAAGGCGCCCAACGCCTCAAGAATATCCGGCTGCGTGCTGAACAGGTACTTGTCCAAATAATAATGGCTCGTGCGCCCACTGCGCAGGGTGAACTCTCCCTTCAAAAGAGAAATCTCAGCAATCCGGGCGGCAACTTCATCGCGTGTCATCATGATAACCTTGCCTAAAGGAAGACCGATCCAAGGACAAGTCGATCTTCATAAGACCCGAAGGATGGTCAATCCTGGCCGTCCGCCCTGTGGCGAAGCCACCTTTGGACTGCGGTGCGCTGCCCCGCTTTGGATCGAAAGCCGACGACGCAAGAGGACTCATCTGGCCGACAGGTGTCGTGAATAGACTAGACCCAAGACTTCTGGACTCATGCCGTGAAGAAAGCTCCCAAGGATCAGCCTGATTTTTAGGCGAATCCTTGCAGAAAAGAAAAGCGAGCTGTAGGCTGGTAATAGCAGTACGCTGAGGTTCGCTGGAAAATAGATGTATACCATTCTACGCATTGTCGGTGAGCGGCTTGATGTGAATGGATGCGTTGGTTGCATCCATTCACATCAAGGATGACAAGGTATGGCGTAAGGGTGAGATTCGGTCCGCGAGTCGTCCAGATGGCAAGGCCAATCGACATTCAGGCGCAACATTCATAGCCAGTGACGCCGATTTCGAAGAGTTCGAGACACAGGTTGTGGAGGCTACCCGCTTTTTGGTTCAGCACAGAGACGAGATGAGGGACTTGGTGAGATTTGACGCGGTGGATCACGCGACGTTGGACTTCGGCATTGAGCTGCGAGATGTCATGATACATAGTGACACCCTCACTCCTGAACTCATCGCGGCTGCGGCAGCGGTGGGAGTTTCGATTGAGCTTTCACACTATCCTGGTAGTAAAGCTCAAACCAACATTGAACAGGTGGGCGATCTCTATCATCGTCCCATTCCGGAGTCTTCAGCAATGATTTCTAACTTTACCTTTAATCGTGCGATCAATGTTCGCTGCCCGCAGGCGTAGGTGGCCCAGGTCGTTTGTCTAAGAAAGGAAGACGACCGATACCGTGCACATTCAGGAAGTGACGTTGAGATCAATCAAGTAGCCCCCACCGTTTTTACGTTAGCGTTAACAATCTATCACGAGAATCGCTGTAGCCATCCTGATCGCCATTGGACTATGTTCTTGCGATCGTGATCCTAAGGTTCTTACCGTATCAGAAGACGCCATGAATGAAGAATCCAACGTGGAGATAGACGCCATCTGCTTTGAACATCCAAAGTGGCCATCGATCGTTGACAAAGGGCCCTCCGTCAGATTGGCTGGATGGAAAGCTGTCGAAACTTGAGCCAGGCGTAGTCAAGGTTGACGATTCCGCACGCCCGATGCACCACCCTTGAGACAAGGTTGTTGAAGCCTTCGATCTT
>JBLHHN010000179.1:0-11808 GCA_047616785.1 Verrucomicrobiales bacterium
GCGCGAGAGCTGAAGACGCCCGGGCTGGAAGCGTGGCGTGGCTTGGTGGATCTACGAGGCGGGGTGGAATAGCGCACTCCGAGAACGGCACACAGCCAGCTCTCCTCACGAACTGACGCAGATAGCAATGTTCTCACAATAAATAGTATCTGCTCCCATTTTACGTGCCTTCTTTCGCGCGTGATCCCGAAGGTCGCGCATATTGCTTCAATCAGAATGATCGTGACTCGGAAGGTAATTCGAAAATTGTAAGGCTGTCTTACAGTTTTGGCGACGATACATCTGTCGAAGAGATTTCGGGTGCAGCAGAATGAATTGCTCCCAACCTCAGTGAGTTTATTCCGCTGTATCTGGATTCGAAGGTCGACTCGATCTAACAGCAAATGCCGAATCGGGTTGGCGGAGGAATCTAACCTCCGCCCCCACACCATCTGCCGTAGGGGTCCCTAACTCGGCGGTTCCGAGACATTAGATTATCCCTTTGGATATACTTCCCGGCATCATGATTTTCCCGTTAATGCCTGCTGATAACGTAGCTTGCCATTCCAATGGCGAGAACACTGAACACTGCGCAGAACTCGCCATTGGATTGGCAAGCTACGCGGCACTCACCTTTTCGCCAACCGGAAAAAAGTGATGCCGTGCAGAATAATTAACGGCGACCCACTACTCTTCTATCGAGGGCACTCCCTGCTTGCTTTGATCAGCTTCTTGCGCGGTGCTCGCGGTCGTCCTCACTATTTATACTTCGCTTCGCTCAGGCTCTGCAATCACCTGGCTCACTACTGGTCACCGTCGCCTGGGGGGACAGGCGCTCTACGGACTTGCGCCTATCCGCTTCCTTCTATTCGGCCGAGCTGAGGCCTAGGCGGATGTATTGGAAGGCCGATGTGTCCATGCTTTCTTTGAGACAGGCAATGACCCCTTGATTGCCATGGGTGGCTTCATGGATCTCGATGTCTAACAGATCTCCATCGGGCTCCCAGTTCACGAGGTCTTGGGACACCATGACTTGAGGCGTGACTTGGGCTCCGACAGCTTGTTGGTAGTGGATGGCGAGATGGTTGGCGCCTTCGACCTTCATTAATGTGAGGGCGGGCTTGAACTGGCTGAGAAGATCCA
Organism: Verrucomicrobiales bacterium; assembly: GCA_047616785.1. Lineage (GTDB taxonomy): Bacteria > Verrucomicrobiota > Verrucomicrobiia > Verrucomicrobiales > DEV007 > JAACDM01. Next base: position 1,123 of record JBLHHN010000179.1, read on the forward strand.
TGGGGTCGGTGCCTATGGCATATTCTTCCCAGTTGGTGAGGCCATCGCCATCGAGATCGGCGTTCTTATTCTCTAACGCACTAGCCGAAACGCTTGGCTTGAGGATAGGGCTTCTTTGGCCATGTTTATGAGTTTGGCTGCCGATCTGTCAGGATCATGAGTGCCCCATTCTTTGAGTTTAGCAGCCATGGTGCCTTCTTTCTGCCGTGCGATATGGTATGCTGGGAACGGCGGCATTCGCATGATCCCCATGGAGGCTGTGGTGAATAGGCTCACCGGACACCCCGAGTTCAGGAATCCTGGAAAGAGCTGATCGATGAGGGTGTGAATGCGATTGGCGCAACCGGTGCGTTCTTGCACCAGACGGCTTCGGTTGCGAGTGAGGATCTGGATAGTTTCCTGATGGTCGAAGAGTTCGGCGTAGGGCTTTGCAGAGATACAGATTTCGTTAGGGTTCTCGGTATCTTACAGCCTGAAATCGTAGCGGTGAGGGCCGAAGGGCTTGCCGCTGCCATGGAGCATGCTCTTGGCGATGCCGATGAGGTCGAGCTTGTCGGTGGAGGCTTGCTCGGTTTGCCGCATCTCCTTGGCTTCTTTGGCGTGAATGTTAAGAACGAGATGACCTTTGTCAGATAAGCTGAGGATGAAGTTACGCGCGAAACTTGGAACGCCTTCACCGCCGAGGATGATGTGTTTGCGGTTGATGGCGCGTTTCTTACAGGTCTTGGCAATAACTTCTAGGAGATAGGCGAGACCTTCCGGATTGTTGTGCACATCAAAGGGCAGACGAAGCTCTTCACCATCACCGTTGATGAAGAGAACCTTGTGGATCGCCCTTGCATAGTCCATGGCAATGAAGAGGACTTTACGATTGTGTTTGGCCTGAGATAAAATATTGGCTGCGCTTGGGTGACGTTTTTTGAATACTGTCATTGTGAGGAGTTCGTGAAAGAGACCGCCCCTGCCATCGCGGTTACGATGGCAACCAAGGAACGTTCTTGCTGTTGCTTTTAGCGAACAACGGCACGGACTCCGAGCAAATCGGGCCCGTCAGAGCAAGAAGGAGGAGCTTCGTGAGCGAAGCTCCTCCTTCATTGCCTGTCGGGGACGGTAATAGTTAGAAGCGGAAGGTTCGCCTGTTGGCTTTTCCTTCGCGGCTGCTTGGGCTGCGGCGATCGGCATAACGGCCATCACGGAAGCCTCTTCTACGATCATTGTAGCCACGTCCGCGATCATTGTTGTCGTAACCGCGGCTACCTCTGCCTCCATTGCAGTAGCCAATTAGCGCGTGGGTGGCAGCAGAGACGTGTTTCAAATCCGCGTGAATGCGGCTCGAAACGCGGCAGTGACGCGTGGCGTCCTCGGCGGTGTGCAGGTAGCGATCGATGATACCGACCACTTTGGCGAGCGAGGCAGGGTTGGTGCGTCTGTTATGATGCTTCATCAGAGAATCTCCGTACTCTTCCATGCGATGAATCGCGACCCAGAGACGATGATACTCGCCACGTGGTTTCCATAATCCGCGATGCTTGAGCTCTCGCGTGTAGTCGCCAAGAAGCCCTGTCGTGGTGGCCTCGACTTGATCGATGGCGTACTCAACTCCGGTCCGATGCCCTGCAGAAGCAGGGCTCAGAATGATGCCAGACGTTAGTGCCAGCGCAGAGATGGTTTTTAGGATGGTGAGGTTTTTCATGGGTTTAAGTCTCCTTTCACCCTATGGACGAAGCCGAGAGTCCATTTATTCAGGATTCCACTCCTTTGAGGGCGAATCCTTAGGCACTTTCTCATTGCGCAAGAGGGTGATCCGGTTTTCTTAGCCGCAATTCCCGCTCTGCGGGTCCTTAGTAATGAACGAGCGTCGAGTAGTAGTCACAGGTATGGGTGTTGTCTCACCCGTGGGCAATGATCTGGAAACTTTCTGGGATAATCTTATCCACGGAAGAAGTGGGATCCGCACGATCTCAGCGTTCGATACCTCGGAGTATAGCTGTCAATTCGGTGGTGAGGTTCGCGATTTCAATGTGGGGGATTACCTAAAGACCCCGAGAGACGCCAAGCGGATGGACCGCTACACGCAGCTGGCCATGGGTGCGGCGAAGATGGCGCTCGACGATTCCGGTCTCGATGTCTCTAGCATGGACCCCTATAGGATCGGCGTGATGGCGGGTAGCGGGATCGGTGGTCTGGGAACGTTGGAGAATAATCATCAGAAACTACTCGAACGCAATCCGAGCCGTGTCTCGCCTTTGACCATTCCCTTGATGATCGCGAACATTGCCAGCGGTCAGATCGCGATGGAGTATGGTCTCTGCGGTCCTAACATGAGCATTGTGACGGCTTGTGCCACGGCGAACAATTGCATCGGAGAGGCTTGGCGCATGATCAAATTCGGTGACGCGGATTGTTTCATCGCGGGTGGATCGGAAGCGTCGATTCGCCCGATGGGACTTGCCGGCTTTGGCAACATGAAGGCGCTGAGCAAACGCAACGACGAGCCAGAACGCGCGTCCCGTCCGTTTGACACGGGACGTGATGGGTTCGTCATGGGTGAAGGAGCAGGCATGGTGGTGTTAGAAGAAATGGAGTTTGCGATGAAACGCGGCGCAACCATCTATGGCGAGCTATGTGGCTACGGCGTCTCAGCGGATGCCTATCATTTGACATCTCCACAACCGGAAGGCCATGGAGCCAGCCGCTGCATCGACATGGCGCTCAAGCATGCGGGAATGAATCCTAAAGATGTCGACTACGTGAATGCCCATGGGACTTCGACGCCTGTCGGGGATGTGTGTGAGACCTTGGCGATCAAGCGGTCCTTCGGGAATCACGCGAAGGAAGGCTTGATCGTGAGTTCGACCAAATCGATGACAGGTCACTTGCTAGGGGCTGCTGGCGGGATCGAATTTGCCGCCTCTGCCTTGGCAATCAAGTATGGGATCATTCCTCCTACGATCAACTTGGAAGATCCAGACCCCCAGTGTGATCTCGATTACGTCCCCAACAAAGCTCGAGAAATTAAGATCGATGTTGCCGCGAGCAACTCCTTCGGATTCGGCGGGCACAATGCGACGGTGATCATCCGTCGATTTGAGGGGTAACGGCCCATCCCTTACGCGTTCATCGATCGTGATCCTGTGAGGTAACCCACAAGAGCGCTGATCGCGAGTACGCCGATGGCAAGTAAGGCGAAGTCACGCAGAGGCAGATCAAAAATCAAGGTCCAGCCAAAAGCTTGGCGATTGATCACGTAGACGATGAGGTGGCCTAACACCACGCTCAGAAGAAATCCGACAATCAAACCGACCGTCGCCAGTCCGAGACTTTCCCAGGCGGTGGTCTGCCCGATCTCACGCTGGCCAAATCCCAACGCGCGTAAAGTGGCGAGTTCGCGCTGGCGTTCCATGAGCATGCTGGCCAGGGCAAGCGCGAGCCCGGCCAGGGCGACGAAGACGCCGATCCATTTCAATCCATGGGTTACGGCAAAGGTCTGACGGAAGATGCGAATGGCTTCGGAACGAAGTTGGCGGTTGTTGGTGACGACAATGCCAGGGTGAGCTTGCATCCAACGCGCTTGCACCTCTGAGAGATCCGCGTCTGAGCGTAGCTGGACCGCCATGCGAGCCGCGCGATCGTCCTTGTACCACGCGTTCAAGCTCTGCCGAGAAACGACCACACTACCGAACTCATTTCCGTAGTCTGCGAAGATTCCGACCAGTTTCACTTTCTGCGGACCATAGGGCGTGGGGATGTTGATGACATCACCTACGTTCTTGTTAAAACGATAAGCAAACGGCTCGCTCATCACACCCCATTCCTCTTCTGCGCCTTCGGGCAAGGTTGCGGGTGGTGTTATGAGCCAGATCGGATCCATAGAGCGCTCACCCGTATGCAGATCAACGCCCACGAGGACGGTCGGCCGGCCTTCGAAAGTGATTCGATAATACTGTGAGACTTCACAAAGATCGACTGCGGGGTCCGCCTTCAACGTCTGCCATGTGTCCGATTGAATTCGATTGCGGCTCGATGCGTTGCCGGTCCCTTGGCAGGCGATGAAGAGGTCTGCCTTCATCACATTGTCCAACCAACGGGTCACGGTCGTTTCGAAGCTGCCAACGAGGATGCTCATTCCGCCAGCCATGGCCACAGCGACGACTAATCCCGCGGTGGCCAGGCGATGCCGCCCGGTGGCTTGACGCAGTTGACTCGCGGCATGATGAAGCCCGGGGGAAAGTTCGTCTAGCGAATTTGCCAATCGAGCGATGACTGGGAAGAGTGCCCCTGAAAGGATCCCGGCCCCCGCCACCCAGAGAAAGGCGGATGCGTAGCCTGCGATTGGTATGCTGCTGCTATCCGGCGTGCGCCAAGGTGGAGCCACGTGAGCGATCGCAGCGAGAATGATGAGCACGACTCCTAACCAGGGCTTCATGAAAAGACGAATGCCATCGGAGCGCGTGCCTCGTTGGAGCATCTGTGCCGGTGGTGTCTCAGAAGCGTCCTTAGCCGGCAACCATCCCGCCACTGCGCTGGCTAGGACCCCTAACGCTCCGGCTAATAGCGCCTCATTCCAATGCCAGGCGGCAGCCTTGGTGGTATTGTTATAATAGAGCGCATTGACCGTCTGAGCGATTGCTCGCACCGTGACTTGGGCCATGAGCCAGCCTAACAAAAGGCCGACCAATGTTCCGATGCCGCCCATGACCATGGCTTCGACTTGCCAGGCACGACGAATGGCATTTGGCGATACGCCTAACGCTCTCAAAGTGGCGATCTCGGGTCGACGCCGGACCACTGCGGCCTCCAGAGCTTGCAGGATCAGGTAGACGCCAACGATCAGAGCGAGGCAGGAAAGGATGCTCAGATTCAAACGGAACGCCTGTGTCATGGTGCCGCCCGTTTCACGTTGTTGGTCTGGCGTTTCTATGAGCCAACGCCCTTCACTGGACGTGGTCAAACGGGTCCGAGCCTGATCGCGCCAAGCCTCTTGCCAATGGCCTGGCGGCAAACGCACCTCCACGCGATGCATCTTGCCGACCTGTGCCGTCATTCGCTGCAAGTCTGGCAGATCCATCACCAAGAGATTGTCTGGCTGCTGGATCTCGAAATCTCCTGTGGGAAGGAGCCCAGCGATGAAGCACTCGTGAATGGTATCGTCAAAGACCAAAGAGACGTGATCGCCTTCAGACCAGTTCAGTTTCGATGCTAGAGTCGAAGAAGGAAAGATCGGCGGCGCACCGCTGACTTCGGCGTTGTCGGGCAGTGACTGGCTGATTGAGTGCTCGGCCTCTCCATCGAGATAGACAATGTTAGATAGAGCAACGAGATCGACACCGATCACTTGCAGGGCCTCGGCTTGGAAACCCTCAAGGCCTGCGGTTGGCTGCGTGGCAGTCGATTCCAGCACTGGAAACAGGCCGGCTGGAATGTCACCCAATGCACGACGCATCTCTGGGAGCAGCGCTGCCGGAAGTTCGCCCGATGCCGAGGTGAGCACCAGATCGCTGGTGCCGGTGACGCTCTCGGAGAAGAGCTGAAAGCCTGCTACGGCAGCGCGATTGGCCAGACGGATGGAGAAGAACACGGCCACTCCGAGGGCGAGTATGCCCGTGAGCAAAACCGTTTTCCAAGGGGAGCGGCGCCAGTGTCGCCAGGTGAACTGGCTCCAGAGCAAGACGAGTTCGTCTAACGCGACTCGCATGATGTGCTAGTGATGACGCCGTCGCGCATGTTCAACGTCCGCCGACAGATGCGCGTGGCTTCCATGCTATGCGTGACCAACACGAGCGCGGTCCGATAGGTCTCTGTGAGTGACTCTAAAAGATTGAGAATGATGGCTCCAGTCACGCTGTCCAGATTCCCTGTGGGCTCGTCTGCGAGGATCAATCGAGGACGAATGATCAAGGCGCGTGCGATGGCCACGCGTTGTTGCTCCCCGCCGCTCAACTGTTCGGGGAGTGCGTGTTGTCGAGAGGTCAACTCGACTTGATCGATCAGTTCCTGGACACGCTCATTGCGTTCAGCTGCGGGCACACCTAACAAACGCAGGGGAAAGGCCACGTTCTCATAGGCGGTGAGAGTGGAGAGCAAGTGGAAGAATTGGAAAATGGAACTCAAACGATCTCGGCGTATGGAGGCCAACTCGTTGCCATTGAGTTTGCGGAAATCGACGCCATCGAAAAGCAACTCGCCTTGGTCGGGGCGTTCAAGTCCGCCAAGACAGTTGAGCAGCGTGCTTTTACCAGAGCCGGATGGGCCGATCAGAGCGACGCGTTCCCCTGAGAGCAATGTGAGTTCGACGTCTCGCAACACTTCCGTTTCTCCGAAGGACTTGTGAAGGCCTCGGGCTTCTAAAAGTGGAGATTCGGAAGCACCCATGGATAACTTGCTTACGTTTCTGCGGACCTGTCAGACGAGACCTTCTTCAGCGAGAACCACGCGGTTCTCCGCAGCGGAGCGGTAAGCTTGTTCGACCAACAACACGCTAATGAGATAGTCATCCACGGTACTTTCGAACGACTGGCCCTGAAGCACCCCATCGACGAAATGACGTTGCAAGGCATGCTCACAGTCTCCCGCAAACTGCCGTTTCCCGTGCGGGTAGAGGTGATCCCGGCTCGGCTCGCCCAAGAGCTTGATCCGCATCATGCCTTCCTCATTCATCTCCAAGTGCCCATGACTTCCTTCTACGCGCAATTTACCAAAGGTATAGCGTGGATCATCGGCTTCGCATTCATTGTAGCGATTGGCATCGAGCACGGCAGTGCCGCCGTTGACAAAGTCACAAACAATCAGAGCACTGTCTTCTCCTTTGATCACGGGATCACGGGATTGCGTTGTGCGGTTCGCGTGTAGATGGATTTCACCTCACCGAAGAGAAAACGGAACGTGTCCAGGAAGTGAACGCCTGTCTCAAAGACAAAGAGTCGCGGGTAGTCACGGAAGAACGGCTGGCGTGCGAGGTAGGCCTCTTCGCCCCAGCCATCACCGAGTCGGGTTTGCATGGAGAAATGATAGAATTCGCCTAACAAGGCTTGATTCCGGACACGCTTGATCTCGCGATACCATGGCTGCCAGCGCCAGTTCTCATGAACCATGAAACGGCCGGATGATTGTCGGGCAATTTCCGCCAACTCCAAGGTCTCTTCATAGGTCGAGGCGAGCGGTTTCTGGCAAATGATGTCGACGCCCATCTCCGCTGCGATCTGACAAAGCTCCAAATGTGTTTCTGGAGGGGTGATGATGTCGACGAAATCTGGTTTCTCCGTCTCTAGCATCTGACGAAAAGCGGCGATCTCATAAACCTTGGGAATTTCGTATTGATCGGCAACCTCCTGCTCTTTGTCAGTCGACCGATTGCAGATGGCGAGGATCTCGACTTCGGGGATCCGAGTCCAAGCTTCGTATTGGAAATGGCTGAAATAACCAGCACCCACGCAAACGCCTTTGAGTTTCGCGCTCATGCAGATCTCCATTCGAGTTTACGCACGGCTTCTAGCAGAGCCTCATCACTTCCGACGTTTCCGGGGAAAGCGATGTAGGTGAGGCCAGGAAAGAGTGAGGTCGCGTCCGGTTCCCAGACAGGAATACCTGGAAGGATCTGTCCGCGAACGATGGCACGGCGCATTTGCAGGCCTTTGGTGGCGAGATCACAGGAGGTGATGCCGCCTTTGGCCACGAGATAGCGCGGTGCGACGGGAAGCTGACGCACCAGATCGACGAGCACTTGAGAAACCGTTTGGCCAATCTTGAGATTGTCCGCATCGGAATTCCCAGTGATAAGTTCGCGGCTTGTGTAGACCACGCAGGAGGTGCCCGCAGCGAGATGTTCGTTCAATGTGCGGATCAACTCATCCGGTTGCTCGCCTCCTAACAGGCCCGCCACATTAATCTCTAGCGGAACCACTTCCTTGGTATCAAGCAGGCAGGTGAGTTGTTGGGTGGTCTTAGGGACATAGGAGCCGACGACGGTAAGTCCGCCCGTGGCTTGCTGCTCTTGAACGAGGCCCTCTCACTCTAACAATGGTTTATTGGCCAGGCCTGCACGTGCTCTTACGAAAGAGACCGCCGTGCGGTAGAGGAAACGTTTCCCTTGAGCTTCGGCGTCGAGGATGGCGGCGACGACGACTTCAATGTCACGCATGGTGAGGGCATTGATGATGCCAACGCTGCCAGCCGGAAAGGACATGAGTTGATCGGTCACAGCATCTGGTCCACTGCGTATCGTTTCCAAAGAGATGCTACCCACGGTTTCCGCCGGGTGCACGCCGTTCGTTTTCTCTTCTACCCACTGGCGCAAATGCGAGGATTGGAATCCAAAGACAGCGTCTTTGGCGAATGGCGTTTCCGCTGCCGGCGTCCAGGTGTCACCGTCGACCACGTAGTGCACGTCATCGACGGTCCAACGCCCGCCTTCAAGGAAGTAGGGAATGACCAGGCAAACAGCTTCTGATTCACCCAAGGCTTCCGCGAGAACGTCCGTTTCCAAGGGGAAATGGCCGCGTAGAGTGGAATCGCTACGGCTGATCACGGTGTAGTCACGTCCAGTCACGGCCTTGGCGGCGAGGAGGGCGGAGGCGACTTCCCGATTGATGGTGGCGGCTTCGCATGCGGTCACGCTTCGCGAATTGGTTAGGATGTAGAAGAGCGGTTCTTTGCGCTCGAACTCGGTGGTGATCGAATTTTCTGACCAGTCTGTTATTACTGGTGTGTCATACACCGTCTGGGTGCCTGTCGGATCGTCATCGAGAACGACGATCGATTGGTTCACTGAGGACACGCGGTGTCGGATCTCTGGCAAGAGATCGTGCGGCCACTCAGGAGGTAGATTCTTGAGGCTATTGGGGGCTTGGTGCATTATGATAGAGCGCGCCGTTTTCAATCGCCATGGCTCGGCATGGGGCGCCGTCGCCTGCTTCGATCTTCAAAGGAAGGGCGATGAAGGTGACCTTCCTCTCTGAGAGTTGATCGAGGTGTGTGAGACCTTCTACAATGACGACGTTGCCCGTGAGTAAAATGGTATGGATGGTCGTGACCTCTTCGATATTGAACACGTCCGCGTCGGATGGCGGCCAAACTACTAACACACACACACTTTGCGCTCGACACACCACTGGGCCAGCCCCTCACTGATACGAGGAAATGAACTGCGGTAGTAGTCGGCGTTGTCAACGTGTGCGCTCCAACCGGTATGAAGCAAGAGGCTTTCGGCAGGGGTCCATTGTTCTGGGATTTCGCCAAGGTCGGCCACTTCGATGAGTGCGCTTGGCTCCAAATGAGTGAGATCGACAACCCGTGCTGTAATGATGCAATCCGTGAGAGGGATCTCATCGATAGTTTGTTCGCCACAATTGAAGTGCTTGGGCGAATCCATGTGGGAGCCGCTGCGTGAATAGAAATGGAGAAGGCGGGCATTCCATCCATGCTCCTCCACGGTAGCTGCAGTTTCCCAATCGATCCCGCGCATGGACGGGCGTGCGGTGAGTGTGAGGTCGATGTAACGGCTCATGACTTTAATGCTGCGATGATGCGATCACCCATGTCAGTGGTGGATAGCTTGCCGCCCATGTCAGGCGTGCGATTGCCAGGATCTTCAAGGACCTTTCGGACAGCCTCGGTGATCATCCTCCCTCCCTTGTTCGCGGTTTCGGAGTTTAACCAGTCTAGCATCATGCCGGCGGAGAGAATGGTGGCGACTGGATTGGCGATGCCTTTCCCAGCGATGTCTGGAGCGGTGCCATGGGAAGGCTGAAACACCGCGTAGTCATCTCCGATATCGCCAGAAGGTGCCATGCCCATGCCACCGACGAGTCCTGCCGCGAGATCGGATAAAATATCGCCAAACATGTTCTCGGTCACAATGACATCGAAGGTGTGTGGGCGTTGTACCAGGAAAAGGGCCGCCGCATCGACATACACAGCCTCGGTCTCCACCTCAGGAAACTCCTTGGCGACTTCATTAAAAATCTCGCGAAAGAAGACCATGGAAGGAAGCACATTCGCCTTATCGACGAGAGTCACTTTGTGTCGCCGGTTCATGGCATGCTCGAAAGCTGCACGACAGACACGTTCGCTGCCTTTCCGTGTGATGGACATGGTGTCACGCGCTTCGTCTGGCGTGGGGCGCGTCGCATTCAAGCGCGCTGCAAAGAGGCCTTCCGTATTTTCACGAACTAACAAGAAGTCTATCGCGCCTACCTGGTGTCCTTTAAGGGGCGAGTCATTGGCGGCATAGAGATAGATGGGTCGCAAGCCAGCATAGAGATCCAAGCGTTCGCGGAGATCGATCTGAGGGGTCATCTCTTTCCCGTCAGGCCAGCGCACACTCGGCAAGCCCATGGCCCCTAACAAGACGGCATCGGCTTGACGGCAAGCTTCGAAGGCGATCTCTGGCAGGGGATCGCCATTGCGGAGATACTCGGCGGCTCCGACAGAGACTTCGGAGAAGCAAAGCTCAAGTTCTGGAATGACGGCGACGACGGCTTGGAGAACGCGAACCGCTTCCTCAGTCACGTCGACTCCGATCCCGTCGCCCGGGAGGACGGCGATCTCGTAGGAAGACTTCATGTGCCGCTATTTCAACAGCAGGCCTAGACATCGTCTAGTAAAGTTTGTTATCGAAATCGAGCCTCAGCTAACAGACTGATTATGCCCGTCGACGCTGTAGCATCTCAATCTCGTCGCGCTGCTTGA
>JBLHHN010000180.1:0-11674 GCA_047616785.1 Verrucomicrobiales bacterium
GTTAGTGACCACCAGCTACAACCTCAAGCACCTCTTCAACCTCGGGATGCGGATAAAAGGGGGACGAAGGGCCTAAAAGGCCTTCCCGGCAGCCCCGGCCTTCCCGGCGGGTCGGCTAATCAGCACTCTATCGGCAACAGCGTCCAACAGCCGGTCCCGAAGAACTTCGGCGATGCCCCGGCCGGAAAAAGTAAGCCTCCGTCGCCAAGCAGGAACCTGATCTCGCCGCGCTCAAGTCCGACAGACTGCTAGCGATGATATCAACTCGTTCTGGCTCCGGACTCTGCCCCACCACTGGCAAAGTTCTCTCGGCTCTTCAAAGATCTTTCGGGACCTCGGAGAGCGTATTCTTCGCCTCGTCCGCGAGAACCTCTACAAGCGGTCCTCACATTTCCTCACACCCTCCCCCCCCCCCCTCCACCAGACCTGCGAATAACGTCACCGTTCTGCATCCCAGCCTCTCACCGACACACCACACGTCTTCCCAATCGAAACTTCAAGAGGATGAAGTAACCCTTGGATGGCTCGTGCCCACCCTGAATCTTTCGTCGTTGAACACCCTCGCTGAGGCGGTGCGAGATCTCACCGATCTCTCAGAACCATGGTCGATCCATCTGCTCGAGGCTGCTCCACGACGTCGCGGATGGAACTGTGACATCGACGCGTGGCTAACGGAACACCCTCAAGCGGCAAATCGTTTGAAGAAGATCACGCACTATCAAACGAGCGAACTCTCTTTCATCGATGTCCTTGAGACCTTGCCATGCGAGGTCTCACAGCAGCAACCGAATACCGCCATCGAGGCTGGTCGCGAAGAAGCCTGTTGGGTGGTTCTCCAAGCACTCGCCGCGCACACGCCCATCCTAGCAAGCGACGAATTGCGATCGTGGTTCACCATGGGTGATGAGCCTGGAATCTTCATCGAAGCCGATCAGCCCCACGCTGTGGCCGATGCCCTACGACGACTCATCAACGATCCCCTACTCCGTGAGCATTATGCCAAAGCGGCCGGACGTACTGCCGAACGCCAATTCTCTCGCAGTTCTATCCTCGAGACCTACAAAACATTGTAGGTCTCTGCACTCGCCGCCGCTCGAACAGTGAGCGGACCAGCACGCAAACCGACAGCGGCTCGAGATGTGATGAAACTATAAGCGTCGTAGTAGTCGTCTTCCTCTGCGGCACTGGGCTGTTGAAGAATCGCGATGGCAATCGCAATCACGACGAGAAGCAGGATCCAAATCGCACATCCCATCTTCAGACGGATCGATGATTGCCTCGGCGACTTCATGGCCCAAGGCAAACCTGCAAACGGAGCGGCTAACACGCACACCAAAGGCAACAAAGAAGCCTTCTCAGCAGCGTAGAATCCGTAGAGCAAGCTCGCACTGACAAAGAACCCGAACACGGCACCTACGCCTGGCAGCACGCGCTTGTTCTTTTGAGTGAATGACAGTATGGCGGTCACACCAGCCACCTCGCCGCCGATGGTCATCCACTGAGCGACCTTGAGTGACGACGCGCCGAAGAAGGCGTAGAGAGTGCCTCCGAGCAAGATCACGCCCGCACTGACAAGAAACCAGGACGCGGGAAACACTCGCGCGAGGCCTATTTGACCGAAGACATGCCCCGCGGCTAACGCAAGCATAAACACAAACAATCCCATGTGTTGTGTAGTTGTCCAATCACTGTGAAGTTTGCCCGAGTAGTCCTTGAGCATGACGATGAGACCTGCCCAACAAACGAGAAGGACCAAGACCAAACCAGATATACGAGCAAGCCTCCCTTTTCCCGAAAGAACACCCGCCACTCCCGCCATGATCGCCACGCCCACCGCCACCCAATAATGCACGCGCCACGGCGAGTGCATGGCCCACGGCCACCGTCCCTCAAGAGCACAGAAACCGACAAGAATCGGCACAGCAAAGATCAACGGCTCCACATAGGCCATCCATTCCGGCCCGCGAAACCATCGCCACGCGAGCAAGCCTACTCCGAGAACTGTCGGCAGCAAATAGACCAACGCCAACATCGGTAACTGATCTTCTATCATAAGTGAGGTGAATTCGCCCTTCTGCGCTTGCAAGGCAAGGTGTGCCATCCCATCAATGAGGGGAGATGATCAACAACTACCTCTGGGACACTGATTTCAGCAAGCTCTTCGCACGATGTTTCGAGCGTTATCAGAGTGGCGATACCGAGTTCGAAAAGTACTACAATCAAGACGACATCGGGTTTCTCTACTCCATCGGCTACAAACCTCGTGAGTTCTATGATTTCGTAGAAGACTTTGCCGATGAGAATGCTCCTTCACCTACAACCGCCGTGCTCATCGCTGGGGTTCGCCGTGACTATTTCATGACCATTCAGAAAGGCCAACTGAGTGATGAGATTCTGACTCCGGATGACCTCCCTGACCGAGCGGCAGAATGGGACGGGATCCCATGGCTCCCTCGCATCACCGCCAAGGCACGCGCCAAACTGCACGGCGAGTTGGATCCTAACATCATGTACTGCTGTGGAGGCGATCGAAACTTTCTCTCCAGCCATACCATTCATCCCGCCGATTTCTTGCGAGTCGTATGGGCAGCACAGGATCGCGATGATGCTATCATCAACTACGTCAAAGCTTACAGCCCGATCATAGACTAACAACACTCTCGAATGATCGCTTTCTCCACATGTTGGAACAGTAGCCGTCATCATGATGGCGAAGAAATGATCGACGAGATTCTCGAACTGGGATTCGATACGATCGAGATCAGTCATGGTCTCAGCGTCGCGCTTCTTCCAGGAATCAAGAAAGCCTACGAAGCGGGGAAATTCAAAGTCTCCGGTCTGCACAATTACTGCCCGTCACCAGTCGAGGTCCTGATCGATGCCCCGGACTGCTATGAATTCACCTCTCATCGCAGTTATGATAGGAAACGCGCGCTCGATCTCACGCTGAGGACGATTGAATACGCCGCCGATTTTAAGGCGTCCTATGTCGTTCTCCATATGGGAAGTGTGCCCATGACCAAGATGACTCCGCTACTGACCGATCTTGTGAGACAAGGGAAGATGAATACTCCTGAGTTCGTCGAGTTGAAAATCAAGACGGTCAAGGCGCGCGAGAAGATCGCTCCTCTCTATGTCAATCGTGCTCGCGAGGCTCTCAAAGAGATCGCCAAACATGCCGAGAAATTTCGTGTCCCCGTCGCGATCGAAAGCCGCAGCCGCTATGAAGATGTGCCCAGCGAACGCGAGATGATCTCTCTGATGGAAGACTACGCTGAGAATCCCTGGGTCGGCTATTGGCACGACTTTGGGCATGTGCAGTTGAAACATAACTTATCTTTGTTAGATCACGTCGAATGGCTCTCCACCATGGCCCCTTACCTCATCGGCTGTCATTTGCACGATGTGCATTGGCCCGCACGCGATCACCGCGTGCCGATGACTGGGACGATCAACTATGATCCCCTTGTCCCACTGGTAGGTGATGATAAGTACGTCGTCTGGGAACTCAGCCCGCGCCGTCGCAAGAGTCAGATCGAGAAGCAGTTTCCTCTCTGGAAAGAGACCTACGGCATTTGATCTTGTCAGAATGATCCATTGGAAAAGCCTACAAGAACGCGACACACGGCCATTCGCACAAATCATCCGCTATGGGATTGTCGGTCTCTCCGCCACGCTTCTTCACGTCTCCATCTTCTCTATCTTCTCTCTTTGGATCAACCCTGCCATCGACCCGGAACTTGGAAATGAAGTCCGCGCACACCGCTCTACTATCAATACCACCATCGCTTTTCTGATTTCCAATGTCTACACCTACCTCATCAACTCCCGTTATGTCTTCGTCCCAGGGCGTCACTCTCGCATGGTTGAGTTCGGCCTCTTCCTCGCTGTCTCTGCTCTCAGCTTTGGTCTAGGCGTTTGGATCAATCGTTTCTTAATCGCGACTCACGGCGTGCCTACTTTTCCCGCGCAAGGGGCGTTCATCGTGACTTCAGCCCTCATCAACTATGTCTGCCGCCGATTCATCGTCTTTAAGACCTAAAGGAATCACTGTCACCGCGACGGCATCGCTCGATGGCGTCTTGCTAGACTGCTCCGAGCCCGTGTCCTCCTTCAGCGCGCTCATGGACCGACCTTTCGATACCTTGATCCTGACATTACAGCCTCGCCTCGTCGGCATGAAGTCTTCTGAGCCCCCGCTTGAAAAAAGCCATCAACTCACACTGACTCATCACGAGCATATCGAGGACGCCCTCACACTCACCTACCTCCGCACCGCCGAGTGATACGTGTCGTCGTGACAGGCCTCGGTCCGGTGACCCCCATCGGAATTGGCAAGGAAGCCTTCTGGCAAGGCATCCTCGCTGAACGCTCCGCCATCGATTATCTGCGAGCCTTCGATGCCAGCCCCTTTCATGCCAAGGCTTCCGCCGAAATGCGTGACTTCCAGCCTGAAGCGTATTTCCCGCCCCACCGCCTCAAGCGACTCGACCGTTTCGCCCAGCTCGCTTTACTCAGCGCTCGCTTTGCCATCGCGGATGCCGGATTGGAGTGCAGTTCTGCCGAGCCTCGCCCTCGATTCGGCGTCAGTTTCGGCAGCGCCCTTGGGGGATTCTCATTCGCAGAAGAACAGCATGCCATCTTTCTTGAACACGGCCCCAAAGCCATCGCGCGACCCCTCGCCTTCCGTATCTTTGGCGGAGCCGCGCATGCGAATATCGCCATGGAATATGGGCTTCAAGGTCCTGGCACCGGCAACTCTAACAGCTGCGCCAGTGGAAACACTGCCATCGGAGATGCCTTTCGTTTCATCCGCGAAGGTGTTGCCGATGTCATGATCGCAGGGGCTGCAGAAGCACCCCTTTCGCCCCTCACTTTCGCCGCCTTCGATAACATCAACACCATGAGCAGACGCGATGTCGATCCCATTGCTCGAGCCTACTGTCCATTTGAGCGGCGGCGTGATGGCTTCGTCATGGGAGAGGGAGCAGCCGCACTCGTGTTAGAAAGCTGGGAACATGCTCAAGCCCGCGGGGCCGATATTTATGGCGAAGTGATAGCCTTCAGCCTCACCAATGAAGCGCATCACATGACCAGCCCTGATCCTTCCGGTGAACCTCTGCGCCGCACCATTCAGTTAGCCCTTGATCAAGCTCGACTGGAACCGAACCAGATCGATTACATCAACGCTCACGCCAGTGCCACGCAGATGAATGACATCAATGAGGCGCAATGTGTCGCTCAACTATTCGGTCGAAACGGCAATACTCCCCCGCCCCTCTCCGGCACCAAAGCCTACACCGGGCATGCGCTAGGGGCAGCGGGAGCCATCGAAGCCGCTGCGACTCTTTTGGCCATGCGTGAGAGTCATTTGATCCCGACCCTTCACCTTGAAGAAATCGATCCATCGCTCCCTCCTCTCGACTACGTCCCTAACACTGGACGTGATGGAGTCACGATCCGCCATGCTCTCAATCTTTCATTAGGATTCGGTGGTATCAATTCCTGTCTCGCCCTTGGGAAAACATAGCGCCTCGTATAGAACCTAGGTTTTCTGATTGTCAGCGAGGCTCATATGGATAGAGTTCCCCCATGAATACCCTCGATCACAATCGCCGCTCTTTCATCAAGTCCACTCTAGCAGCAGGGGCCGCTGCAGTGTTGCCACGGGCGGCCTTCGCCGATCATCACGAAGGGGCGCATCCATTCGAGATCTCAATCGCGGAATGGTCCGTGCACAAGATGGTGAATAAGGGGGATCTGGCCAACATGGATTTCCCCGCATTCGCCAAAGACAAATGCGGCATCAACGCCGTCGAATACGTCAATCAGCTGTTCAAAGATGGAAAGGTGAACGACAAGTATTTCCAAAGCCTCAAGAAACGCTGCGAAGACATTGATGTGAAAAGCCTTCTCATCATGTGCGACGGCTTGGGTCAACTTGGTGATCCGGATCCACAGAAACGTCACCGCACGGTACTCAACCACGCCTTCTGGCTCAACGGCGCACAAGCGTTAGGTTGCCATTCCATTCGTGTCAATGCAAGTTCCACTGGCACCCGCGAAGAACAAGAGAAACTCGCCGCAGACGGCCTCGCCGCTCTGTCAGAACTAGGCATTCCTTACGGAATGAACGTCACGGTCGAGAACCATGGCGGTCTTTCTTCAGATGGATCCTGGCTCGCTGCGGTGATGAAGCGGGTCAATATGCCTAACTGCGGCACGTTGCCAGACTTCGGAAATTTCAATCTCGGCGGTGGCAAGACCTATGACCGCTACCAGGGAGTCACCGAGCTCATGCCGTTCGCCAAGGCCGTCAGTGCCAAGAGTCATGACTTCGACGCCGAAGGGAACGAAATACATACCGACTACTTCAAGATGATGGATATCGTGCTCAAAGCCGGCTACCACGGCCATGTCGGCATCGAGTATGAAGGCAGTGAGTTGGGTGAACTTGAAGGCATCCTCGCCACCAAGAAGCTGCTTGAGCGCGTCCGCGCCAAGGTGAAAGCCTAACCAATCGCCATCATGATTCAGGTTTTCAAAACCTACCGAAGAGCCGGGTTCGTCCGGCTCTTCGCCGTTCTTATTCATTCCTTCGCTGCCCTCATCCTTCACGCGGAGGAAGACCAACCGAAGACTGAGACACCGATCAATTTCAATGAGCGCGGCGTTGCCAAGTTCATGAAGGGTGATTTCAAAGGATCGGTCGCCGACTTCGACGCCCATTTGAAGAAAGTGCCGGAGCAGGTGCCCTATCATTGGCAACGTGGCCTCTCTCACTACGGCGCTGGCATGTTTAAAGAAGGGCGAGTTCAGTTTGAAGCGCACCAGAACGTGAATAGGAACGATGTGGAGAATGCGGCCTGGCACTTTCTCTGCGTCGCTAGCTTAGAAGGCGCGGAAGCCGCTCGCAAAGCATTGATTTCCATTCAAGGAGACAGGCGCGTGCCCATGGCTCAGATTCATGATCTCTTTGCTGACAAAGGTACGGAAGAGGCTGTCATAAAAGCAGCAGGAGAGAACCGCGATCATCTATGCTACGCGCACCTCTATCTAGCACTCTACAAAGAAGCCCTCGGCAAGACAGAAGAAGCGCTCAAGCACTACAAACTCGCTGCCGAAGATCACAAGATGCCTCATTACATGGGCGAAACCGCCCGCGTCTTCTACGAAAGCCGCAAGGCCAAGGCGACCAAGAAGGAGAACTAAGCCCCCAAGCGCTCGGCGATGGCTTGTCCCGCGAGGTAGCCCGTGGTCCAGGCTGATTGGAAATTAAAGCCTCCTGTGATCCCATCAATATCTAGCACTTCACCTGCAAAGTAAAGTCCTGGAACATGCCGACTTTCCAGCGTTTTGAAGTTCACGTCTTTCAGGCGGACACCGCCGCAAGTCACGAATTCGTCTTTGTTGAGGCTTTTGCCAGTGACGTTGAAGGAGGATCGCACCAAGTCGTTGACCAGGCTGTTGGCATGTTTGCGAGAGAGATGAGACCAGATCGTCGCCTCTTCAACACCTGCCAATTCTACCAAGCGAGCCCACAATCGACGTGGAATCGCGTCGAAAGGCGAGGCCTTACGCACGGCACGTTTCCCTGTGCGATCTCGCTGTGTTCGAAGCATCTCGCGCACCGTATCCTCTTTCATTTGAGGCAGCCAGTTGACTTCAATCGTAAAACGATAGTCTCGCTCTGCGAATTCACGTGCCCCAAGGGCCGAGAGCTTCAGAATAGCGGGGCCACTGAGTCCCCAATGCGTGATCAGGACAGGTCCAGACGCTGAATGTCCTGACACAGACTCACGAACCGCCGCTGAGGTCACAGCCAAACCCTGCAGATCCTTGAGACGAGGATCCTCAATGTGAAACGTGAAGAGTGAGGGCGTCGCTGGTTCAAGGGAATGCCCAAGGGACTCTGCTGGAACACGCGCCGCTGCGCTCCGAGTGCCGCCCGTGGCGACCAGGATCGCGTCAGCCATCAACTCACCATGGCGTTTCGTATGGACTTTGAAACGACCATCGGGCTGCACGTCTATTCGAATCACTTCGGTATTGGTAGAGACACGCACTCCCGCTTCCCTAGCAGCATCCTGCAGACAATGAATGATGGTTTCCGAAGTGTTCGTGACGGGAAACATCCGACCATCCGACTCCGTTTTCAACGGCACTCCGCGTTCAGCAAACCAAGCCACCGTATCCTCCGGTTGCCATTGGTGAAAGGGCCCGATCAAAGCGCGTTCCCCACGTGGATAGTGCATTGCCAGAGGTCGCGGTTCAAAGCAGGCGTGCGTGACATTGCATCGCCCACCGCCGGAAATCTTCACCTTAGTGAGCACCTGCGACCCCTTCTCCAAGATCTGCACCTCACCACGCCCAGCAAGCGCTTCTCCACACGCGATGGCCCCAAAGAAACCCGCCGCACCGCCGCCAATCACGATGACTGAATTTCCCTGAAGAGACATGGGGAAAGCAACCGGATGATGGAGGATTCGCAATCCTCTATTTCAGCAAGTCTCGAGAGGTGAATAAAAGGGTCACATTGGGATAACCTGCCGCAACTCCTTTAGAACAGTGTAGGATTCCCCTTTGAGCATCATCATGCTAAACCCTCAATTCGTTATTCATCGTCACCATGCCATGAAACCATTCTTCCTCCTTATTCCCGCCTTGGCGATCCTTGGAATCACCTCCGCCAGCGCCCAATTTCTTCTTTTCTCTGATGGGAGATCGTCTAACACCCCAGCCGACTTCACTCGGGAGATCCCCCCAGTCAATCTGGAATTCCCCCACGTGCATCCGCTAGACCTCAGCCCGGACGAGAAATGGCTCGCAGCGGCCAACACATTCGCGGACAAGGTCGAACTCTTTGAGCTGGTCGATGGCCTCCCACCCCATCGCAAGTCGATCTTCACCGGGTTGAATCCTGTCTCCGTCCGGTTCCGCAACATCGAGGTGCTTTGGGCGGTCAATCACATTTATGACTCTGTTAGCATCATTGAAATGCCCTCGGGGCGAGTCACAGAGATCTTAAAGACAGACGATGAACCTGCCGATGTCGTCTTTTCTGCCAAGGCCGATCGTGCCTTTGTTAGCTGCTCTCAAGTGAACTGCCTGTTAGCCTACGATCTCTCGAACCTCGATGCAGATCCAGAGAAGATCCCCATTCAAGGCGAAGACCCACGCGCTCTAGCCATTTCCCAAGACGGACGCTACGTCTTTGCTGCGGTCTTCGAGTCTGGCAACGGCTCGACGGTCCTCGGAGGAGGACGCGCCACCTCCGATCGTCTCGCTTACCCGCCCAATGTGGTTAGCCCGCCAGATGGTCCCTACAGCCGAGTGAACCCACCTCCCAATGACGGAGATAAGCTAACAATTTCCCTCCTGCTGACTTAAATTTCCCTTAGAAAACGGAAATCAACCATTGCAGATCATTCCAATCCTGCTTCATAACAATCACCCATCCAGCGAATTTTAACAACCCCTGGGAAATCCCCCATTTGAAAAAGATCTGGTCTTCCTCATTTCAAAACGTGAATAACTATCATTTGAGCGATGCCTCTGCTACAAACTGATGCGGTTCCGCAGTGCTCAGCAGACAATGCCAAGAATGCACCGAATTGCTTTGTGGCGCGAAAAGTAAGAAGTAAGTTTCGTGATGTGCCGGGGAAAAAGAATCTGTTCTGAGCTTGGCGAATTAGAGGCCGATTGGAGTAAGGAAGCCCCATTGCCTCCACCAAGTTGGTTTCAGGTTGAACTTACAAAGTTTCATAATGCCTCCAAAAAAGTCTCATGCGGAGCGGTTGACGAAGGAACCCATCTCCTTTCTAACGTTCGCAGTGACGATCTTCGGGAATGCTTTGTCGAGCACGGCCAAGTCTCGGGGCGAGCGAGAGTGCGATTGCTCGGAACTAGGAGATCAATCGAGAATGCCGAGGAAAGAGACCCTCTCCGATCGTCCAACAGTCTGGCTCCTGAAGTTTTCCGCCGAGACGGTTATCGATGTCGCTATTGCGGGATTGGCGTCGTTCCATCCCAAGCCCTATCTTGGTTCGCTAGGGCCGTTGGCTCTCAATTCTTTAGGCCTACGGGCTCTAACAGTCAGCGACACGGTGTGATCCTAGCCTTTCGAGCCAACGCAGATTATGTCGTTCCGTGGAATCTCTGAGGAAGAACTGATCTCGATAACTTGGTCACGTCATGCTGGTCGTGCAACTATAGGAAAGCTGGTTTTACGCTGGCTCAGCTCGGCATCAATGACCCACGTGATCGTCCTCCTTCGCAAGGGGTCTGGGATGGCCTAATGTCTCTATTGACAGGCTTTAAGCTAGTGTCTTGGGATCTTTTGATCCGCTTCGCATTTGAAGCGGTTTGACTGTGCTGGCAGCCAGCGCTAACATGGACACCGAATTCAAGTATGAATATACCCCGTTCGATCAAAGGTTTTTGAGCGCTCCAAGTTGACCATTGAAGGCCCCTTCCAACTTCACGATATACTTCACAAGCCAAGCAGTCATCTCTTGCCAGTTCTCCCGATCGTAGCTGTCAAACTCTTTGCTGAACTTGATGCGGCAAGCTTTCTTGTCGTCCAGTCGCTGCCAGACGAGCGCCTCTCCGAACTGCACTTCAATTTGCTCCCGACTTCCTTCAAGAGTATCGAAGAGTGCTTTGTTTGAATCTTTGTCTGCCCGGGAAATGTATAGTTCCACACGAGCCTCCGTTTTCGAGAAAACCATAACATACGTGATACCTCCAAGTCCCGACCCGGTTGAGAGCCAGTGATCCTGGCTGGGCCTCACATTCTGGAAGAGCGGCACACTGGCACTGTCCAAAGCCTTCAACGTAGCTTCCCAAAAGTCATGTCGGAGCTCATATCGACCTGCCTTCTGCCGCTTGACCGTCTTTTCTTCATTCTCCTTCTCTGCTATTCCGATCATGAAGTCTGCCGCTTCAGGTGTTGGAATGATCTGCTCGAAGTTGAGAAACAGATTCTCTCCGTGTTGAAACGGTGTCGCTTTGTAGCACTGGATTTGAAGGTTGTATTGCAATAGCCAAAGAACAGTCGAGGTGACCTCCTTTCGGAAGTTCGCTGCCACAAGCTTGATCCTTTGTTCCGTGCCGCTGTTCAGAATCACATCGGAAAAGTCCTCGGCTTCAAGAAACTCACAGATGAGCTCCCTCGCGTTCCCTCCTCCTTGGTATCGGTTCAGATACCCCTGAAAGATTCGCTCTATGTCAGCCTTCTTAAGCGATGAACAGTAGCTGGCATACTTCAGGGATTGCCATACGACGTCCTTGCCTGAGTCATCAAGCTTGTTTTCGATCAGGACCAGATTCCCGTTCTTATCCAATGCGAGCAGGTCAAGGCGTTCGCGGGTTTCATCAAAACCATCAAATTCCTTCTGAATGATCAGCAGTTCCTCGCCCAACGCAGTTGGACATTTCGCGAGCCACTCCTGCAGGTGCTCGCGCTCCTTGAATCCCAGGTCACTGAAACGCTTGGCACTCAGCTCGATGATCTCATTCGTGTTCCGAGGCGTTTATGACCGTGGAGGTTCGGTGTCTGTGTTTGCTTTCTGAAAATCGGCTAGAGGGGATTGTGCGAGGAGGGGTATGGCGCATACGAAGTCAGGGGGCGGCATGATGGAGGGGACTCCCTTGGTTGCAGATACCGTCCGTA
>JBLHHN010000181.1:0-11661 GCA_047616785.1 Verrucomicrobiales bacterium
GCTCTTGAAACCCACTCGCCCCCGGGACACCCATGCCAGCCACTCTGGAAATCTCCCGGCCACCACAGCTGGGAGCTAGTCTGCAACGAGATCCGACCAATTTACTTGTCACTATCACTGGTTAAAAAACTGAAGTCTCCCAAAATCCTTTTCGGATACGATCTAGCTCGCCATTCCAATGGCGAGAACACGGTGCCAACTTGCTAAGTGGAAACGAAAAGGCCGGGCGTGAGCCCGGCCTTTCCAAACAACAACGCCCAGCTCTACATCAACCACAGGGCTAAAAGGACCAAGCCATAGAAGATTACTCTCCGAGTCAGGTGATCCTTTCGCTCTAGTTCTCTGAAAAACATAGTCGACATAATTTATCACAAGAGAGACTTACCTGCAAGAGATTTATGGTTTTTGAGAAAGGTTTCCGCGTTTGTCAGATTTGGGGGTGCCGTGTATAGGAAGATCCAATGGCTGAAATCCGCGAGGCAAGTATTGAGCGCAACACCACCGAAACCCAGATCCGGCTGACCCTGCGGGTCGATGGGACGGGGAAAAGTGAGGTTTCTACTGGAATACCTTTCTTCGATCACATGCTGATCTTGTTGGCACGGCACTCGCTGATGGACTTGAAGGTGGAGGCCACCGGAGATGTGGATGTCGATTACCACCACACCGTGGAGGATGTGGGGATCGTATTGGGACAAGCCATAAAGGAAGCGCTGGGCGACAAGGAAGGAATCGATCGCTACGGCTGGTGCTACCTTCCGATGGATGAAACGCTGGCGCGTGTCGTGGTGGATCTGAGCGGGCGGACGTTCTTGGAATTTCGCGCGGAGGATCGCTCGGGCATGATACGAGATTTCCCCTTTCAGCTCGTCGAGGAATTCTTCCGCGGGTTTGCCAATCACGTGATGGCCAATGTGCATGCCGAGATCCTCTATGGACGGGACGCGCATCACATGGCTGAGGCTCTATTCAAGGGACTGGCCAAAGCGCTCGATCTTGCTTGTCGACGAGATCCAAGGCGCGAGGGTCAGCTGCCCACGACGAAAGAGGCGTGGTAGATTTTTAAAGGACTTTGATATGAATGAAGCTGATTTAGAGAGGATCCGTACGACGATTCGCGATGTGCCCGACTTTCCCAAGCCAGGCATTATCTTTAAGGACATCACCCCGGTGCTTGCTGATCCAGAGATCTTCAGTCTGGCCTTGGGCGCGATGGAGGAAATCGTGGCGGATCAGAAGATCGACAAAGTGATTGGCATCGATGCGAGGGGATTCATCTTCGGCGCGGCGATTGCGGATCGGTTGAAGGCGGGATTCATCCCACTGCGCAAGAAGGGGAAATTGCCGTATAAGAGTCATGAAGTCTCCTACTCGCTGGAGTATGGCGAGGCTACGATCGAGATTCACGAAGATGCGGTGGCTGCAGGCGAGAAAGTTTATTTGGTGGATGATCTGTTAGCTACTGGGGGAACGGCGGCGGCAGCTATTGATCTGATTGGGCGTTTGGATGCTGATCTGGTGGCCTCGGTCTTTCTCATCGAGTTGGCCTTCTTGAATGGGCGTCAACATTTGGAAACGTCGTCGCCCGTCCATAGCATTCTGACCTACTGATTGAAGGCGTAGATTGTGCTTGGCCTTATGGGGCCAAGTTTTCTAGGTTTATGCGAATGTCTGCGGACATGAAACAAACCCTAGAACTATGTACTTATCCAAACCCTGTAGGTGCCTGTTAGCAGGCCTTTCGTGGTGTGCCTTCGCTGGTGCGCCTTTCGCCCTGGCGGAAATTCCAGAAGTCGACCCAGCAGCGGAAGGTCCGTGGTCTGATATCGAGCGCACCACGCTCACCGTACCTCTGGTTCCCAATGGGTCGGTGATCTTGGACGGAACCGTTAGCCAAGAAGAGTATGGCAACTTTCCAGGCCAACTGGTCAATCCAGGCGAGAATGCGTACATTCTTAATTTTCCAGGAGATCGGCAATGGGATGACGAAGCGGATAGCAGTTTCACATTCTGGTTGGCCCACGATGAAGAGTATTTCTACGTCGGCATTGATGCGAAGGATGAGATCCTGAATCAAGATGATCCGACGGCACTTTGGAAGGACGACTCGGTCGAGATCATTGTGGATGCACTGAATGATCGTTATGACGTGAATACGGATAGCTCGATGGATGCGTACGGCGGGCATAACTATGTGAGTTACAATGGCAAGTTCTCTGATTGGGATCATGAGGCGGACATACGATCGAACATGCGTTGGACCTCCGCCCTCGAGTGGACGTGGGGGGAAGACGGGGAGATCTTCGCTGTCGGTAGCGAAGTCGATGGTGGATGGCATCTTGATGTGCGGTTTGCTAAAACGCTGTTCGAAGATCCTGCTGCCGGTAACAAGTTGGAGAATGGCTATGTCATGGGTTTCAACATCGGCTTGGATGATGATGACAAATTTGGTCCAGGGGAAAATGGAGATGCTAGTCGTGAGCAGGATTTGGAATTGCAGTACTGGTGGGCTAATCGGTTGCGTGCGATCGGATGGACTGCGGAAGAAGCCGAAGGCGGAGCTGTTGTGGAGGACTTTGAACTCGCGATCGACCCGAATGGTCGCCTGACCCATGGGGGCACGGGTGAGATCATCTTTGCTTCGGACAATCCGTTCGAGCTGAAGCCGGGTCCTAACATCACGGTAAGCGCGAAGAAACAGCTGGGCCAACTTGACTCAGCCAATCCTACCTACTCGGAAATCGTGACGGTGCGAAACACGGGCACCGAGAACACGCTTACGATCACTGGGGTGAATGTGAGCGGTGCTGACATGGCTCTTTTCTCGGTCGACGAGTTTCCAGCGACCATTGCTCCTCAAGAATCGGCTGACATCAAGTTCACCTTCAGTCCAGAAGGTCGGATCGGTGAATTTGCCGCAGTCTTCGAGGTCGTGAATGACGATGTGGATGCTGACGATCAGACGAGATTGATTGAGGTCACGGCGAGTGTGGTGAATCTGCAAGGCCCAATCGCTCACTATTCCTTGGACGAGGCTGCCGGAGCCACGGAGATGCTGGATGTGACCGGATTCGGACGGCACGGAACCTTTGTAGGAAGTGCGACCCCAGGTGAAGCTGCTCTTGCCACGGGCAGTGCGGTGAAAGTAGCGGATGGTGGTTATGGTAGTGTGGATGGGCGGCAATTCAAGTTCGAAAGCTTCACGGTCTCCATGTGGTTCAACGCTGATGGCGGAGACGGCTTCCAAACGTTGTTTGGACAAGGTGATGCTGGTGGTAGTCCCACGTATGCGTTGCTTGCTACTAGTGGTGATCTCCAGTGGTTCGTTGGAGAGGCGCCACTCTTTGCGACATCCGGTGGAGTCTATACCGATGGGACGACCCATCACGTTGCGGTGTCTTATAACAATGAATCGGGCGACGTGGTGATCTATGTGGACGGGGTCGAAGTCGCCAACGAAGGCGGGCTTGATCCTCTCGTGGTGGAAGCCAGTTCTGGCTTTGTGATGGGCTCTTACAATGCAGCCTTGCCATTCAATGGGGTGCTTGATGACGTGCAGTTTTATGATCGCGTCTTGTCCGTAGAGGATATCAATCTCCTCAAGGACACCCCTGGTAGTGTGATCGGCGGGACCACGCCTCCTGGTGGCGGTGGCGGTGCCAGCATCACTTGGAGTGAAGTGGATCTGGACACGACCGTGGCCGATCTCATCGGAGGTTCGTCTATCACATTCACACCATTCGTCTATCCTGTGGATAATAGCAACGATGGCACTTTCTGGACTGGAGCCGGCGGTACTACAGGGGATGCGGACTTGGATGCCATCTACAACAGCCACGGTTGGGCTGCAGACGGCACATCGATCACTCTCGAAGGCCTTGCTGCTGGCGAAATCTATCTGGTGCAATTGTTAGGTGCTGGTGATACACGCGATTGCTGCAACACGCGCAATCAAGCCGCTTCCGATGGGACGAATGTGAGTAGAGACTTCCCTCGTGGGAATAGCTCCGTCATCGGTAGCTTCACGGCTACAGGTGCGACTCAAGAGCTTATGATCGTTTCGGGCATAGACAATGGGGTGGATCCTGGTCTTAGTGGTTACATCCTTACAGGCGCCGAAGGCGCACTGATCGCCGCCTACAATGTCGGGACAGACGGTGGCGATATCACAGTGTCAGGTCTTCTTCCTTCGGGGCTTGATGGTTACTGGTCATTCGACGAAGGCGCAGGCACGGCTGCTGCTGATGGCAGCGGTGAAGGTCGGGATGCAGCATTCCGAAATGGCGAACCGACGTGGGTTGCCGGCAAGAGCGGCGGTGCGTTGGCATTCGATGGTGATGATGACCTCACGGTGAGTGGCTGGAAAGGCATCAGCGGGGCAGCGCCACGCGCGGTGTCGTATTGGCTTAAGACGGATTGGGCGGTCGATGCGGCTGCTGGCACGATCGGTTGGGGGGCGAATGCCACCGGACTGAAATGGCATTTGCGTCTGAATGAGAATGGTGGCAATGGCCCAGTCGGGGCGATACGCACGGAGATCCAAGGAAGCTTCCTCGTGGGCACCAAGGTCATCAATGACGACCAATGGCATCACGTGGTCTCGATTTTTCCCGAGGGCGGTCAATTCATGCAGGACTTGATTCACTACGTGGATGGCGAACTGCAAGAAGTTGGCGGCACGGGAAGCGTGACGGTGGAAGTGAACACGGCCGGTGAAGCGGAAAGTGGCACAGACGTGACTTTCGGCTCACGCTTGCAAGCCGCTGATCAGTTCTACATCGGGGCCCTGGACGACATTTCCATCTGGAGCCGAGCGATCTCTGCCGAAGAAGTGCAGGCGCTCTTCCAAGGCACCACACCGACGGACGTTGCTGCAGGCAATCTTGGCGGCGGTGGAGGTGGAGAAATTGATGGTGCTCCTGCTTTGAGCCGCGTGTCACGCACGGCAGGCGGCGTTGCTATCGGGGTTCCAGATGGGCAGACCTATGACATCCAATACTCCCAGGATCTGGTGACTTGGGAAACGATCGCCAATGGCGCCACCGGTTCTTATGAAGACACGGACGGTGCTCGCACAGGAGGCGCTGCCGGGTACTACCGTGGTCTGAAACCTTAGTGGTTTGAGGTCAATCGAGGGCGAGGCTGGAAACGGCCTCGCCCTTTTCGTATCATCCATTCTACCATTCAGTCATGTCCTTACCTTACGAAGAACTTCTGCAGCTCAAACGCTGGAACACACCCACCATCTACAATGGATGGGAGCAGTTCACTCAACACAACGCCGCACGCGATGCTTTCAATTTAGAAGAAACGCACGATTTCATGCCGCAGATGGGGCCCATGGTCGGGTACGCGGTGACTTGCGTCGTCGAGCCTGGCAATGAGGCGCATCTCAAGAGCAATCCCAATGCTTGGAGCGAGTATCGGGCCTATGTCGGGTCCATTCCGGGCCCTAAAATTGTGGTCATGCAAGACTTGGACAAACCCATGACCTATGGATCGGCCTGGGGTGAGGTGAATGCCAATGTGCATCGGGCGCTGGGTTGCGTCGGCGTGATCGTCGATGGGGCGGTGCGGGATCTTGATGAAATGATCAATGCGGGTTTCAAGGCCTTGGCCCGCCGTCTCAGTGTGGGGCATGCGCACTCCGTGCCTGTGCGATGGGGCTGCGACGTGGAGGTCTTTGGCCGCGTGATTCAGCCGGGGCAATTGATTCATGCGGATAAGCATGGCTTTCTTGCGGTTCCGTTAGGTGAAGAGAAAGGGCTGCTTGAAGCCTCCATCTTCATGGACACGAACGAATGTAAGAATCTGATCAACGTCGCCCGCCAGTCGACTGGCAAACCGACCGAGCAAGTGCTGCGCGAGTTGGACGAAGGGGCAGCGCGTTTCAGCCAGGCAGCGAAGGAGAAGTTCCAGAGAAAAGGAGAGTGGTAGACTCTTCTCGTATTCTTATTGATCATCGCCCGTTCGACTTTGGAGGCGGTAGAGGAGCTTCGGTGCCAGTTCCCTCTGAGACCGACGCTACGCCGAAGGAGAGGCCATCCTCCGGAAAGTATCCCCAAGACAACAGGCCGTCCTGCCATTGAATCATCCTGATCTTGTCAGGACGCGAGAGGGCCTCCGGGCTCCTTGGCAGGGCAACACAAGCTTCCCAAGATCAACGCACAATCCAAATCCATCAGAGCAGCCTTAGGCGAAGCCGCCACATTCCGAGTCGACGTCCGAGGAGAAGGCCCGTGGTCCTATCAATAGTACCGAAACGGAGAAGCAATCGCCAAGGCGAACCACGCGGCCTATGCAATCAATGCTGTCACGACCGAAGACATCGGCATTTATCATGTCGTGGTGACCCCAGAAGATCCTTTGTTAGATAGATAGCCTTAAAAGCAACGCGGTCTCCCTTGTAGACCAGAGCGAAAGGCAGCAGACCCATGGGAAACTATCGAAACCTTCCCGGCTGCCCTGGTGTGGAGTAGGTGAGCTTGACTCCTTCTTCTTTGAGGGTTAAATTTTTAGCGATTATGGCCACGACTTGGATGTGTTCTTTCGCCCTTCTGCTGCTCAGCTTGGTGAGCGGTCTCAGTGCTGACTTCCTGGCGGTCGATGTGACCACGTCGCCATCCGGTACCATGCACGTTTCCGTGGCTACGAAACAGGGCCATCACTACTTTCTGTATCGTAGTCGAAATCTGCAGGCATTGGGTGATCCTATTGATGCGGTGCTTGGCAATGATGGCATGGTGATTCTGAAAGATCGATTTCAGCCTCTCTCAAAGTGGACTTTCTATCGCGTGAAAGAAGTGGCGAACGAAGTTTCTGGCGATTTCGACGGTGATGGCGTGGCCGATGCTCAGGAGCTGAGTCCGAGGAGCTTGTTCTTCAATGGGCCATTGAAAGGGGACATATGGGTGCCATCCTTGGGCGTCGATAAAAAAGATGGTGGAACCACTCTAACGTATGACGATTTCTTGACGTTCTCAGTGGATATCGACGTGAACCGCGGGACGGATGGAGGAGGCGCTGGTGAGCGCTTCATAAAGTTTCTGGTGTTTCCGTTGCTGGAGCCATCGATTGTGTTCCTCAATACGGATAAGCATCGCTCGCACAGATTTATGCTAGAATTGTTGAAGATGCGAGATGTTCCAGTACATCAGGGTGAGATTTCTTGGAAGCCTGATGCCGGTGACCATGGGCTATACGCCTTTCATCTGCAGGCGTGGAATGCGCCGGATGTGGATCAGATTTCCTTGCTATACGACTTGCTGACGAAGCACATGCTGTTCATCGAGAGTGATCTAGTTTACTGGCCCTACGATGCCGGGCGTTTGATGTATCAGCGCGATCAAGTGGCGTATGAGGCTGCTGGGATCCCAGTCTATGGGGTTCGCGAACAACCAGATCAGGGTGAGGTGACAACACTCAATGAGGGCGAGTCCTATGGATTGCTGCGTGTCTTTGATGCCGACGAACGTCCGTCTATTCTTGATATTGCCATCTATCGGCAACTGCCGAATGACGTGCCGCTGTTGCAAGGCATCATCACAGAATCGCCACAAACGCCGCTGTCCCACATGAATCTCCGAGCCGTGCAGAATGGCAATCCGAATGCCTTCATTGGCAATGCATCAACGCACCCTAACATTGCGTCTTTCATTGGCAATGATCGATGAAGGCTTTGCTAGGGATCCTTTGGTTCGAGAGAACGCATTGAAAGCATTTCGCCGCAAGATCAAGGATGGCGAGATGCCTGAGTGCATGACGGAAGCACTGACCGTGGTGCAGCAGTCTTACCCTGAAGGACAGGGTGTCCGCTGCCGTTCCTCGACCAACAATGAAGATCTGCTAGGATTCAATGGTGCCGGGCTCTACAGCTCCTACACGCATCATCCCGATGAAGGCCATTTGTCCAAATCCGTGAAACAGGTCTTTGCTAGTCTTTGGGATAGCTTGGCCTATGAACATCGCGAATTCTATCGTGTGGATCATTGGCAAGCCGCGATGGGGGTGCTCATTCACCCCAATCACGAAGGCGAACAAGTGAATGGTGTCGCCGTGTCCAAGTATCCCTTTGATGAATTCAGTTTTCTCCCCCAATATTTCAATGCGCAGGTGGGCGAAGACCTCGTGACCAATCCTGAAATCAATTCTGTGCCGGAGGAAATCCTGTCATTCAGCAGAGGTGTAGCTCGTCTAAATAGCTCGAATCAGGTGCCTTTTGGAGAGCAAGTAATGGATAGTCATGCCCGAGCCACCATTGGGAATTACTTTAGATTCATCACGGGTCATTTCCGTCAACTCTATCGCGATGACGAATTGGCGATGGAGATTGAGTTTAAGATTACGAAAGAAGGCAATTATGTGATCAAGCAGGCGCGACCTTGGGTGGATTAGGGAAAGGTGGGAGAACGATTCGAGTTCTACCATCACGAAGTTATTGCTAGATGGCCGCTCCCTTCGAGTGAATCGACCACACACACTGACACTACGTTAGCCTGCCAATGCTCTGCGTGAAAGGGACTTT
The DNA here is from genome assembly GCA_047616785.1 of Verrucomicrobiales bacterium. Lineage (GTDB taxonomy): Bacteria > Verrucomicrobiota > Verrucomicrobiia > Verrucomicrobiales > DEV007 > JAACDM01. Next base: position 8,525 of record JBLHHN010000181.1, read on the forward strand.
CAGGTGGAATTACGAGAACCAGATGCTGGCGATCCTCTCTCAGGCGTCATCGATGCGATAGACTCGTTTGGGAGGGGCTCGTCAGATAGGAAATCACCGGTGTTACGAGTGACTTACGGTGAGTTGATGCTCCAAGGCAGTGGCGGCGATGAGGCGGTCCATCACATTCAGTTTGGGGCCGTTCCGTTGATGTTTCGTATAGAAGGCTCCCCATCGTCGCATCGTCGGAGCATCCAATGCAAGAACCCGACCTGCAGACCAGCGATCTATGCGATCAAACCAGGCCTCGATATCAGCACGCTTTTCCCTCCGTCCATGAGATGAATTCCCCGCGCCATTTCACCTAGCGTTAGGGCGCGTACGCGCAATTCGGCATCGTGATCCGCCAACCAGCACAAGACATCTTTGTCAGGCTTAGGCTTAGAGGACTCGCATAGAACATTGGCGTCAATCAGATAAGGCATCTCGCTTTTTTAGCTTACGTTAGTCAAGATCCAGATCACGCACGGTCTCATCTTGCCGGTCGATGGCCCACCCGCTCACGGGGCATTCATTCAGAATTTCCGCAAGCGTTTCGCTAGGTTGCAGACGCGCATAAGCTTCCGCAGAAATCACCACGACCACAGGTTTTCCGTGCCGAGTGATCGTTTGAGCGCCTTGTTGGATCACGGGGGGGCCACCAGCTCACTCAGCTTGTTCTTGGCATCTTGAAGGGGCTATGTGGTCATGTGGAGACCAAAACCTTTCGAATCTGGCCTGTCTAGCCAGTTCGGGGGTCTTGGCGTGTTCAATCGACGAATCCCACCATTTCATGCACAATCACCATGAGAAGAATGATCAATAGGGTATCCTAAAAGATGAGAATAACGATCGAGATTGATGATTCTAAACTCGAATCAATCAGAGAGCGCACCGGTATCGAGAAGATGTCGCCTGCTATTGTGAAAGCGTTGGACGAATTCTTACGGCCCCAAGAACGCGATGAGTTCTTGCGCAAAGTCTTGTCTTGGAAAACCGATTACAGCCTGACAAACGACGCATTTGAAAGTTTGTCAGAGTATGATGCGGTGTCCTCATGAAGCTGATCGACACCTCGCTATCATGCATCGCTCATTCAGGGTCCTTTCATAGGTATCCGTCGTGAGGGCAGCGATTTCCGACAAAGAATTGGTCTAATGAGTCCGTGAAGGGCTTCAGACTTCGGCTTCCATTGTCGGGCCCCTGGAGAAAGAAAGAGTCGGTCCCAATGCAGCACCTATCAGAAATCCTGCTCGGAACTGTCACCAGTTCCGCTACATGGGTCGGCTATTTCTTTCTACATTCCTAACAACTCGCGGTCGGTCAGAACAGGCTGCGCTTGGAAAAGGATTTCCTGAGCGACGACTCGATCTTCTCGGGCAAGCCGTAGGACGGGAGCTCCTTGAGAAAGGCGTCCCGATTCAGATTCATCCCTGTTCCAAGGTAGGCATTCAATCGCGTGGCCACCGTCGAATCGGCCAAGGATTTGCTGTCGGGATAGGTCATTCTCAGGAAGTCGCGGACATCGTCATTGCGTGAGAGGGCGCGTTTCTGATGATAACCTTCCGCATAGGTGAACTCACCAACAGGCACAATTTCCGTGGTGACGTCGGCAACAGAAATGCCAAGGCGTTTTGCTTCCTTAGCGCGTGAGGATTCCGCTAATTCTTTCTGAGAGTCATTGCGATAGAAGACCGCATTCCGATACTGACGGCTGCTGTTGAGACTGCCACATCGATGCGCTCTCCAGAAATAACCTAGCAGATCATCGTAGCTGATGACCCTGGGATCGTAGTCGATAGAAACGGCTTCCGTATGGTCTCCCAAACTGAAGTAGGTGGGATCGGCTTTGGTGCCGCCGCAATAACCAGAGCGGGTGCGCAAGACTCCTGTTAGGCTTCCGAACTCGGAATCCGGGCCCCAGAATCAGCCCAGACCGAACGTGGCTGTTTCGTAGGCGATCTTCGAAGCCTGCACGTCTAGCGGAAGCGTCAAAGCGGCGACCGTCCCACTCTCGCTGACCAGATCTTCACTCAGCTTCATCTGCAATCCGGCGACGCTTGCCACGCCCAGTATGATCAAGAGGTAGTTCTTCATACACAGAGGACGTCCTTAGGGCGTTTGTATTCCAATCATTGGTTCACTCTGCCAACCGATAGCGCACTCGAAACTCCACCATTTCCTGAGTGGTCGCACTCAAAGGCACCCGATAACGTCTCTGTGAGTCTATTTCAGATTCGATCAATTCGGCGTCCGTGACTGGGATCCATGTGATGAGATCCCGAGTCGCTTCCAACTCGATCTCCACATCCATGGCTGCCGGGTCTTTGGCCACCACGAAAATCAAGTTCTCGCTCTCCGCTTCCAGCGTGAGAGGTGACGCGGTGGGCAAGGTGGGATCGCCGCCCGTGGCATACTCCAAGAAATTACTGAACCCATCCTTGTCCGGATCCGCGAGATCATCTGTCACGCCATTGGCCTCTTTCCAAACGGCGTAGCCCGACTCGAGTGCGGGACCAGACTCTTCTCCAGGGCTTCCTTGTGGTTCGGGGCTGGCTCGCCATGAGGATGGCTTCGCCGCATCACTAGCAGCATCATCACGGACCAAGCTTGAACCACTTCCATCCGCGGCATCCGGCCAGTCGCTGTTGTCATTGTAGGAGAAATCCGAAATCACGTCTCCATGGACGTTGAGAACCGTAAGACGATCGCCCGTATTGCTCAGCCTTCCACCTTCTTCTCCACCATAGGCACCAATGACGAGCACGCCGTTTCCATAGCGTTCTTCGAATGCAGCTTGGGTGTGCACAAGCACGGCTCGCTGTCCTGGCTCTAACTGAAATACCGGAAACGTGTAGTGAAGCCCTTTCTCAAAACGAACGCCCGTCAAATCAACGACGTCTTCAGAGAGATTCCAAAACTCAACAAATTCATAGTCCGACTCTTGTTGAAAGGCACTGTCTCCCGGTGGCGCGATTGGGTTGTACATGATCACCGTGTTGAAAGGAACGCAGTGGGAGCGGATGACCTTCGCCGAGATCCGGCTGAGACTGTTCAAGATCGCCGGACGGCTCAAAGTAATGAAGACGAAAGTGCGGCTCCATTTGGCAAGGGCATTG
>JBLHHN010000182.1:0-11658 GCA_047616785.1 Verrucomicrobiales bacterium
CGACAATGTCAGTCAAGTCTTGGTCAGTGAGCTCTAAGCGAATCATATTGGCTTTCAATGATAGAGCAAAGTGGCCGATTTACATCACTTGTCTTTTCACAAATCTATACGCGGGGCAGTATAGCAGAGGCCACCCATCATCTTCTTGGTTTCGTATGTCCGCCTGCCTTTGAGAACGCAGCGCCAACACGGTCTGCTAGATCTTCGTCGTAAGTCATGCTCGGTTGAAGAGGTTCTGCCAGTGTGGCTTACAACGCTGCCGCTCGTCGCTTGGCTGCGTAGCGGTTGAGCAACTCGTCGACGGTGACACCGATGAGGATGATGAAGCCCATGACCGTCCACTTGAGGGCATCGGGCACGCCGAGGAAGAAGACGGCCGTCGTCGTGATCTGCACGAGGGCGGTGCCGCAAATGACACCAGCGATGGCTCCTTCGCCGCCTCGGAGGCTGCAGCCGCCTAACACAGCGCCTGAAATGGCCCAGAGTTCGTAGAAATTGCCAAAGCTCGAAGGCGTGGCGCCTGCGTTGTCTAACACAAACATTATGCCGCCGAATCCAGCGAGGAGCGAGCAGATCATGTAAGCGAAGATCTTCATGCGATCGGTGTTGATCCCACTGAACCGTGCGGCTTGCTCATTCCGTCCGAGCGCCAACAAGTAGCGGCCAAAGGTCGTCTTATTCAGAAGGACGGCTGCGACCAGACCGATCAGCAGCATCCAAACGAAGGGCATGGGGATGCCAAAGATATCATTCTTCACCATGAAATTTCGGAGTTCTGAATACTCATTGCCAAAGCCTTTCGTGCGATCGCCCGCCACGGCGCGGGCAAAGCCTCGATAGATGAGGAGCCCGCAGAGGGTGACGAGGAAGGGCTGGAGCTTCAGCTTGGTGATGAGGAGCCCATGAATCAACCCGACCACCAAAGACAAACCTAGCACAATGGCCACGGCAACGATCACGGGCGCATTGGGCATGATCTCTAGCAAGAGCATCGGAAACAAGACGCCGGTGAGCCCGATCAAGGAACCGATGGAGAGATCAATTCCCCCAGTGATAATCACAAACGAAACGCCGATGGCAATCACTCCGTAAAGACCCACGTAGCGAAGCATGTTCGTGAGATTGGTGGGGCTCCAGAAGGTGTTGTGCGCGATCCCTGTGAGCGTGGCGATCCCAATCAGAAGCGCGAAGATGGAGAGCGTCTTACGGTTGTCCCGAAGGAACCGTTTGATGAAAGAGTCAGGCGTGGTTTCCATGATGGCTTGGGCTTCGAATAAAGTTAGTCTTGGCCTGTGGCCAGTTGCATGATGCGCTCTTCGTTCATGTCGTCGCCGGTCAAGTCGCCGGCCAAGCGCCCCTCGTGCATGACAAGGATACGATCCGCCACTCGGAGGACCTCTTCCATCTCACTGGAGATGAAGAGGACGGCCGCACCTTCGGTTGCCAATTTCTCGATGGCTTCGTAAATTTCACTCTTCGAACCCACATCGATCCCGCGTGTGGGTTCGTCTAGCAGGAGCACTTTCGGCCCCAAAGACATCCATTTGGCCAGCACGACTTTCTGCTGGTTGCCGCCAGAGAGCAGACCGACTTCCTTGGAAACCGTCGGGCTCTTCACGTTGAGGTTCGTCTTCGCTTCCTCGGCCACCTCCTCGTGGCGCGCTTGTTGGACAAAGCCGTACTGCTGATAGCGATCCAAACCTGCCATGACCACATTATCACGAATGGGCATTTCGATGATGATCCCATGCTGCTTACGATCCTCGGGCACGTAGGCGATCCCTGCCGCGATGGCGTCCCGAGGATTGGAAATCTTCACCGGCTTGCCAGCGACCTCGATCGAGCCTCCTAACAAACCATCAATCCCAAAGATCGCTTGGGCAAGTTCCGTGCGCCCCGCACCGACGAGGCCAGCCATGGCGGCAATTTCACCAGCGCGCAGCTCGAAGCTCACTTTCTCATCAGGCGCATGATTCACCTGCACGTCCTTCAGCCGGAGCAGGACGTCACCGGCCGTGCCAGGCGCCTTGTCATGGAGGTTCAACTCACGCCCTACCATGAGCGCGACCATGCGGTCGTGATCGATCTCCTCCCGCGGGAGCTCACCGCTGTTCTGCCCGTCTCGCAAGACGATCACGCGGTCCGAGATCTCTTTCACTTCGGCCAACCGATGCGAGATGAAGACGATGCAGAGACCTTTCTCGCGCAGGGCTTTCACAAGCTTAAACAGCAGAACCGTTTCGTGCTGCGTCAGGCTACTCGTCGGCTCATCCATGATGAGCAACCGCGCGTCCTGAGAGAGAGCCTTGGCGATCTCGACCATTTGCTGGTGGCCAATGGACAGATCGCTCACGCGAGTGTCCGCCGTGAAGCTCATGCCTAACTGATCGATCAGGCTGGCTGTTCGGCGGCGAATCTCTTTCTGATCAATGAAGCCTAACTTCGTGCGAGGCTCACGCCCGAGAAAGATGTTCGCGCCGACGGAGAGGTTATCCGCGAGATTCAATTCTTGGTGAATGAAGACCACGCCGAGTTCCGACGCTCGATTCACATTCGGGATCGTGACGGCTTTCCCATCCACGAGAATCTCACCCTCGGTGGGCACATGGACGCCAGCCAGGCACTTCATCAAGGTGCTCTTACCAGCGCCATTCTCGCCCATCACGGCGACGACTTCGCGTTCGTAGAAAGACGCGTTCACGTCGTTCAAAGCATGAACAGCAAGGAATCGCTTGTGGATTCCTCGCGCTTCGATGAGCGGCTGCTTCTCCAACGGCGCTTAACTTTCTTTCAGCTCGTCGATCAGACCTTGGCGACGTTGCTGGGCATTAAGCACATCGAGCACGCCTACAAAGACCATGATCTTGCCACCCTCGGGCATGCGTTCTTTCACGAGCCGTCCTAACATCCGGCCAGCCTCGTAGTTGTTCGTGCCCAGGTAGAAACGGCGCTTGCTGTCAGGAGCGTCGCTATCGTGGCAGATCAGCGGCAAGGCATCGGCCACTTGATTGATAATGTCAGTCTGATTAGCAGGATCGAGCGGGCTCAAGGCCACACCAGAGTAGCCACCCTTGCTTAGGATGTCTTCCAGGATGCGGTTCTGCTCAGCGGGCTGGCCCGTGGCAGGAGCGATGAATTCCACTCCAATCCCAAAGTCGAGTTGGCCCTTGTAACAGCCGGCTCTGGCATATTCCCAAAAGGGGTCAGGATTGTTGATCACGAAAGCCACTTTGGTGTCGGTCGCTGGAGCCGGAGCGTCCTTCGCCATGTCACCAATCCGCTGCAACTCCTTCAGCAGTTTCCAATGCTCCTCGATATTCACTTTCGTGATCGTCTTGGCCGCCACTTCAATTTCCTTAGACTCCGGGATGTCGATTTCTTTCCCATCCAGGATATCCTTGAGATACTTGGCAGACTGATAACCGAATTCGTAAGGTTGTTGGACGATCGTTCCTTCCATCTTGCCATCGACGATCGCCTGCAAGGTCACGTCGGCCTCATCAAACGAGAAGATCTTCACGTCGCTGCGTCCTGCTGCTTCCGCCGCTTCCAAACAAGCGGGAGCGTTGTAAGCCCACAGCCCGACCATCCCATTGATGTCCGGATAGCGCACGAGCGTGTTCTCCGCGTTCGATTTCGCCATCGACGGATCAATGTTATCCGTGCGGGTTCCGAGGATGGTGAATTTGCCAGCCTGAATCGTGTCTCCAGATCCGCCTCCATCGCCGCTACCACCGCAGCTGATGAGGAATAGACTGGCTGTGAACAGAGTAAGTGAACTGACTAGGGCTTTCATGAGTCGCATTCTGAGGAAGCCCAATCTGAATGCAAGCGTAGATCTCCTTGCATCGCGTTCGTCTACTCCACCTCGATAACCCGGCCCGTGCGTTTCTTGCGCGGGGCACGCTTGGGTTTCGCCTCCTCTTCTCCGCCACTGGTGAGGAAACGCGGTGGGCGCTGAATCCTTGGCAAGCGCACGACGACTCGCGTGCCCTCGTTTGGCCTGCTCGTAAGCTCGATCTCGCCGCCGTGTTCGCGGACGACGCGGCGCACGATCAGCAGTCCCAGACCAGTGCCCGACTTCTTCGTGGTGAAATAGGGATCAAAGACCTGGGCCATGGCTTCTGCCGAAATGCCGGGGCCGTTGTCGGAGAATGTGAGGACGACTTCGTAGTCGTCCATGTCACTGTGAATGAGTAGCTGACCTTCATTGGACATCGCCTGCATGGCGTTGCGGATGATGTTATAAAAAGCCTGTTTCAGCTGATTCGTGTCCAGCATCATGGGCGGGATGTTCGAGCGAAGCTCCAGCTTCATCGCGATCTGCCGGTCACTAAGCTCTTTCTCCAGAAACCTAGCAGACTCGCGAATGATGTCGTTGATATCGTTCATCTCCAAGACCGGCTTGGTCGGGCGAATCGCTTTGAGAAATTGAGCAATGGTGAAGTCCAACCGATCCACCTCGCCTTTGGCCACATCGAGAAGTTCCTTGAACTGGCTCTCGTAGAGTTCCGGGGCGGCCTTGCGTAGACGACGCTCGATGAGTTGGAGATGGATGTTGAGTGAATTGAGAGGATTTCCGACCTCGTGAGCCACGCCTGCCGCGAGCAACGTGAGCGCGGAGAGACGCTCGGACTCGATCTTCTCCTCGGTCAGTTTGCGGGTGAGCGTGATGTCATGGACAATCATCACGTACCCTAAGTCTTTTCCAATTTGCGCATCCTCAATCGGCGAGAGGTAGAAATTCAGAAACCGGTTCTCTGGATAAAAGACCTCGATGTCACGAGAAACCACCTGGCCTTCAGCGATGAGCTTGGACCAGTCCAACCCGCGAATCTGTGAGTCGAGCCGTTTGTCAATCGCCACTTCAGCATCCAATCCGAAGAAACCACACGCCGCCCGATTGACATAATTGATCTGACCATCGACGTCCGTGACGATCACGCCCTCCTGCAGGGAATCGAAGACCTTTTCTAAGAAGCCCTTCTCTTGCACAAGCCTAACCAACGCATTCTTAACCTCTTCAGGTTCCAGCTTGCCAATGCGTGCGATGAGTTTGTCGAGAAAGCCTGGTTTCATGAGCAGTTCTTAACAACTTTACGCTTACAAAGAGGTTTGCCAATCACTCTCTCACTCATACCGCAACGCATCGATCGGATCGATATTCGCGGCTTTGAAAGCGGGATACGCCCCGAAGACCACGCCGACCAAGGTGCAGATGCCGAGGCCGTAACCGACCCAATCGAATGGGACCACGACGGGCGTCTTTAAGAAGATGGCTAGGATATTCCCAGTACCCACACCGAGAGCGACGCCGATGATGCCGCCCAGCAAGCACAGAAGGATAGCTTCGACGATGAACTGGGTGAGGATCATACGTTTCTGAGCGCCGATGGCTCGCCGCACTCCGATCTCCTTGGTGCGTTCAGTCACGGAGATGAGCATGATGTTCATGATCCCGATGCCTGCGGCTAACAGAGCGATGGAACTGATGATCCCAGCACCTGCGCGCACGGCGAAGGTGACTTGGCGGAACTGCTCCATGAGCGAGTCATTGGAAACGATCTCGAAATCGTCAGGCTCTCCTAATGGAGTCCGACGCAGCATCCGCATGATCCCACGGATCTCATCCATGGTGTCTTCGTAGGCCGCTTCGCCATCCGCTTGCACGACCATGGCCAAGCTGACCCACGGCCCGGCATAGCGTTGCAAGCCCGTGGTCAATGGCACGGCGATGAAGCTGTCTTCTCTGCCGCCCATCTGACCTTTCGTTTCTAACACGCCGACAACTCGGTAGGCGAGTCCATTGAAGGTGATCCGTTCCCCAAGAGCCGAGCTATGAGGAAAGACGCGTTTGGCGAGGCCGCCAGTGAGGACACAGACGAGCTTCGAGCTGTCGACGTCGGAAGTTTGAATAGCGCGGCCTTCTTCGAGGCTCCAGTTTCTCGCCGGGAATACTTCTGGCGTCACCCCTTGGAGAGACACATCGGGATTCGTCTCGGCGTATTGTGAACGCACGGTTCCGGATGCGAAGCCTTCTTCCAGACCAATGCTTAGGGGCAACTTGGCACGTCGAATGACGTCTTTGCCCTGCCGCCAAGTGATGGGCTCACGATTTCGGACCTTGTTTCGTTCTTTGCTAGAAGTGAAGAAAAATGGTGGGGTTCGTTTCACCCGAAACGTGTGCGGGCCAAGGTCTGCGAGGCTGTCTTGCGCAGTCTGATCGAGCACGCGCAGAATGGTCATGACGACGATGATCGAAAAGACTCCGATAAGGATGCCTAACAAGGTCAGGCCAGAACGGAGCTTGTGTGCCGTGACCGAGTCGACAGCCATAGAAAAGCTTTCGCGCATCTCTCCGGTGAGCCGGTGAAATCCTGAGACGCGTGGGCGCCTGAATGCTCCCGTGTCTTCACTCACTACGCAAAGCATCCACGGGTTTCATACGAGCGGCCCGATTGGCGGGCAGGAAGCCAGCGACGAGGCCGGTGATCACAGAGACGGAAATGGCCAGGGTCGCGATCATAGGTGAGATCTTGACTGGCAGCCACCTTTGAGCAATGAGCGTCGCGCCCCAAGTGAGCGCCAATGCTAACAAACCACCAAACACGCAAATAGTTGCCGCCTCGAGTAAGAATTGTGTGAGAATAGCGCGATACTTGGCTCCTAACGCTTTGCGGACACCGATCTCTTGAGTGCGTTCGGTTACGGACACGAACATGACATTCATGATGCCGATCCCACCGACAAAGAGCGAAAGACCCGTGATGAATAGGCCCGCGGATCCAGCCACGGCGGTAAATTTGCCGAAGGTATCGAGCAGGGATTGCTGGTTGTTGATCGAGAAATCATCATCTTCGCCTAACGGAACCTTGCGGACGGTGCGCATGATCCAGCGAAGCTCTTCTTGGGCTTCATCAAGTAGCGTTGGATCACCAATCTTCACGGCGATGGTGACTTCAGGATTCTGCACAAGATCACTGGCCAGGCGGGTCAGCGGCACCGTGACTTGATTGTCCAAATCGGCAAAGGCGAAGCCTCCCACTTTCTCTACGACGCCGATCACTTGATAGCGTGAGTTCTTGATGCGGATCCATTCACCTAACGAACCGCCGTATGGAAATAGGTTCTCCGCCAAAGTCGAACCTAACACACAAACGGGTCTCGCGCCATCCACTTCGGCTTCACTTAAGAAACGTCCTTCCTCCATGACCACGCTACTCACAATGCCACTTTCGGCGATCTTTCCCGTGACCATCACACTGCTAGCGGTCCGGTCCTCATACTTCACCGTCGCCCGCGTTCCGGACTCAAAGGAAACGGCCTGAGCCATGGTGGCGCGTTCTGCTAGACGTTGACCTTGATCCATGGTGATCGGACGTCGGGCTCGAATCTTCCACCACTCCTCCGTAGGGCCCCAATTGAAGCGCTGGATGTAAAGAACGTCTGTGCCAATCGCCGCAATGCTATTGGTAAAAGCGGTGGTCAGGCCCGTGATCGCAGTGGCCATCAGCGTCACCGTGAAGACACCGATGACAATGCCTAACGTCGCCAAGGCCGAACGCAGCTTGTTCGTGCGGACCGCTTCTAGAGCGATTCGTAGGCCTTCTGTGAATTCGAGGAAGAGTCTCATGCGCGGGGCTAGACTCGCACCATGGCCCAGCGATCAGGAGAATCAAACGGAGGCTCTGTATCCGTCTGTAGTGCCCCACTTCTCTTGGAGATCGACAGTGGGCCTTCGGTTGAGTGTCATATGGGATGCCGGACCCGTTCAACCCTCTGAAATTCGGTCATGATAAGCTCGCCAAGCTTGGGTTCTCTGATCCTGTCAATGCTGCGAGTGTGCTGCAAAGCTACTTGCCTCCCGACATCGTCTCAGAGGTGGACTGGAGTTCTCTGAAGAGTGAACCCACGTCCTTTGTGTCTGGGCAATTGGAAGGTTCGGCCGCTGATCTCCTCTACTCGGCGCGCTTGTGTCAGGGAAGCGAAATTAAAATTTATGTCTTGCTAGAGCATCAGAGCACCGTTGATGGCTGGATGCCTTTGCGCTTGTTAGGTTATATGACACAGATCTGGCAAGCCTCGCGGAAACAAGACCCCGAGGCGAAGACCTTGCCACTCATTCTGCCTGTGGTACTTTTCCAGGGTCCGAAAGAATGGAATGTGGTCACTCACCTGGGCGGGCTCATCGCAGACTGGGAGACGCTTCATCCGAGCATGCAACGCTCCATTCCTGACCTCCATTATTCGGTGATTGATCTCTCCAGAATGAAGCCGGGTGAAATGACAGGTACTACGGCAGCCCGGGCCGTCTTGGAGATGCTCAAGGGAGCGGCGGAAGGAAACCTCCTGGAAACGGTGCGTCGATGCTTGCCTCTGCTCGCCGCGCTCCTTCAGAAGGGCGGACAGGAAGCTGAGCTTGTCCGGGCGATGTGGATCTACATCATGAATGTTGACGGCTCGGCCGGTATGAAGGATGTTCAGGGTGTCCTGGAAAGGTCCCAACATCCTGAATTGGAAGGCAACTACATGAGTACCTTAGAGAAACTTTTAAACGAGCGCGAGGCCGAGGGCGAAGCTAAGGGCGAAGCTAAGGGAATCGCCGAGGGCGAAGCACGTGGGTTGGCATTGGGACAGATTCAGCTTTTCGAAGAACTTCTGGGGCTCGAGGCTACCCCACGGGAGACCTTGGCAGAGAAAGATCTCGCTGCGCTTAAGGTTCAGTTAGAAGAACTGAAAAAGCGCTTTCATCGCGAGCGCTCCTAAGTAAGCCTTACTCGTCTTTCGCACCGGTGCGATAGGCGTTGATCTTGGCTGGGTTCTCAGAATCCGCGTTGGCTTTCCATGTGCCGATGTTAGAAATATCTTCCAAAGGATTGAAATCACCGCGTTCGTCTAAGAACACGATCATGTTTCGCATCTCGGGACAGGCAACGAAGGCGTGGGGGCCATTGTTATTGAACAAGTCACAGCCTTGTTGATCCAAGGCGCGTTTGGCGTCGCTCTCCGTCGTTTGGTTTGGCGCGATGATCACTTTGGGATAGTCATTGCCCGCGTTGACGATCGCGCGTTCAAGCATGATGGGATTCATCACGGCCAACTCTGCGAGGTTCTTCAATTCACCGGGCTTCTCACGAATGAACTTCGCGATGTCGAAATCAGGCACGCAATCATGCGCACGCAAACGTGTCATGTAACGTTGCACCGGCTTCTCGTAGAACAACGTGTCCAGCGTCTCATCACGCTGCGCCGTGCTAAGGTGTTCCCACAGAGTCGTGGCGTAATCAAACACTTGCTTGCTCTCCGATCCCTCGGTTTCCGTGCTTCGAGCAGCATTGAATCGTGTCGTGGCTTCTTTCACTTCATTGGCGAAAGAGCCTGTTGGATAGTGTTCGTGGATCTGCCGAGGCGTATCACCCCGGTTCAAAAGATCGTCACGCTTTCTCGCGAGTGTTAGTTTTGGAATGCGTTGATTGTCGACGTCTTCCGAGGCATCGCCGGTGGCTTGGCGCACCGCGGTGATCATGCCATTGATGTGATGCAAGGTGGGCAAAGTCGTCGTCATGTAATCACCCGATTGCCCTTGCTCGATGTACTTGCAGATGGCCAAGAGACGTGGTTGTAAATGATGCATCTTGAGCAGCTCAAGCACGGAATGCAGACGCTCGATGATCACTTGGCGTTTCTCGCCAGGAATGTAGCGCGGCGTTCCGTCGACCACCCATTTGGCAAGGCCGCCTAACCGTTTGTCCCATTTCTCAATCTGGAAATTGTTCCAGTAGGTCGCGGTCTGCTCCAAATAGTCATGCGCCCGTTTGAGTTGGAGTTTGCCATACGTCAGCGATTCCGAATCCTCCACCGCTTGCGTGATGAAACCATCCAGACGATCGATGATGACCTTCTCCGCCTGGCTCACCTTGTTCTTCACAAACTCATAAAGTTCCTCGCGTTCTTCGCTACGGAACAAGCGGTAAATGAACTCCCTTGGTGATTCTGTGATATCTTTACTGATCAGCTGATTCACCTTCTCTTCTAGGTAGGCCTCAAGATCTCCTTTGGGCCCAGCATCGGTCATTTCGCCGAAGGCAGACCGGACCACGGCATCCATGTCGCGTGCGATCGGCCGACGATTGGCTTCCGCACCGATGTCACCTTTGACGCGATGCCCATAACAGTTTGCCGGATCATAGAGACGCTTCAGATGCTCCACGGCAAATGTCGTCGCCACCGTCTCTTCAATTTCCAGCGTCGGATACATGACGCATGCGAGGCTCACAAAGGAGTTCTTTCCGAAACGCCCTTCCTTGTTGAAGTTCTGCGCATCGACGATCCTAGCGGAACGATAACTGGAGAAACCAAGGCTGCCTGCGAAGAGAAAGACCGAGGCGAGTTTGAGAAGGTGATGGTACTCCACCGTCTGGTTCCCACCCCAATCTGGCGAAATGAACGTCGTCAATTCGTAGGGGCCCATGCCGCGAGGGAAACCCTCAGGCGGGCGCGAACTGATTGGCCAACGCCCGTTGTAGGCGAAGTCAGCCCGGCTGTGATTCTTCAAGTCGCGCACACAGGCGTAGGCATTTGCTAGCATCCTATCATTCTTATGATAGCTCGGCGGCAGGAGAAACAAACCGTAGACCCGCGTCTGACCATCCTGATTCGGATTGATGCAGAACCGAGCCAAGTAAGCGACATCGATGAACGTCCCCGATCCAGTGCCACCCGCCAACGAACTCACCACATAGACGTGCACCCCTTGCGCATGTCCGAGCCGCGCATGCGCCTGACGGATGCGTTCCTCCAGCTGCGCCATGTGCATGTCTTTGCCCACGCTGCGTGGCATGCTCCAGAGCGCGAGTCGGCCGAAACACCGCATCCCGCCAGCCCCGACGCCTTCGTGATTGAGGAGACCTGGATCCGGGACCCAATCGGTGTCCGGTTTCAGGGGCGTCGTGTGCAGATACTCGACCGCCTTCGAAGGCGATTCCAACGGCGTGTAGACCGCATGGATGGAATCTCCCGCCGGCGTCGGATGCCGTTCCACCGCCGTGTCCGTCTCCGTGAAGATCATTTCCACGTGATCAGGCTTATTCCGCCCATAGGTCCCGTAATAGAACCGCTGCAAATCCTCGAGAACACGTAAACCCGTCGTCCCAAGCCCGATAAAGATAGTAGGCGTCGCCATGATGAAGTCTGACGAGAGATAGCATGTCCATCGTCAGTCCAAATGCCACTCATTTCGCAGTGACGGATGGATGGGACTACTGAAACTCTACTGTCCAGCCCCTGAAGGTCCTCATAGCAGCGCTCGAAGTGATGAAGGTGTGCGCGGATCCCGATCAGCAATGGACAACACACCATCACGAAGCAGAAGGCAGCGAATGGCCTGTCATTCTATGATCTTTCAGCGCTCAAATGGTCGGAGAGGCCCAAACGGAGTCTTAGTTTGGGTTCTTCACGCCAGCCTCCGCAAGAAGATCAGCGCACTCCGAGACAAACTTCGGTGGGAAGGTGCCTTTCTCGATGGTTGGTGATCCCTTCTCAAACCTCACGATCCACTCTGAAGAGCTCAAGAGGGAAAGAAGTTTTTGGAACATCTAAGAATGAGTTGCCATCAGAAAATCGGGAGTCACTTGCCGACTCTAGCGCTACGAAAATCGA
>JBLHHN010000183.1:0-11624 GCA_047616785.1 Verrucomicrobiales bacterium
GCTTGCTGAATTTCTGCATCGTAGCGTCATAGCGGCTCCATTCCGAAAATTCATCCTCGACAGAATAGACTTCACACGGGCTGACGGAGAGCGATTCGCCGCTTGAATCCCCGAGATAGAACTACTCACTGTCCAGAGTTATCGGACTACCATCACTATCAGAATCCTCGAGGCATTGCTCTGTAGCAAGACTTCCCGCCTCATTCAGGGCGTCCTCGATATTCTCTTCACACTCAAGAAAGGCGGCACTTTTCTTAACCGTCACCTTGATGGTCATCGTCTCGTCGTCGTTATGTAAGACCTCGGCTGTCATGCCTAAGCATCTTTCATATAATTACCACAGAGCACAGCCTATAGTCATGCTTGTTCTATCGAACACCATAGCCACCACATTATTTGCCGGTCAAACCTGTCTTCGCTCGGCTTCATGGTGCGGTTTCTCATCCCGCAATTCATCGGGATCTGCGCTCTGACTTATTTGTGGAATGACGAGGGCGCGCGTGCCTTGTTCTTTCATGGTGATGGCACGATCATTCAAAGCGAGTCGCTTCGTGCCATACCGGTTTTCCTAAGCCAGCTCTTGCCGGCGGGTTTGATCGGCTTGGTCGGGGCGGGCATGATCGCTGTTTTCATATCCACACATGATACCTACCTTCTTTGTTGGGCTTCGGTGCTGGCGGAGGATGTGGTGAATCCCTGCACGGGTGGAAAGCTCAGTCAGAAGATGCGTCTGCGCATCACGCGGGTGTTTCTCTTTGTCATCGCGGGTTTTCTCCTGGTCTGGAGCATGTGGTTTGAACTCAGTCAGGACCTATGGGATTACATGGCGGTGTCCAGGGCCATCTATTTCACGGGCGCGTTTGCGGTCTTGTTAGCCGGGCTCTATTGGAAAAGGGCGAGCAAGACAGGCGCTTATCTCACTCTCGGGGCAGGCGTCTGCGCTTTGTTAGGCTTGAAGCCGATTCAAAGTCTGATCGGTGTTCGGGCCCAGTTTGAAGCGGCGGGATCGTGATGATAGCGATGTATAGACTTCACTGATAAGACTTGATCTGATCGGTGAGTTCCGAAACCAAGGTGGTCATGCCAGTAGCGCGGGCCATTCTGCGCCCGCTGGCGGCGTAGCGTAAGGCGTCTTCGAACGAGCCTGCGCTGGCATGGGCGGCAGCGAGTGTTTTGAGAACGCGAGGGTCTCGGTGGTCTGTGATCGTTCCGAGATGCCCGGCTAGCTCGAGGGCTCGCTGGGGGTTGCGCAAGTGGGTTTGGTCGTGGGTGGCCAAGATCCAGGCGAGTTTGTTCGCTGTTTGATGATCTTCTGGGTTCTTCTTGAGCAGGGATTCGTAGAGGGCGATCCCTTCTTCGGGCTGCCCAGACTTGATGAGTGCAGCCGCGATGTGATGCTGATTCTGCGTCTTCCTGAAGTAACGAAGGGCCTCTTCGGGTTGATTGATCTGCAAAGACGCGCGTCCGAGGTCGGTCCAGAGGGAAGGTAGATGGGCGGCCTGTTCGCTGGCTTCGGCGAATTGTGCTTTGGCTTCATCTTGTCTGCCAGATTGCCAGAGAGCGACGGCCAATGGAATGCGACTCGTGGGTTTGTCAGGCGCCATCTCGAGCACCTTCGCATAGGAGGCGGCTGCCTCAGACCATTGCGATTGTGATTGCTTTAGGGTGCCGAGGAAGTAGAGCTCCTGAAGGGTGGCTCTTTCCAAATGATCTTGAATCGCTTGGCGAGCGTCGTCGATATAGCCCCCGGATTGATACGCCTGAGCGAATGATAGTTTCGTGAGAGGGAACAGTTTGATCCCATCCCGGCCGGGAAATGGGAAGGAGGCGGTTTCGATGGCTTTGGGAGAAGCCTCTAGCAGATCGATGTCCTTGAGCAACTGATCCGAAGAGACCGGGCCTTCGTAGATCACGCCAATCTTTCCATGGCGATCAATGAGGAAGCTGGAAGGCAGCGGAAGTGGACGGTGGCGGGTGACGGTCCGGTGACGAGCGAGTGTGAGGATCTGCGCGGTGGTCGCATCGATGATGCCGAGTTGGAATGGGATCTTTGCACTAGCGACAAAGGCTTTGGCATCCGAGAGGTCGGGTTTCGTGCCGTCCTCGGTGATGGCTTCCACACTGAGCGCGAGGATC
Source organism: Verrucomicrobiales bacterium (assembly GCA_047616785.1). Taxonomy (GTDB): domain Bacteria; phylum Verrucomicrobiota; class Verrucomicrobiia; order Verrucomicrobiales; family DEV007; genus JAACDM01. The sequence goes on from JBLHHN010000183.1 coordinate 2,137, forward strand.
TTCACGTTCTTCTCGACGAAGGCATCGTGCGTTTCGGTAAACTCTGCGAGTTCCTGGACGCACGGCGCGCACCAAGTGGCCCACAGATTGATCAACACAGGACCTTGTGATGATTCGGGTTCAAAGGATTCGATCTCGCCGGCGAAACTCACATACTTCAATGTAGGTGCGTCAGGGCGATGAATGAGGACATGGCGCACATTCTCGCTTGAGGGCGATTCGTTAGGAATGGAAGGCGTGAGTGATGGATGAGACGTTGCCTTCCGATTCCGCGGTGCCGCGACTCCGGAGCCCTGTTTCAGAGCGTAGTGGTGATTGGTTTGAGGAATGGCGAAAGTCTCGGGCGTGTCTATGCCGGGCCAGGCGACGACCATCGTTTGAATGGACTCATGGGATAAGAGCCCGAAGTGAAGGGACTTGCTGGATTGGCTCAAGAAACTGTCACCGGCGCGGACGGTTCGGGTGAGTGTTCTTTCTGCTGAAGTGGTGAGAATGACGCGGGCACCGATAGCATCGCGGTTGCAGGAGACCCCTTCGAGACTTGCGGAGATGAAGTTAGGATCCTTGATCACATCATTCCTAACAAAACGAACACGGGGTCCGTTGCGTTGGGTCATCCAAAGATCAAGATCGCCATCACCATCCCAATCTGTGACGGCGAGGGCGCGTCCATCATCGATGAAATCAAGTCCAGTCGTCGCTGAAACTTTGACGAACGGCTTGCCTTGAGTATTCAAGAAAGCGACGTGACGTTCGCGGCCGCTAAATGAGCGGCCACGCGTGATCATCGCGCCAAGCGCGTCCCAGTTGGCGATGTAGTCTTCGCCTTGCTGGAGTTGGCCTGCGTTGAGGGGAGAATGCGCCACGACCTGGCGCCAATAGAAACTTCACAAGTCACCGGTGTCATCCGGCTGCGTGATGAAGCCATTGGCCACGAGGATGTCGTCATACCCGTCGGTGTTGAGGTCGACAAAGCGAGACCCCCAGGCCCAACGCCCCATGGTGACGCCTTGCGCGACACTCACATCCTGGAAAGTCCCATCGCCAGCATTCATGAAGAGCGAGTTTCCCCGCGCATGTCGTTGCATGTCTGTGAGGGTCTGCACATTTGCACCCGATTGGAACTGGCGTTGAAACGTCACTCGATTGCCTGCAGAAGACCACATGTTACTCACATAGAGGTCCATCCACCCATCCAGATTGTAGTCTCCCCAGGAAACGGACATTCCGGCAGAAATGTCTTCCACGCCAGCTTCTTTGGCGATATCAGTGAAGGTGTGCGCGCCATCAACGGTCCGATCATTCCGATAGAGATTGTTCCGACCGTAGTCATTGGCGACGTAGAGATCGGGATCCCCATCGTTGTCGTAGTCTTCCCATGAGGCGGCGAAACTAAATCGGCGATTGTTAGAGTCGAGGCCGACTTCGAGTGTGGCATTGGTGAATTTCCATCCACGGTCATTCCGAAACAGAACGTTACGGCCGCCATTGTTGGCATCATGATAGGGCATGGGGCGGCCGAGGATCGCCGAGTTCGAGTTGACTCGGCGTGGCGAGTAGCAAGTCGCGTAGAGATCCAGATCGCCGTCGAGATCGAAGTCGGCACTGCTGAGCGCCATGGGGGCGGCATGGGGAATCAGGGGACTTGCTTTGACCGCGAAGGTGCCGCGGCCGTCATTGGCCATGATGATGACCCCAAGCGTGGTGGCAATGGCGAGGTCTTGATCGCCGTCGTTATCAAGATCCACGAACAAAGCCGACTGCGACTGGATCCTCCAATTCACCCCGGCGAACGACGAGGCATCGAACACCGTGCCATCGGCCTTCTGAATGAATAACCGATTGGGTAAGCCGCCAGGTTGGCAAACGTAGACATCATCGAGTCCATCGCCATTGACGTCGCCCAGAGCAAGCCCTTCCCAACCAGAGATGTTGAGACCGAAGACCGACTCTATCCGTGCGGCCCAATGATCGATGCTGAAGGCTAACTGATCGTCATACGCTGGCACGCCCTCAAACACAGCTTCGGTACAGTCGTTGAATGACATTTCGCCCTTGGCCAGGCTCGACTGATAGTCGCCGACTTGAATTGATCTTAGCAAGGGCGGGTGTTCCTTTGTCCATCCGCATGTCCATGTGCTAGAATCTTGCACTTGCCCAGAGCCGTCCTGACCAGACAAGATCACCGCAATCTTTGTCTTGATCGAGTTTGCCTCAGCTTGGACATCGTGGATCTTGAACTCTGACCGGAGCGAGCCGAAACCTTCGACTGCTGACTGGAGAGCAACGATGCCTGATTGCTGTTGTTCAGCATTCTCTACGCTGCGTCTGATGAGGAAGCGCTCGTCTTCGAACACGGTGGCCAAGTTCGACGGACGGAACGCCTCAAAAGTCACGTCTTCGGTGAACAGAGCTCGAGCTGAGGAGGAGCTTGGTTCAGCGAAGAACGCTGAAAGGCGCTTCAATTGCAGGCCCGCCTCTTCCGTGAAGACTTCCGTAGGCCAAGCATCTTCGTCGTCTGATGCTGGATCAAGGCCAATGGAATTGAGGGAAATCAAGGGAGCTTGCGGCGCCATTTCTCGAGACGGAATGGTATCATTCGTGATAACCCGTGTTTGTTCAGGCTCGCCACAAGCGGCAAGAAACAGAATGATTGCGTTCGCCATGATGAGCGAACACACTTGGAAGCGTATCATTGTTAGCATATCGGACCTCAGAACATTGAATCACCAGTTGAAGACATTTCCTAGCTTAGAGTCTCTGTTCCACGCGACTCTCGCGCTCTTATTGATCGGCAGTCTCCTTCGCGCGGAAGAGAACCTTCCGCAATTTCCCTTCCCAGAAGAGGTGATGAAACCCGCGTGGATCAATGCCCGCCAACAGCTGCAGCTGGCCTCAGCCGGTTCATTTGAGATCTATCATGACTTCCGTTTCACGGATGAGGTGCTGAAGAGTGGCATCACCTTTGAAAACAAGGTTGTCGATGACGCGGGTAAGTTCCACAAGGCCGTGCACTATGATCATGGCAACGGCATCGCAGTGGCTGATGTGAATGGTGATGACTTGATCGATATCTACTTCACGACCCAGTTAGGCTCGAATGCCTTGTGGCGAAATCTTGGTGGCGGCAAGTTCGAAGAAATCACCACGGCGGACGTCGCCATGGCAACGAAGATCAGCGTGACTGCGTCATTCGCCGACACGGACAATGATGGGGATCCGGATCTCTTCGTCACCACTGTGCGAGGTGGGAATCACTTCTTCGAGAACGATGGCGCTGGCATATTCACCGACAAGACGGAAATGGCTGGTCTGGGTCACGTTGGGCATTCCTCCGGTGGCATCTTTTTTGACTATGATCGGGATGGGCTTCTCGATCTCTTTGTCTGCAACGTCGGCGTCTACTCCAACCCTGACGAAACAGGTAGGGGCGGCTATTTTAAAGGAGTCGATGATGCCTTCGCCGGTCATTTGAAACCGGAAGAGCGCAATGAAAGGAGTCTGCTCTATCACAACGTCGGGAAAAATCGTTTCGAAGAAGTGTCTGCCTCTATGGGCTTGAACGATGTGAGCTGGACGGGTGATGCCAGCCCGATCGATGGCAACAGAGATGGCTGGATGGATCTCTATGTCCTCAATATGCAGGGCCCAGACGAGTATTATGAGAACGTCAGTGGAAAGAGCTTCAAGCGCCGAAGCCGGGAAGTCTTTCCCGTCACGTCATGGGGAGCGATGGGGATCAAGTTGTTTGACTACGATAATGATAGTGTGATGGATCTCTTCATCACGGACATGCATTCAGACATGAGCCAGCACCTTGGACCGAACCATGAAAAGCTCAAGTCCGAGATGCTGTGGCCGGAATCCATGGTCGGGAAGAAAGGGGAGAGTATCTTCGGCAACACGTTGTTTCGCGGGAGAGGAGCAGGCGTATTTGAAGAGGTCTCGGATCAGTTAGGCACGGAGAACTATTGGCCCTGGGGATTGTCCGTCGGCGACATGAATGCGGACGGTTGGGATGATGTGTTTATCACCGCGAGCATGAATTTCCCATTCCGTTATGCGGTTAACAGTCTGCTCCTGAACAATCAGGGGAAGGCCTTCTTGGATAGCGAGTTTATTCTCGGTGTGGAACCGCGACGCGAGGGTCGGACCGCCAAACCATGGTTCACCCTTGATCCCAAGGGGGCCGACAAGGATCATGCTCTTGTAAAAGCGCATCACCTGACGAGCCCAGTCGAAGTCTGGGCGGCATTGGGCAGCCGAAGCTCGGCCGTGTTCGATCTCGAGAACGACGGCGACCTTGACATTGTCACCAATGAATTCAACGACATTCCGATGGTTCTCGTGAGCAACCTCACGGCGAAAAGAGATGTTCGATTCTTGAAGATCACTTTGCAAGGAACCCAGTCCAATCGTGACGGACTGGGTGCGGTGGTTCAAGTGACGACGGATTCACACACCTACACCAAGGTGAATGACGGCGTCTCCGGGTATCTTTCCCACAGTGTGTTGCCCTTGTACTATGGCCTCGCGAACGGCGAGAAGCTGAAAGGCATCGAGGTGCGCTGGCCTTCAGGTGGCACTCAGAAGGTGGAAGGACTGCCCCAAGGAGGCGTCCTGAAGATCGTAGAATCAACTAATTAGAAATTAGAGATAGGGTTGCGAAAGTCTCTGCGGGTTTGGGAGTTGACACAGCAGACCCCAATTGGATTAACTGCATCGTTGGATTCAAGAATCGGACTACCACACCACGAAAACCTTACTCATTCATGAAGTTTCGCCTCTCTATCATTAACGGGCTGATCCCAGTGATCATCACGCTGACCTCAACCCACTCACTCGTTGCAGAAACCATGGTCCTCAATGCGGACGATGGGAATGGCAAGATCTTACAAATCCTCAGTCCGGATGATCTTCATCTCGATCCAGCTTCGGTGGTCGTCGCGGTGGACGCCTATGGCAATGAAGACCGTGAAGTCAACGGCGTGCTTTTCCAGACGGATAAGACCGATACAGATACCATTGGTAAAGTGGAGCGCGACGGCGTCACGGTGGATTTGGAATCCACCAACTTCATCGATGGCTGGGCAGCCCCACCAACGTTCACGGGAGGTGATGGAGATTCCGCAAACAATCTCTCTGCGATCATGGAAGACATCCGCTGGTCAGCAGCGCCTAGCCCTGTGACTATGGACATTTCTGGGCTGGCGAATGGGGGGCTCTACGAACTCCAAATTCTTGTCAATGAAGGAGGCGACCGCGATCGCCATTGGGACATCTCGGTCAATGATGTTCTCGCCGTGGATGACTTCACTTCTGAGGGTACCAATGAAGACCCAGATGTGTGGAGTCCAGAGAACTCCTTCGTCTACGTGGGCGAGTTTGAAGCCAACAATGATGGACAGATTAATATCATCATGCAGCAGCACATCGGAGGACAAGATCAGCTAGGCGGGGACAATAATCCGATCCTTCAGGCCCTGGTCGTGCATGAGGTCAATACCAGTGATGACGATCCGAACGTTCTGGCAGGATCCGCGACGAAGTTAGGCCAGGTCGCTTCTACCCCGGCAACGGTGACCCAAGTCCGGGTTCGAAATAGCGGCCCCACCAAAGACCTCGTGATCACGGGCGTGGAGATTTCAGGAGCGGACATGGCCCATTTCACGGTCCTGAATGAGTTTCCAATAACTATCCCGCCAGACACACGCGTGGAAGGCGATCCAGAGCCGACGACTTTCATTGATCTCAGCTTCGATCCGCAGGCTCGAACCGGTGCCTTCACGGCAACCATGACCATCACAAGCAACGATCAGACAGAGGCGACCCATATCATTGAGTTGTCCGCTAGTGTGATCAATCGCCTGGGCCCCGTCTCACACTTGCCTCTTGATGAGGTCGCTGGAGTTCTTGAGGTGAGCGATATTTCTGGAAATGGCAACAACGGGGCTGTCTTAACCCCTGCAGGAACGGCTGAACTCGGCGTGGATCCAGGTCCTGGCGGAGGCACGGCCTTGCAAGTTGGTGGAGGCGGTGAATTGTCCATCCCGGGCGGGAGCTTTGATGCTCTGGAGAACTTCAGTATTTCCATGTGGCTTCAGTTAGACAGTTTCGGGGCTGGGCCGGGAACGGTCTTTGCCAAGGGGAATAACGAGACGCCCGCTTTTGCGATCCTGGCCATTGGTGGTTCGTTAGGCTGGTTGCCAGAAGAAGCTGGCGAGGCTCCTGAATTTGTGGCGGCGGATGTCCTGACAGCAGGACAAGCCCATCACATTGTCGCGGTTCATGACAACACCGTGGGGGCGCGCAGTGTGACGCTCTATGTCGATGGCGTCGCCGTGGCCACTCAAGCAGATCCGCTCAACTTGATGGACGATAAGAGCCTGGCGCTTCAGTTTGGTTCCTACAATGGCGGGCTACAGCTTGATGGGGTGATCGATGATGTGCAGGTCTACAATCGGGCTATCTCCTCGGATGATGTGGCACAATTGAACGCGAATCCTGGGCTCGCTCTTCCCATTGGAGACAATGCGCCGATCGATAGTGACGGTGATGGCTTGATTGATAGTCGTGAATCAGAGCTCGGCACGGACCCACTGAATACCGATACGGATGGCGATGGGCTGGATGACCTTATCGAGGTTGATGTGCATATGACGAATCCGTTAGAGGTCGACTCGGATGCAGACGGCTTTGAAGATGCTGTTGAGCTTGCCAATGGTAACGATCCTAACGACTTCTCGGACGGTGACAATGATCGCGATGGCCTCACCAACGGACGCGAGGCCGAGCTGGGAACAGATCCAACAAAGCGCGACACCGATGGGGATAAATTTGGTGATGCCTTCGAAGTGGCGAACAACTTTGATCCGCTCGATCCCAATAGCCCTGGCAACCAAGCGGGTGGGCCAATCCCCATCCGTGTGGCCACTGGGAAACTCGCCGAAGACACCTTAGGTGATCTGACGATCGAGGGTTCGTTCACCCACGCTGTCAATGTGGGCGAAACCGAGGAAGACGTTCAGGTGGGTGATATCCTCTTCCTTAGGGATACGCCTGCACCTGACAATATCGAAATTGTCGCACAGAATCACATCGAAGATTGGGACGCGGCTAACAACTTTGGCGATAGCCCCGACGGACAAGGACTCGCTAAAGTCGCGAGCGGAATCCGTTGGTCCGGCCAACCGGAAGGCGTCTTCGTGACGCTTAAAGATGTGGATCGCGGCGCCTACCGCTTGCAGATGATCTTCGGTGAGAAATGCTGTGATCGTGGATTCTTCATCAAGGTCGATGGCGAAGATATTGTCGAACCGTTCAGCCCGAACGCATTTCAAGAAGCCGACTATAGTGGAGCCTCCGGAGCCTACCTCATCTATGAGTTCAACCAGAGTGAAGCGGGTGATCTTGTCATCGAGCTGAACGGCACCGATGCAGGCTTTCAGGACGGCAATGCCATTCTCAGTGGCGTTTCGTTGCAGTTCATTCAGTCAATTGATGGTGAACCGCCCCTAGCGATTGTGTCTCAATGGTCGTTTGAAGGCGACTTGAATGATGTCAGTGAGGGAACAGTGGAGGACAACTTGACGCCAACAGGGGATCCCGAGTACGTCCCTGGAGTTGTGGGTCAGGCTGTTAAAATCACGGCCGATGGTTTGCAACGGCTGCGCGCTGAGGATTCTGATGATCTTGACTTGGCGGTGAACTGGACGCTGGAGGCGTTTGTTTGGCCGGATGCGGACAATGCGGGAGAATGGGATCGTTTCTGGACGAAGTGGGGTGATGGCGGTGAACATTGGCACACCTCTTTCCGCAGCACCGGTGCTGTTGATGTTGAGAACGGACTCGATCTGTTTATCAACGACGCTGACAATATCATTAATAGCAATACGACCATGGAAGTGCCCTTGGAAGAATGGTCGCACGTGGCCTTTGTCGGTAATGCTGCTAGTGGCACCATCACAGCATGGCTCAATGGCGAGAAAGTGGGCGAGACGCCCTACCAGGAGGTGATCGCGGGAGACGGTGCGATGAACTTTGGCAACTTTGAGAGTCCGGCGAACGGGTTGCAATACTCCGGATTGATCGATGAAGCTAAGATCCACGCGGCTGCTGTCGATCAAGCGTATCTCGTAGGGCGTACGACGCTCATCGGTGGTGATGTCATTGTGGACCCACCTGGTCCATCGGACAATCCTGGCATCGTCATCATCTCGGGTCCGAATGGCATCGGGGTTTCATTCACGGGTGAAACTGGCAAGACCTATGACATTGAATACTCGGAAGACCTCCAGACTTGGCAAGCCGTTGAAGTTGGTTTGCAAGGGGAGATCAATTTCGAGGATACGGATGTTGCCCGCATCGGCAAAGCCTCAGGATACTACCGCGGAGTCGAGAAATAGTATCAGCCTACCGTAGTCCAGCTTGTCTTCAGGCGGCTGATGGAAACATCAAGCCGCTTGCGGACAGCGCTGGCTTACGAATCCTGACGAATACGCAATCGCATGAAGCGTCTCTCGAGACTCGCCGTTTGAATGGGTTGCGTATCAGGGATCACCAATGTCTCTGTGCCATTCTCATGATCGATGATCGGCCCGATCTGAATGGTGGTTTCCACCCAACCCGTGAGGTCGTTCCCCGTCTCTACGATGAATGTGAGGTCGGCCGCGCTTGTGATGCGCGTGTAGCGCAGGGCGAGGTAGTCCATGCCAGCTTCTGAGCCGATGCGTCCTTCCGGAGCATCATTGTAAGTCTCGGGAGTGAGGCCGAGCCCATATTCGATGAGATTGACGAGCCGGTCTCCATCAGGGTCTGCTTGGACATCCGAGACGAGCGGATCGGCTTGTTCAATTGTTGTGAATTGGTCCCTCACCCATTCACCAAGAGTCATCGAAAAGCTCGTTTCAAGCATTGCGGGAGTCCCGTAGATACTGCCACTTGTCGCCCAGTTCTGAATGGCGTCCCATTGATCAAATGCGAGGGCGTCATCGCGAAAGGCTAGAGAATGGCCACGGCCATCGGTGGGCGGGTACCAGATGTCTTGTAAGTGAACTCCAACACGTTCTCACCGACGGCATCGAGAAGTTGAATGGCCTCGCCATCGTTGCTGAGCCGACCCGTGTAGACGCCAAGAATAGGAAGGCTCGTCCCATAGCGTGCTTGAAAGGCCTCCGGATTGCTCACCACCACGCCATAGGCCCCAGCGCTGAGTGTGCTTCGAGCTGGAAAGGTGAAAGTGATCCCATCCGTGAACTCCGCACCGCTTATATCGAGAGCGCTGTCGTTTCGATTGTGAAGTTCGATGAACTCGAAATCTGACGCGCCCCAGCTAGATCGTATCCGAAAAGGATTTTTGGGAGACTTCAGTTTTTTAACTAGTGATAGTGACAAGTAAATTGGTCGGATCTCGTTGCAGACTAGCTCCCAGCTGTGGTGGCTGGGAGATTTCCAGAGTGGCTGGCATGGGTGTCCCGGGGGCGAGTGGG
>JBLHHN010000184.1:0-11608 GCA_047616785.1 Verrucomicrobiales bacterium
ATCGGTCTTCTTGGCAGAGGCGTCGGTAGGTGCTTGGCATTGTTTGGTTTCGAAGTTGAATGATGCTTTAACACACATCCGCGCCTCTGCCTGCTTCATTTGTGCGCTAGGACTATGAATCCGCCTTGAGCCAGAAGATCTATTCCAGAGAAAACGTTGCCATGATGTCACTGCGCAAGAATCCTCCGTTCAGAACATGTTGGATAGACCTATCCTACCCGCCCGCGACGATGAGGATGATTTCTAACTGATCCCCATCTTTGGCGATGGTCTCAGCATGCTCACGCTGATGGAGCGCGGTGCCATTATACTCGACAAGCACGGGGCATTCCCCAAAGCCTAACTGATCCAGCAGAGCAGGCAAGGTCAGCTCCGTTTCTTCAAAGTCTCGGGACTCGCCATTCAGCTTCAACGTCATGATGATGGCGTCAGGCTGTTTGGAGTTGCCCTTGTGCAGGTGTGAGAATGGCTTCGTCCCAATCTTTCCATACGGGATCCAAGCCTTGCGCTCGCAGCATGGTGGCGACTTCTGCTGGCGAGCGTTCATCGGCGATGCCGAATTGTTCCGTCGCGCGGTCGCAACCTCCGGAATCCTCGAGCTCTTCGCGGCGACCACGCACTGTGAGATGGAGGTCATCGGTGCCTTGACCAGTGTAGCCCCCAGGTTCGGTGTGGCTACCCGCGCTCATGGAGGTGATCCCTAACGGAGCCACAGCATCTCGGAGGGAGGCGGATTCACGCGTGCTCAAGACGATGCCGACCTCTGGGAAACAGAGGCGAAAGGCGGCAATGAGTTGCACGAACTCAGGATCCTCCAATTGGTGCTTTGGCTGATACTCGCCGGCATGAGGGCGCATCCGTGGGAAACTGACGGTGTAGGAAGCTTTCCAACACGTCCGCATGAGATACTCCAAGTGCGCGGCCAAGCCTAACGCTTCGATGCGCCAGTCTGCTAGTCCGAACAACGCGCCGATACCAATCCGGCGAAAACCACCTTCGTAGGCACGCTCGGGACACTCCAAGCGCCAATCGAAATGCTTCTTGGGCCCCGCGGTGTGGAGCTCGGCGTAGGTGTCGCGGTCATAGGTCTCTTGATAGACGACGAGACCTTCACAACCAGCATCCACCATCCGCGCATACTCATCGGCTTCCATCGGCCCCACTTCGAGAGCAATGGTGGGAATGAAAGTCTTCAGCGCACGGATGCATTTCTCCAGGTAGCCGTTGGAAACAAACTTGGGATGTTCCCCGGCAACCAGGAGAATATGTCGAAAGCCTAACTCTGCGAGATGCTGCGCTTCGGCAACGATCTGTGGGATATCCAGCGTGACTCGAAGGATGGGATTATCTCTCGAGAACCCGCAGTAGGTGCAGTTGTTCACGCATTCGTTCGACAAGTACAAGGGCGCGAACAAACGCATGGTCTTGCCGAAATTCCGACGCGTCTTGACCTGAGCCTCCTTGGCCATGCCCTCCAGTTCTCCCCGAGTCTTGGACGCAAGCAAGCTCTCGAATTCCTTCAGGAGCGGAGAGCGCTCAGTGGGCAGGCGATTGAACTGGGGAACGTAAGACAAAGGAATGTTCTGTAGCACAGGCATACAGCCAGTGCGAGCAGTCTGGAAGCCCGCCCTACTTTATTCGCCTTCTGGTTCCGCCGCTGGAATTGCGGCATCGGGTGTGACGATGGCATCCGGTGTGACGATGGAATCTTTCGCCGCCTCAACCGCCTCGGTGGCAGCATCTTTCACTACGTTCGCCGCCTCAACAGCATCCGCAGCAGGCTCTTCTTTCGGCGCCGCGGGTGGTCGAGGAATCTCAATCGGTGGCGTCGTGGCGGTGGCTCCCGATGAGATCGGTGGGACACGCACAGGCTTGGAAACAGCCTCAATCTTGGGCTTGGCTGGCACGGCCTGAGAAGTAGAAGTGGTTGGGGGAATACCCAGACCAGGTGGAAGCTCAGGCGCTGCTGGCGGAAGATCAGGCCTAGCGATCGAAGCCGGTGGGGCTTCTTTCTCTTCGTCCTTCAGAAGATCAAGACGGGACTTGAGCAGCGCATCCACACGGTAGCTACTGAGTGCGAACCAATGACCTTCCAACGCTTGCTCTTTGGTCAATTTCTCGCCATTCTCTTTCAGCGTCTTCTGAAAAGCTTCATCAGCAGTCTTCTTCTCTTCTTCGGTCTCTTCCTTACCTTCTTCTACGGTGCGCTCCTTCGGGAATTCAGCCATCACGGTGAACTTGATAGGAATCTGATTCTCCTCATCGTCTTTCTTACCGATGAAGATATTGTAAGAGAAGCCCTCGAAGGTCTCTAGTTTCACTTCCGTGGCCGTGGCTTCATCGATCTCCTTAGCTTTCTCTTCCGTGAGAAGATCTTCGAAGCTAGCACTGCCAAGGATCGTCTTCAGACTACTCACCTTGCTCCCATCAAGCACCTTCCCTTCAGGAAGGTCTCCGGCCAGCGCATAATCTCCAGTATCAGTCTCCCGGCTCAGAGAATAGCTCTCATTGTCACCTTCTTTGAAGTTCACAGCCACACTCTTGATCTTCGTCACCTTGATGAAGTCTGTCTTATTCAACCAACCGCCTGGCTCACCATTGATCACACCGAAATCGTTAGGCCAACCTGATCCCGACAAGTTCTCAGTAAAGTTGTTGGCCACTTCCAAGACCAGATCGCTGCTCTTCGAGCTTCGAAGGAAACGACTCGCCTTCCCGCCACCACCCGCCATGGGATTCTGACCTGGGGACGTTTTCGGAGGGTTGTTTTTCCCAATCAGAAGATGACCGATCTCAGAATCACCTTTGCCTTTGAAAGTGATCTTGGTCGCTTTCTCCTCATCATCGCCTTCGGTAGCATCCGGCTCTAGCAGACTCAGACGATCATTCTGAGAGGCCCCCGCTTCGAAGGCTTGGACCACTGGCGTTTCCCATAGCTTGGTCAGCATGGTCCTGATCTTGACAATATCCGCTGGGTAATCTTTACGATCGTTGACCACCCATACGTTGTTCACCTTGGCGAGATTGACCTCGCCTTCATGAGTCTTGACCTGAATAGATTCGATGTCGTTCACAGGCCAACCATCGAGCACTTTCTGGCCGCGCATTGCAGCCGTATCAGGCTTGATGTTACTGCCTCCAGAACGGCTGGAAAAGAAGGCTATAAGGCCAAGGATGACCAATACGGCGACTAGGATAAGGAGCTGTTTCGGTTTCATAACTTACTTCGCGGCTGTCTTAGATTTACGGATGAAGGCTAGGAGAATGCCAAGCACAATGACCATGATCGGCACGATGAGAATGTTAGCGCCTTTCAGAGTACCAAGCAGCGCCTCCTTGTCTTTTCGGCTATCTAGCTTGATCCCCCGCAGCTTCTTTTTGGCAGAGGCCAATGTCTCACGAGTGTCGTCGAGCGCTTTCTGCGTTTCCGGATCGAGATTGTGCACACTGATATTCTCGCCCTTACTTTGCACGATTTCAGATAGCTTACGTTGTGCGGCATCCACATCATTCTGGCCCTGTTCCGCGGCATCACGGAATTTCTTATCACTTTCCTCATCCATCTCGCGGAGCTTGGTGAAGGAGCGTTGAGCTGCGGTGCGGCTACGAATCTTGATCAGATTCTCATTCCCCGCCATTTGCTCTAGCATGTTCTGCACGAGGACCATGTTCGTATTGATCATGGTTTGTGTGGCCTGACCCGTGAAAGGATTCCGCATTGGGCGGAGGAAAGCTTGATCATGAAGCATGTCCACATCGCCAATCAAGGCGACCGTGTTGTCAGATGCAGACTCCTTCAATGGATCCTTATCTGCCTTGGGCTCTTCTTCTTTCTCTTCACCTTCCTCATCTTCGCCACCCTCAGCTTTCGCTGGCGGGCCATCCGGAAAGGCCGTCTTGAATTTACCACTGACCATGATCGCCAAGTCGTAAGTCTTCCCTTCAGCGCTGAACTTGGACATGATCCGCTCAGCACCATCGGTATCAAACTGCTGGGAAGGCATGACCAACTGACTGTTCACTGAGCTATGAATGAGAGTGGTCTTGCTCAGGCCATCGGCTGGAGTTCCCGTGAATACGCCTGCCTCCCACATCAACATGTTCTGCAAAGAACCTGTCGCGGGAACATCATCGTTAAAAGCATCGTTATTCATCGAGAGCACGCGTGGCTCCGTAATCACTTTGCCCTGACCGCTCTGTAGTTGCGTCTTATAAGCCACGTCGGCTAAGACTTGAGAATCGCCAAAGGTCAGCCCCCATGCTGGCAAGAGTTTCTTGAAAGTCGAAGGCTCACTACCTCCTCCCATCTGACCCATCATTGGATTCGGTGGCGCGCTCTGACCGAAGTAAAACTTCGGATCCACGAAGGCGATCAGTTTACCGCCACGTAGAACAAATTGATCAATGGCATACTCAGAACTTTCGCTGATTGACTTGGGATGAACCACTAACAAAAGATCCACATCACCCTCTATCTCGTCCGTGGACAACGGGATGGTCTCCACGTCATAGTCACGCTCTAACAATTGCGGAAAAAACCAAGGTGGGCTACCTCCACCTCCTCCGCCCATAGGGTTCATCGGATTGCCTCCGCCAGGACCGCCATTGATTGGCTCGTCTGTCATGATAGCGATCTTCGGCTTGCTGGAACGCGTCACGTCTGCCAATGCTCGCGACAGCTCATACTCCAAAAGTGTTTCTTGCTGAGGATCCAGCGCAGGCAAGACGACCTTCGAATCCAAGCACTGCACCACAATCCCGTTGTAGAAGGACTCCACAAGATTCAGCGAGTTACGATTCACCCCATCCTGCAAGGCAGCCACTTCCTCATCGGAGTCAGGCTCGGGATTGAGTAATTCAACCTCGACGTTGCCTTTGCTCCGCTTTCTATACTCATTGAGGATGTCCTCGACACGGCGGATGTAGACTTGGATGGGCTCAGGGAGCACATCTTTGTCTTCAGTGCGATAGTAGCGGATATTGACCTTGGTATCGAGTTCCTGGACGATATTCACCGTCCCTTCGGACAGCGTGTAGAGCTTGTCCTGGGTGAAATCGAGCCGAGCGCGAAACACGCTCAGACCGAGGAGGAAATTAATCACTAAAATGATGAGCAGGACGACAATGACGCCCACCCAAGAGAATAGCTTACTAGTTCTGTTCTGATCCATGACAGTTAGAAATTGAAGGCTAGAGAATGTGTTAAGCCCGCTTGGTTTTAAGAATGACTGCAGTCAGATAGAGACAGAAACCAATCACGCTGGCGAAGAAGATAAGATCCGAGCTGACCACAATGCCTTTGGTCAATTCGTTGTAATGTGTGAGCACGCTTAGCTGGGAAACCTGCTGCCCTAAATCATCAACTAAGATCCCCATCCACCCATCCGAAAGGCCATCAAGAAAGGAGGTGATATTGGGCCATCCTGACATGATCATGCCCATGCATATGAAGAGCGCGACAATGAAGCTCACCACCATGCTACGCGTGAGAGCAGAGATCACTCCCGTCACCGCGAGGAAAGTGATCCCCACGAGAAATGACGCAATGTATCCAGAAAAGACGATGCCATTGTCAGGATCACCTAGCCAGTTGATCGTGATCCACGCCGGGAATGTCAGAGCCAAGCTGATGAAGAGAATCACCGAAGCCGCGAGGAATTTCCCCACGATGGCATGCCAAGCCGAAATGGGCAAGGTCATGAGCAATTCCATGGTTCCCAAGCGATGCTCTTCTGACCACAGCCTCATACCCACCGCCGGAGCGAAGACCATGAAGATCCAAGGTATATAGAGGAAGAATGCGGAGAGCGATGCATCCTGCCTCTCTAACAAGCCTCCAAAGAGGAATGCAAAGCCCTGCGAGAGCAGGAGAAAGACTACGATCAAGACCCAAGCCAAAGGCGTGCTGAAATAACTTTTCAGCTCCTTCTTCGTGATGGTCCAAATATGACGCCAATTACTATTCATTGATGTACCGTTGTTTCGTTTCCAATTTTAAAAATAATCACCAACAGGCTACGCTGCCGTGTCTGATGAAGTGAGTTCGCGGAACATGTCGTCCAAACGACCTTCCGCCGTGACCAGTTCCTGAATGAGGCCATTCTTCGAGGAAACGTATTTGAAGATCTCTTCCGATGCGCGTGCCGATTGGCCCGACTTGGGAATGACCACACCACGAAGCGTGTTCTCTTCTTCCACATCGATGTTCATCGATTCAATGCTTTGAAGCGCTTGGAGATCGGATTTCGTCGAACTCGCCGAGATGCCCGCAATCTGGAATCGGATCGTCCCAGCATCCTTGGCCTTGGCCTTCAGCTGATCCGGCGTGCCATTGGCCACGACTTGACCATTGCTGATGATGATCGCTCGCGAGCAGGCCGCTTCCACCTCTTCGAGAATGTGCGTGGAAAAGATGATCGCCTTCTCCTCACCCATGCGGCGGATAAGAGCGCGCACCTCGTGTTTCTGATTAGGATCCAGACCATCCGTCGGCTCATCCATGATGAGGACTTCAGGATCGTGAATCAGCGCTTGAGCAAAGCAGGTGCGATGGCGGAATCCTTTCGACAGCGTGTCCACACTCTGGTGACGCACGGCCTGCAAGTGGCAGAGGTCCATGGACCGACTGACCGCCTTGTCGCGATCCGCTCCGCTAAGCCCGCGAAGTTCGGCGATGAAATTGAGGAATCCTTGCACGGTCAGCTCCGTATACAGCGGCGCATTCTCCGGCAGATAGCCCATCTTAGCCTTAGCTGCGATGGGTGAGTCCACAATGTTAGCCCCACCAACGGTGATCACACCTCCCGTGGGCGGGAGGTAACCTGTGATCATCCGCATGGTGGTGGACTTGCCTGCACCATTGGGCCCGAGGAAGCCTAAGACCTCCCCCTTCTTAAGCTCAAAGCTGATGTTGTTTACGGCCACTTTAAGCCCGAAATGCTTCGATAAATTCTCTACAGAAATCATGAATTAGAGGATGACACTTCCCCCAAACAAATGTATGGAAGAAGGCGATTTTAGGTTCAAACAGTTACTTCTTCTATTACTCACTTGTATGTGCATTGTTATGACAAGGATTCTTAGTGATGCAAGCACTTTCCAAGAAATTTCTCGTGGTTTCTCCAAGAAAACATTTCCCTTTAAGCCCTCCCATCTCTCTCCATGTCACGCAAAGCCAATCCATCTAAACTAATTTCTTGGAACGTCAATGGCCTGCGTGCCGTGCTCAAGAAAGGATTTGCCGAGTTCTTACAAGAGGCGTCACCAGATGTCGTTTGCTTGCAAGAGATCAAAGCCAACCCCGAACAGATCGAGGACATGGGCTGGGCCAATGGCTACGAAGTCGTCTGGAATCCGGCGTTGAAGAAGGGCTACTCTGGCACAGCCATTCTCACACGCGTGAAGCCGCTCTCGACCGTCAACGGAATCGGGGTCGATGCGCACGATCAAGAAGGCCGCGTAGTCACTGCGGAATTTCCCAAGTTCTACCTGGTCACGGTCTACACGCCGAATTCTCAGAATGACCTCAAGCGCTTGGACTATCGGCAGGAATGGGACCGAGATTTCCTCAGCTACCTCAAGCATCTGGAAAAAACCAAGCCCGTGGTGCTCTGCGGGGATCTCAATGTCGCCCACAAGGAAATCGATCTAGCCAATCCCAAGACCAATCGCAAGAACGCCGGCTTCACCGATGAAGAGCGCGCGAATTTCGACGCCCTGGTGGAACATGGCTTCATTGACACGTTCCGGGAGTTCAATCAAGAGCCGCACCATTACACTTGGTGGAGCTACCGATTCGGCGTCCGCGAAAGGAACATCGGGTGGCGCCTCGACTACTGGCTCACGTCCGAAGCGATGAAGACGAAGGTCAAGTCATCGACGATTCTTTCTCATGTGTTAGGATCCGATCACTGCCCTGTGCAGATCGAGTTGAAGTAGGGTGGGGCATCGCTCGCGCTTGGCGCCAACTCGCAGGCTGCTCTGCTTGCTTTGCTTATCTCCGGCATTCCTACCGGGGCTTGTCGCTATCGGTCAACGCCGTTTCTTTTCCAGACGAGGTTGTGACACATGCGCCTCATTCATCATCCCAGTAGCCTTCTTAATCAGGTCAGGACGCTGGATTGCCATGTTGGTGCGCTCTCCAAGATCTTTCGACAAATCATAGAGCTCGACGTGCCCATTCCCAAAGGGCTGACGAAGGGCCTTCCAATTTCCAAAGCGCACCGCCTGCTTCCCTTCCCGTTCGTGAAACTCCCAGTAAAGATAGTCGTGCGGCACTTCGGCATCAAGTTGGCCTAACAATGTCGGCAGAAGACTGATCGATTGCGTCTCTGGCGGAAGTTTCTGCGTAGTCAGCTCACAGACCGTGGCCAGGAAATCCCCGAAATAGCCAGCTCGAGCGGAACTCGATCCTTTCGCGATCTTCCCCGGCCAACGCGCGATCGTCGGCACGCGAATCCCGCCCTCATAGAGATCGCGCTTCATCCCGCGCAGCGGCCCATTGGCATCGAAGAATTCCGGATCGTTCCCGCCCTCACGATGATGCCCATTGTCTGAGCTGAAGATGACCAAGGTCTTCTCATCCACGCCAAGCTCTTTCAGTTTGGCGAAAAGCTGCCCCATATCCCGATCCATGCGCGTGATCATCGCGGCCTGACCTTTGTTAGGCCGGGACCAATCCTTCTCTGCATAGATCCCGTAGTCCGGCACCTCTTGCCCATCGCCCAGGCCGCGCCCTCTCTCATTGTTCGCATGCGGGATCGTCAGGGCCAGATAAAGGAAGAAGGGTTTACCCGATTCCTTCTCCAACCATTTCAAGCTCTCCTCCATGATCAAGTCATGCGAATAGGCCTGCGCTTCGCGTGCCCATCCACCACCTACCTTGTCTTCCGTTTCCGGAACGTTCGGCAAGGACTCACGTTTGTCATTCCGCCAGAGGAAGGTCGGGTAGTAGTTGTGCGCATGGCGCTGATTCAGATAGCCATAGAAGAAATCAAACCCCTGCTTGTTAGGCACACCCGTCGTACCTTCCTCACCAATGCCCCATTTCCCACACAGCGCGGTGCGATAACCCGCCTCCTTCAAGATCTCTGCCGCCGTCACATCCTCCAGCGCCAGCGGTCCCCATCCGTTGCCTCGGACCCGAGCACGCCCCGCGTGCTTCCCCGTCATCAGCACACAGCGCGATGGCGCGCACACCGTCGATCCCGCGTAGAAACTTGTCAGTCGCATCCCCTCCGCAGCCATCTGATCAAGACACGGCGTCTGGATCTTCTTCTGCCCGAAACAGCCCACGTCTCCATAACCCAAATCATCCGCGAGAACGAAGATGATGTTTGGGGATGAACCTGAACCCTCATCAGCCCACGCGAAGGGCAACAGGCCTATCATCATCACTACCAAGACTGAGAAGAACGCTTTCATGATTTCGGATTGCCGCCCACAAGGACAGCCATTAGAAAAGAGACATGCCTCAGATCCCTCCTCGGTGTCAACTCGTTCCCGAGCCGGGTCACAGCGTGCGCTTCCTGGTCGATGGCGAGGAACAGCTGGCTTGCCATTTCCGGGAGGATCACACGTGTCCCTGCTTCTATCGCATCATCGACCCCGCCTCTCACCCGCATGGGGCATACCGGCGCTCCAGATCATGATCATCATCAATCCGTGTGGTTCGCTCATGAGAAACTTGGGGACACCAATTTCTGGGCCAACAATAGTCAGGCCACCATTCGACAAAGCTCCTGGCATTGTTACGAAGACGGCGATGACCGCGCCGCCATGGCCGTCCGTCTAAACTGACGAAATGACCAAGAGCGCGAACTCATGACTCAAGATCTCTCCGCCATCCTTCGACCAATGCCCCATAAAGAGTATCCACTAGAGCTTTAATCACTTTTCACCCCCCGCAGATGCCCCCTCACCATCGCCCCCTCCAATTTCGGCATCCTAGCCGTAAGGCTTTCCAAGAACCTGTCCGTCCACTTCGGCGGCGGCAAGCTCACCAAAAGCGAAGGTGCCGAAGATGAGGCCACGGGCTTCGTCCAATACGCGCGATGGTGGGACTACAGCGGCCCCATGAAATCAAATCGGGCCGATGAAAGCGAGTCCATCTGGAATGGCATCACCGACTTCGACCATCCGACGAATCCGAACTTCCCCGCCCATTGGCACATCCGTGAGGACGGTTGGATGGGAGCGTCACTGACCGCCCCCAAGCGATCGAACTCACCAAGGAGAAGCCACTGCGCCTGCGCTATCTGCTTCATGGGCACGCCGATCGCTACGATCCCCTCAATGCCAAACACGTCGCCCAGGCTTTCGAATCCTGGCCTTGGCTCGCGATCAAGCGCTTCCCCAAGAAGCACCAAGCCTACGAACTCATCCCAGAACCATCCAAATAAAGTAGCACAGGCATCCCGCCTGTCGTCTTAACAAGCGCCCCAGCGCCATTTCTCTATCTCCTAAAGTAGCGCAGGCATCCTGCCCGTCGTCCTAACAAGCGCCTCGCGCCATTTCTCCACCACACCCACCACCATGAAAACCAAGATTAAGATCGAAGACTATCAGATCACCAAAGGATCCAATTTCCAGCTCAAGAATCACACCCATGAGCTGAAGAAAGATCTCTACGATAGCAAGAAGGACTACAAGGAAGCGCTCAAGGATTTTCGCAAAGAGATCGATGACCTTCAGAACATGATGTACGCCCACGACAAGCACAGTGTCTTGTTAGTCTTTCAAGCCATGGATGCCGCAGGAAAAGATGGCACCATACGTCACGTCATGAGCGGCGTGAACCCACACGGCGTCGAAGTCAGCGCATTCAAACGCCCGAGCTCGCTTGAACTGGAACACGACTTTCTCTGGCGCACCACCAATGCCTTGCCTCCACGCGGCTCCATCGGAATCTTCAATCGGTCGCACTATGAAGAAGTCCTCGTGTGCAAAGTTCATCCTGAGATTGTCACCAAGTATCAAAAACTTCCTGCTGGATGCATCAAAGACATGGAGCAGCTTTGGAAAGACCGTTACCGCGCCATCCGCGATTTCGAACGCTACCTCTCTGAGAATGGCACCGTGATCATGAAGTTCTTCCTCAACGTTTCAAAGGACGAACAGAAA
This sequence comes from Verrucomicrobiales bacterium, assembly GCA_047616785.1. Taxonomy (GTDB): domain Bacteria; phylum Verrucomicrobiota; class Verrucomicrobiia; order Verrucomicrobiales; family DEV007; genus JAACDM01. The sequence goes on from JBLHHN010000184.1 coordinate 11,122, forward strand.
CGCCGTTTCCTTGAGCGCATCGATCAACCCGATAAGAACTGGAAATTCTCTGACGCTGACATCAAAGAGCGCGGCCACTGGGATGCCTACATGGACGCCTATGAAACAGCCATTCAAGAAACGGCCGCACCCCACGCGCCATGGCATATCATCCCCGCAGATGATAAGAAGAACATGCGCCTCATCGTTTCCCGACTCATCCTTGATCAGTTAGAAGGCATGAAGATGGCCTACCCAGAGATGCCATCCGAGCAACGCGCCAACCTGGCTTCCTGTCGCGAGCAATTGGAGAACGAAAAAGCATAACATTTACCATGTACGTGATGTCTACAAATCCATTGTCACCCATTGGAGGAATGGATTTCTGTCGTCCGTTCCTTTCACGATTACTTGGATTCATACTCCTAGCGCACATCGATTTGGGAGATTGCGGGAAGCGTAAAGATGAAATTGAATGAACAGATGTATCCGCGTAGCGGCAAGCTTT
>JBLHHN010000185.1:0-11608 GCA_047616785.1 Verrucomicrobiales bacterium
GCCCTCGAAAACCTCGACCGCCACGAATCTACGCAGATTCCTACAAGCCGATTTCATGAGCGCTGGCCTAACTCAAGTCTCACGCTTTCCCCAAGATTCTCTTAAAGCAACGGCATTGACCAAGAACTGTCTTGGCAGGGTGGCGACATTCCCACGCCGCACATGGATTCCATCGCGACGAAAGGCATCCGGTTCACGGACGCTTACGTCACGGCACCTTTCTGTGCAGCGTCGCGAGCGGCATTGATGACGGGCCGTTACCAGACTCGCTTTGGATTCGAGTTCAATCCGATCGGCGCGCCTAACATGGACCCTGCCATCGGTCTTCCCCAAGGAGAGCGAACCGTCGCTAGCAGTTTGCGCAATGCTGGCTATGCGACTGCCCTCGTTGGCAAGTGGCATCTGGGTGGCACGGCGACTTACAATCCGATCCGACGTGGCTTCGATGAATTCTTCGGGTTCACCCATGAAGGCCACTACTTTGTCCCTCCTCATCGAGAAGAAACGGTCATGTGGCTACGGCGAAAGGCCCTTCCAGATGGTGGTCAAGGGCGATGGACGTCCCCTAACGGACGTATCATTTGGACCACGCACATGGGCGGCAATGAGCCTGACTATGACGCCGACAATCCCATCGTGCGCCTGAGTTAGCCCGTGTTGGAGCAAGAGAACCTCACCGATGCCTTTGGGCGCGAAGCGTGCGATTTCATCGATCGCCATCAGATGCAACCATTCTTTCTCTGTCTGGGCCTACAATGCCGTGCACAGCCCGCTTCAGGCAGAAGATCGATACCTGGAGAAGTTCGCGCACATTGAAGACATTCATCGCCGAATCTTTGCTGCCATGCTGGCGCAGCTGGATGACAGCGTGGGGCGGGTCCTTTCAAAGATCGAGAAAACAGGCCTGACAGAGAGCACATTGGTCATCTTCCTGAGCGACAATGGAGGGCCTACCAAAGAACTCACTTCAAGCAATGCCCCTCTTCGTGGGGGGAAGGGAAGTCTCTGGGAAGGAGGCATTCGCATGCCATTCCTCATGCAATGGCCTGGAAGGTTGCCAGCGGGAAACGTGGTCAAGGATCCCATCATCAGCACGGACATTGCCACGATGACTCGGGCATTGGCGGAAGCGGGGAGTGAGAAGAAACCCGGCGATGGTATTGATCTTCTTCCCTACCTTACTTCTGAGACCATCGCTCTTCCGGAGCGTTCCTTCTACTGGAGCATGGGCAAGCGCGCGACGCCTCGAAGGGGCGGGTGGAAGATCGAGCGGAATCCTGGCAGAGATGCATCACCCGAGTGGGCTTTACATGATTTGACGAGAGACATCGCTGAGGAGCGTGATGTGTCCGGTGATCATGCTGGGGTGCTTAAGGAGCTTGTTGAGGAAAGGGAGAAACTGGATGCTCAGATGGTCGCGCCTGCTTGGTAAGCTGTTGGAAGCCGAGCGAGGACGAGCAGGCCTACAACGATGGTGTTTCGTAGACAGGACACTCTTGTCGTGTTTGATCGTGCTTTCTCCCGCCCTCCAGGGCGATGTGCGTGGTGCGTTTACATTTCCGGTAGTTCCACTTCCCTGCACTATCGGCTACCTTCTGGTCGTGCCTCCGGCACTATCACATCACATCCTAACCCATGCCTATTGTTCCAAAGTCACGGTTCGAGACGGAGTCGGATGTAGGATAGGTCTTCAGTGCTGGATTTTAGCGGAACGGCGATTTGTTCGAAGGGTGATTCTTCGGCTAAGATGCGGCTCGTTTCTGGCGTGAAGGAGGTCCAGTCTTTGAGGTCTTGGGAGAGCTCGATGTGAATTTGGTAGGGAGACTCACGGTTTCGCCAATAGACGAGGTTTCTTTGCGCATCGATCATTCGGAGTTCGATCGGGCGAGAGCCGAGAGTTTTGGCGAGTGGGTTCTCAGGCTCGAGGCTTTCGTAGGCTTTCTCTGCCATGAGTTGGCCACCGGCGTTGAGCACGCGGATGATCTCGCCACGTGTCGATAAGCGCCCGTTGTAGTTGCCGACCATGAAGAGGCCCTGGCCACCGCGAGGCGAGAGGCTTCGCGTGCGGAAGCTGCGGATGTCTTTCACGACATAGAGTTTGTGCCGATCTCTCTGAAACAAGGTGCCGCGTTTGGGGATGACGGTTCCTGGTGGGAAGGTGAAGTTCACGGCGCCTTCAAGCTGCCAGTGGGAGATATCGATGGCCTCGCTGTTCGGATTGAGGAGCTCGATGAATTCTGCTTCAGCGCCGTCTGTCGGTCGGACATCGATCTCGCCGATGTCGATGGTGAGCCCCGGGGTTTGGCTCTCAGGTACGAGGCCTTCGCCGGTTGGGCCATAGGTCACTAGCAGTTGTTCGAGGCGCCTTGGGAGAAGATTCTTGATCGCTCGGACATCGCCGGAGGCATTTCCCCGGCCCCACTTCTTTGCATCGCGGGCGGCTTCTGTTTCGATGCGTGCTAGAGTTTCATCGAGTCTGGGCTCAAAGTAGTTGGAGTCCTCTAAAAGATAGGTGTCGATGAGCGTTCTCAGACGACGGAGGTACATTTCTCTTGTCGTGTCCGAGTCGAAGATGGCGTCGAGAAGGAAGTTCTGATAGATGGCCTGGTTCGGAGCCTGGGTGTGCTCGCTATCGCCATAGAGCGGGCTTGCGTAATTCTCTGTGTCCAAGCCAGTGCTCGTGCTGAAGGCTCCGTCCATGTCCCAGGGGATGCGTTGCCAGAGATCCGTCTTTGGATCACGGTACATGTAATAGTTCTTTGTTAGGCGGTCGGCGTTCTTGATGATGACCTGGCAAGAGATCTCATTCACCATGGCAGGAAGATTGACTTGATCCATGACGTAATTGCTCCGTGTGAGCTCGCCGATGCCGTTGATCCCGCCGGTGAATTCGATGAGGTCATCATAGGGCTCGTCCCTGCGCGTTTCTTTCTGATAGAGTGATGGGGTGGCACCACGGGCGAGGGTGGCTGGGAACCCGTTGGCTTTGTACATGGCACCGTCAGCGTCCAAGCCCTGCTGGAGCAGGAAATCAGCGTCGACTTGTTCAACGTAGGAGAAGAGACCGTAGTAGTCGCCATTCAGGTGAATCTGCCAGTGTTGGGTGAGAGGCGCTGGGGTGCCGGCATCGTTGAAGAACTGGAAGGCGATGCTCTCTCTCATGGTGGAGGCATCGGCAAAGTGTGATTGAAGATTGAATTCCTCGACTAAGCGTCTTTCTGGATCGACGAGGAAATGATGGCCCGCATTGAAATCAAATTTCAGCTTCGCCTTGGGCCAACCGATGGCCCCGGATTGGCCTCTACGATTCACTCTGATATTGTCATAAAAGCGACCTGCAAAGTAGGCCGAAGCTCGGCTGCCGGAGACGGAGATGGCGCGGTTTGGCTCTTCGGTGAACCAATGCAGCATGGGCAACTCAGAGGATTCCTCTGGGTTGGTGACGATGGTTCCGAGGTAGTCAGGTTGTTCTTGATTCCCGTCTCTGGCGGGTGGCCAGTGACTTTGGTTTCCTGTGAGGTCTTCGGCTTCGAATCGCCAGCGAACCATTTCACCCGCATCCCATCTGGAACCGAAGAGTGTCTTTGCTGTGAGGGATCCTGAATAAATGAGATCGCCAGCGACAGTGTCAGGGAACACGCCGTCATCGTGAAGCGCGATGCGACTTTCGCTTCCGTACATCACGCGAGAGAAGCAACGGACGGACTCCAGCGGGCTGCTGCTGGGCAAGGCCCTCACGGAGACCATGAAATCCTCTTGCTCGACGGCCATAGGCACGTTTGGCGTAGGGTTCTCAGGTAGAAGTAAAGGGCCATCGGCTGGCGGGGCGATGTTAGGGTCTCCTGGCGTGGGACTCTGCCAATATCGGAACTGGCCATCCGAATCTCGGCCATAGGAATGATCGGCGATCTGATTGGTGAAATTTGGATCAAAGGCGTCGATGATCTCCCCTTGGGCATTCGTGAGGGCTAGAAACTCGCCATCGCCACTCAGTTTGAAATTCGTATGCCATGGACGATTCTTGCCGGAAGCGATGACGATCCGAAATTCTCCGGGTGCCATGGTGACCGCTGGAAGTGGCCATTTCTGAAGAATGTCAGGGTCATCGGTGAGATGCCAGCCGGAGAGATCGCAGTCGCTCTCGCTGGTATTCGTGATCTCGATCCAGTCTTCGGTATCGCCGTCTTCATCTTGGAGGCCCGAATGGTTGATGGCGACAAACTCGCTGATTTGGACCCCTGCGACAGCGATCGCGGCCATGAAAAGCCAAGTTAGTAAGGCGGTGGTTCGAAGAATCATCGGGTTGCTCTGGAACCTATCCGATTAGCAACAGGCATGCCAACCTTACTCCCAGCGATGTTTGTGAACGCCGATGTAGGTGGCAAAGATGCCGATGGCCACGTGCGCTGCGAGCGCGGCGACACAGATCTCAAAGGAGCTGAGACCGGTGGGGATGGCGCGTTCGATCCCGACATCGTAGGCGGAGTTCTTCATGATGTGGTCTAATTGACCGGCCCACCCCCAGTAGGCTGCGATAAACGGTTGTGTCAGGGTTGCGACGACAGCAGGCAAGGCAAGCACTGCGTTGGAGAGGGGGAGTTGGAATCCTACCAAATACACACTTAGGAGCGACGCCTGCTCGGTGGATCGGGAAAGAGATGAGATCGCGAGGCAGATCGTGGTCATGGAGGCATTGACCAGGAAGAGGAGAATGAACTGCGGCAAGAGACTTCCGGGCATGACGGTGAAGTGATTGACAAAGCCCGCCATCCAAGCGCTCTGCGCCAAACAGAGGAAACAGAGAAAGACCACCTTGCTGAGGAGGTAACTGAAAGGGCTCAGGCCGGCGAGTTTCTCTTTCTCAAAGATGGCGCGCTCGGCGACGATCTCTCTTGCTCCATTGTTAGACCCCATGAGGCAAAGAAGGATGACCTGAAACATCACGAGCCCGGAAAGTAGCACACCTAACTTAAACTGCTTGCCGACGACGTCTTGCGCTCGTGCCATCTCCTGCGCCATGTTCGGGGATCCGAGGATCTCGGTGGGCGTGAGTTGATTCGGCATGGGAGGGATGCCCATTCCTTGATCGGAATCGAAGAGACCGGGCGTGAAAAGAATGATCAGGGCGGGGAATCCGAAAAGCAGCGCGAGTTGGAGGAGCAGCTGGGCGCGATCACGAAAGAAGATGGTGGTGCGCCTTTTCAACAAGACGGCGAATTGACTCCAAGCGCCGGGAACTCGGCTTTTGGAATCACTGAGCGTATCCTCAAGTGTTCGCAGGTCATCGTCAACGTTCGTGGGGCTGTCTTCGCCAAGGGGAGGCTCAACAACAGCCGCGTCTTCCTGAGTGAATGTGAATCCTGCTCGTTCATAATAATCGTCGCGATGATTCTGCCAGGAGTCGTGCCAATGAGAGACCTCATTCTGCGCGAGCACGAGGTAGATGTCTTCAGTGTGCTTGACGCTGAAGTAGTGGTCGACGTCCGCAGGCGGTCCATGATAGACGACGCAACCTTCGTAGAGAACGAGAAGAGAGTCGTATAGTTCAATGTTAGAAAGGCTGTGGGTGACATTGATCACCATCCGATCATCCATCTGGGAGAGCCCATGGAGGAGATGGACGATCTCATTCTCACTGCGAGGGTCCAGCCCGCTGGTCACTTCATCACAGAGCAACAAACGCGGATTGCTCACCAGCTCCATGGCCAAGCCAAGCCGTCGTTTCTGACCACCACTGAGCACTTTCACCCGTCGATCAGCGATGTCTTCAATACCGGTCTGCCCAAGCACGATGTCTGTGACCTTGTCCACATGCTCCTGATTGGAAGTGGCGACCCGCAACTCCACCGCGCATCTCACACTTTCTTCAACCGTGAGGAAATCGTAGGCGACACTGAACTGGGGGACATAGCCCACTTCTGTCGGAGCGAGATCCGCGTCTTCCGCGAGGTCACGGCCTTCCCAGTGCAAGGTGCCCTGGCTTTCTTCCAAGATGCCCGCCATGACCTTGAGCAAAGTCGTTTTGCCGCATCCGGACGGGCCGACGATGGCCATGAAATGGGATTTCGGCACAGCCAAAGAGATTTCATGTAAGAGATCGACATTCTCGCCGTCTTTGGTCGCAGAGAAAGAAACGCCCTTGAGCTCTAGCATGAGGCATAGATTGACGATCAGCAGGCCTTTGCAACCCGGATCAAAGGGCATTTTCCCAGGTTGAGTCATGCACGGAGCGCTTGTATCATTGTGATCTATGTCTCGCTCCAGTCGATCTCGTCGTCAGTCAGGTTCTCGCAAGTGGCTTTGGGTGGTGCCTCTGGTTGCGATCGTTGCCGTGCTCATCGCGGGTATCTCGGCGACGGTTTGGGCGAAGCGTTATCTCCGAAGTGACGCGTTCCGCCAATTTCTCGCTCAGCGCGTTTCCAGTCTGCTCCAAGTGGACGGAGAGTTTGCGCCGTTCTCCTGGACGGATGCTTCCGTCTATTCGGAAAGCTTCCGTGGGCGCGGACAGACGTTGGTGGAGAAGGTCGATGCTCAGGGAATTCGAGCGACCGTCGACTTTGGTTCGTTCAAACGTGAGGCTTGGGAAGTGGAGCAAGTCTCGATCAATCGGCTCCAACTGAATCTCGGGCAGACGGAGAGGGCCAAACCATCGCCGCCTTCGGTGAATGGGCCAGCACCAGAGACTAACAAGCCATTCTGGTCACGTTGGATCCCGCAGGAAGTGGATCTCGGGCAGATCCAGATTGCCGAGGTCGACTATCAGATGCGAGGCGAGGCGTTGACCATGAAAGGAGAGAATTTGGTCGTGACGCTTTCGCCTATGTCAGGTGATGAAGGCTGGTCTCTCAGTGGTGGGGGTGGTTCGTTCACGGCAGGGGATCGATCGCCAGTCAAGGTGGATCGCTTGCATGCGCGCATGCGCGGTGGGGAGTTCTTTGTCACGGATGCTGGCTTCGAAGTTCTAGATCATGCGATCCTCACGACGACGGGGGATGTGGAGTTCGCATCCGGAGCTCTCAGCTTTCACTCTCACCTGGATCAGCTCAAAGCGGATCGTGTGCTGCGCGCGGATTGGAAGCAGCGCTTGTTAGGGACGATTCAGGCAGATATTGAAACGAAAGGCAGCTACCGCGAAACGCAGGCTCTGAAGCACAAGGGGACGGTGCGATTGAAGAACGGGATTCTCATGGCGCTTCCCGTATTGGAAAAGCTCGCGGACTACACGCGGACAGAAAGGTTTCGGCGGTTGGTGCTGAATGAAGCCATGGCTGATATCCGTCTCGAAGAGGATGAGATTCAGTTAGAGAAACTTTTCATCCGGTCAGATGGTTTGCTGCAAGTGACAGGGAGCCTGACGGTGGGACATCCCTTTGATGACACGTCGCCTCGTCCTCTCAGTGGTGTCTTGGAAGTAGGCGTGGTGCGTGATGTCCTGAAGTGGTTGCCAGGCGTGGAGAAACGCGTTTTCAAGCAAGAGCGATTGGGGTATATGTGGACCACGATGCGTGTCGGCGGGACGGTGGAAGCCCCGACGGAAGATTTGACCCCTCGGTTAGGCCAGGCACTGGTGGTGGGGACCATTGAGGTGGTGCCAGAGACTGCGATCGGAGCAGGCCGAGGATTGCTCAATGTCGCTTCAGGTGTTCTTGGGCCGGACGCGGGTGGCTTGCTAGATCAGGTCGGCAACGAGGTTCTGGATAATGCTGATGGCGTGATCAAGGAAGGTCTAGGAATGGTACCCATGTTGGACCTGGGGGCTCAGTGAGACGCTGAACGTATCATCGTCGCAGATGGGACCACCGCTGGGTTGGTCATTTCCGTGATTTGGGAGACCAGATTGATCAGCTCAAAAGACTTTCTCATGATTCCAGCCGCTCCGAGATTCAAGGCTTCTTCAATGGTCTGGTTATCGGCATAACCGGTCAGCATCAGAATGGGGACCTCCGGATGGCTGGGGTGAATCTCGCGCAGACCTTGGAGCCCATCTTTCTCTGGCATGTTCAGGTCGAGAATGATCGCGTCTGGCTGTCCACTTTTCAAAAGTTCAGCGGCGGAGTCGACAGATTCAACCGTTAGAACGTGGAAACTGGATTGCAGGATCATGCGCAGACTGTCTCGAAGAGTCTGATCATCATCAATGACAAGGAGGCATTTCTTGTCGTTCTCGGCTGCGGGCCATTCACTCATAGAGTTATTCGATTGTCAGCAAATCCAGGTTTCCAAGGATTGCTTGATATCAATATGCATTAATATTCATAGCTTTAAGTAATTTTACGAATTTTCAGAATTATGTGGAATTGTTATGTAAGGCAGAGAGCTAAAGGGAATGCCTACGCCCTGTAAGGCAAAGGGATCGTTAGATTCTTATCGTGGAAAAATTTTCGGCTTGATTAAATATCCCACGCCGCCGTCTGTTTTGGATCGATGTCCGGTACCTCCGCAGGCGTTCATCGCAAATCTGAGCCTCAGTCGGAAACGTCTGCGAAAGAGTTGCGTTTGCCTGCTCTACCGGTTGTCTTGGACGTCGATGACGAGCCCCACCAGATTGACACGCTGAGGATGATTCTGAAGCCCAGCTTTCGAGTTGTGGGGTCCCATTCGGTCGATGAAGGGCTGAAGGCCTTTGTTCGAGAGCTGCCAGATTCGGTGATTCTCGACGTTCGGATGCCTGGAAAAGATGGGCTCCAGGGATTGAAAGAACTCCGCGAGATCGATCCTTTTGTCTCGGTCATTCTTCTCACGGCCTATGCAGATCTCGAGCTAGCGCGCGAGGCCATGCGTCTGGGAGCGAGCGAGTTCATGACGACGCCATTCGATATCTTCGAGCTCCATCGCAGTGTTAGGAAATCAGTAGAGCAGAGTTGGCAACGTCGTCGCCATGTGATGTCTGGTCCACATGGTGCTCAGGAGACTTTGAATGCGCGGTACATGTTGAATGAGGAGGATTGAACCCGGTCTCAATTCGATGCGCGCAACTATGTTGTGCTCAAGCTCGAAGGGGAGCAGAGAGTGTAGGGAACGATTCTACGTCTCAACGATCAAGAAGTGATGTGGCGAGTGCATTCGCCAGGCGTGGAGTTTCACGCTGGAATGGCTCTGACAGATAGCCATATCGTGCTGGGAACTCGGACGGCTTACTGTGGCAGGGGAGATGTGAAGCATGTTCTCAATACCGGAGTGGGGACGATTCTAGAAATAGAGTTAGGACATGGCTGGTTTAGCACGGGGGATGACCGAGAGACAGTGTTGTCCAGGCATGGGGGATTCATGCCAGACATGCAAGGGACTCGGCATGCCCTCAAGCAGATTGACTACACCTTCAAGGTGGTGGTTGCAGATATACTAACATTGCCTGAAGAGCGGCAAGAGCGTTTGGAATTGCTTGAGATGGAGCTCCGCCACCTTGTCTTGGACGAGCAAGGCGCTTTTCGAGAAGAGATTCAGGCTCTGGTAGAGAGAGACATGCTTCCTGCATTGGATGAGCTCTTTCAGGAGTTCGAGTCTGTGGCGCTTTGGGTGCCGTCAGATGATGTGGATTTGTATTTGGCCTACGTGCAGAAGCATCTGCATCCGTTTCTTGTGTGTTCGCCTTTCATTCAGCGGGTGTTTGAGAAGCCTTTGGGATACTCTGGAGACTATCGCATGCTCAATCAGTTGTTAGAGGCCCCCTTCCTGGGTGGGGCGCTCTTTGCCAAGACGCTCAATGCCTGCATCATTGGTACTTCCGCAGGTGAAGCCTACCGTTTCCGCGTCGATCCTCTTACTGAGACATTGACAAAAGAATTGCGCGACCGTGAGGGCGCGCCCACGGCGATTCTCAGCGTGGGATGCGGTGCGGCGCGTGAAGTGCAGAACCTCATTCGGCAAGGCGCGCTCAACTTGGAGAGTGCTCGTTTCACTCTCATGGATTTCAATTCGCTGACCTTGGAGCATTGTGAAGAGCATCTGAACGAACTCTGTGAGAAACACCAATCCAGTCTGGATGTGCGTTACTTGCATTTGAATGTGCAGCAATTGTTAGATGACAGTCTTGGGCAGAATGGAGAGTGGGGTTTGTCGCCGGGCTCTTTGGACGTGATCTACTGTGCGGGACTTTTCGATTACTTGTCAGAGGAAGTCTGTGTCCCGTTGATTTCTCTCTACTCTGATCTCCTGGCACCCGGGGGCAGCATAGTGCTGAGCAACTTCAGCCCATCGAATCCTATCCGTTATTTCATGAGCTATCTATTGGAATGGCATTTGATCTATCGCAGCAGCGCAGAACTGCATGGACTCGTGCCGAGCGTGATCCGATCAGAAGCTTGGATCACAGAAGAGCAATCGCCGGAGGGTGTGGAGAATTATCTGCACATTCGCAAGCACTCGCTGAGTGCAGCATCGCTCAGATCGATGGATAAATCTGTCTGATCGATTGGAGATCCTTTCAGAGTAGGGAATGATTTGCTTCTGATGGAATCTTCAAACAATCGTAACCGTTGGATGGTCGTACTGCCTGCCATGGTGGTGCCTCTTCTGATGTCCTGGCTCTACTTCGTCGTGCTGCCTGGCACCGCGGTTGGAAACGGACTCTACACGTTGATGAAGATTCTGCTAGTTGTGTGGCCGATCTTGGCCACGCGGCTTGTGCTTGGTGGGCGGATGACACTCAAGCTCTGGGAAGGAAAACCAACGACGGCGCGATTCGCGGTGATGGGGTTGGCTCTTGGATTGGCCATTCTTGTCTTAATGGCAGGGTTAATGCAGACCCCGCTTGGAGACATTGTCCGTGAAGGGGCGCTGCTGATAAAGACCCGAGTCGAGGGGATGGGGGTGCTGAACCATTTCCTGGCATTTGCCTTGTTTCTCTCCGTGGTGCATTCATTGATCGAGGAAGTCTATTGGCGTTGGTTCGTCTACGGGAATCTTCGTTTGCTCACGCGCCCTTGGATCGCCCATGTCGCCGCAGCCCTTGCCTTCAGTTCCCATCACATCGTCGTGCTTTCACAGTTCTTTTCCATCGGCATGGCGGTATTCCTCGGATTGTGTGTCGGCGTCGGTGGCGGTTTGTGGAGCCTGCTTTTCTCTCGGCAGCAGTCGCTGCTTGGAGCGTGGATGAGTCATATGCTGGTGGATCTCGGCATCATGACGATCGGCGCACGATTGATGGGCTTGCTCTAAATTAAAGCTTCCCGTAGCTCGATCGTATCCGAAGAGGAGAAAAAATGGGGACAGAAACTATTTACAGCAACACGATCATGTGAAAGAGTGGTCAAATGAGAAGAGCAAGAATCGCAGGAGATCCTGGGGCGGCGGCGAATTGTCATCATCTGATGTCACGGGTGATCGAGGGACGTTTCATCTTTGACCGCGTGGTAAAGGAGAGGTTTCGGGAGTTCTTGGAGGCGCATTGTGCCTTTGCCGGGGTGGAGTTGATCACTTGGTGCTGCATGTCGAACCACTTTCATCTCCTGGTGCAGGTGCCGAATGCGGAGGAGAGCCGGTCGACGTTGGATGATGAAGAGATCCTCCGACGCTTGAGCTTGGTCTCGGGAGGGGAGCGGGTGAAGGAGGCTCGGGAGATGTTGGCGCGGATGAAAGAGCAGTCGCCAGAGCTCGGGTATCCTGAGTA
>JBLHHN010000186.1:0-11585 GCA_047616785.1 Verrucomicrobiales bacterium
ACAAGATCTGCGGGGATCTCGAGATCCTTGGCCACTTCGGAAACTGGCTTTCCCAGTTTGGCGAGCGCGACCGCCTGGGCCTTGAACTCGTCGGTGTATTGTTTTCTGGTTTTCATTTTCATAGCGTCTCAGTTGCTTATCGGCTGGTCCAGAAATCTAGCGCACTTCAGTTCGCATGACGGGAGTCGTAAAGAAGTTGTCTTCATCGGGTACGGAAGACGGCATCAGATCTTTGAGGGCGAGTGTACCGCCAGAGGCTTCGTATTCTTGCTGTGCCTTGATGTAGGCGCGTGCGCCTCGCCAGTTTTCCACGGCGTAGAACAAGACAATCAAGGTGACAATCCAGGCGTAGGCTTTGAGGGCCCGTCGACTGATCATTTGAGCGGTTGCTCAGCTAGCTGCTTCTCGAAATCGGATTTCATTGGATCTCTTGGTAGAGCGGTTGGAGTTGGGCTTGCGGTTTCTCGATCGCATAGTGAGAATGAAAAATTAACATATATGACTTGAACGGCTTCACTCACATGAACTAGATCGCACCACTCGATGCCTATATATATTAATTTTCATCTCTCACATAGCGGTATCGACTGGCTGCGGTATTGATTGAGATGTCTTCTAGGGCGGCGATTTCTTCGAAGGTCCACTCCTGCCAAAGTTTCAGGTGGACGACTGTTCGCTGATTGATTGAGAGCGGATTCTAGAGCTACTTGGAATCGTTGAGCGTCTGGATCCTCACTGAGATAGAAAGGGGAATGTGTGGTTTCAATGATTGCGTGTCTTGTCCTTCGGGAGCCGCTCTGGCGAATTCCGTCCACGGTGACGTTCCGACACATGCGAAAGAGACAGTTCTTCTCGTCGTCGATTGCGGCCAGGCCGGTGGGCATCTGTATGAGCCGTACAAAGATGTCCTGTAAGAGGTCTCTTGATCTCGTTTCATCGTGTTGAGTCAAAGTAAGAAGGAATCGAAACAGCGTTTCGGCATAGTCGTCGTAGATGCGTGTCAGTTCCTCCGGTTCCATAGTTTCACGTGATGATGCCTTTCCGACGAAGCTGTTGCCGATCTTTGTCTAAATTAATTGAGTCTGGCTATGCTTGTTGAAAGATAGTCCTGCCGATGGTTCATTGCGGGATGAAGACGACATTCTGCTGCCTCGCTCTCTGGAGCTTCGTGGTGATGTCTGGCTGGGGAGATGAGAAAGTCAAAGTCCCTCTGGTGCTGCCGGATGTTGTTTTGGAGGATGAGGCGTTTAGCTTCTCGCTGGATGATGACGATTTCAGTCTGACGACTTTCGCTGAGCCGATGCCTTGGCTTGGATTGGGGCTTCAAGAGATGGATGCGTTGGAGAGCTTGTTGACCGCAGAAGGTGTGCGGATCATCGACTTGGCACCGCTGGCTCCGGCGAAAGAAGCGGGCTTTGAGAAAGAAGATATTCTCACGCGCTGGAATGAGGAGCTGGCGCTTTCTGCGACGGTGGTGCAGGAGCGGATTGCTCTTTTGAAGATCGGGGAAGAGGTGAAACTGACAGTGCAACGGGGTGGTGACTCACACAGTTTCAAAGTGAAGGCGGCGGACAAGCAGCTTTATCCGTGGAAAGATTTCTGGCGACCCGGTCTGCCAGACTTTGAGGCGACGGAAGGGGTGGAACGAGTTTTTGAGGAAGATGAAGCCGAGTTCGAAGCGTTGAAGCGGCAATTCGAGGCGTTGGAAAAGTCAGCGGAAGAATTGAAGGAGAAATAAACTTACACTTCGGCTAGCATCACCTCCAATTGTGTTTCGACCATGTGTCCCATGGTTTGGCAGTTGGAGAAAGCGTTGGTCTCGTGATGCTGGTTGAGTTCTTCGCGGAGGTTGGTGAGGTTTTCAGGGGGGGCTAGTTCTTCCTCCACCATGCAGTCGAGCAGGGCTCGGAACCGTTGTTCACTGAGACGCAGGCGGGTGGCGATGATGGTCCGTTCTTCTTTCTGGTACTGTTGGATGGTGGGCCAGTTGAGCAGTTCGGTCACGAGTTGCACGGCGGGGGTGTTGTCTCTAAAGAACTGGCTGAGATACATGTTTCGTGTCCCCGCGTAGGATTGGTAGTCGAAGTCAATCGGACGGACGCGGTACTGCACCTCCTCAAAGTCGGGGGTGATATCGACCACGTAATTCACCGAGCGCATGTCGCCTAGCAAACGAATAAAACAGCGGACATTGAACTTCACGAATTCTTTGGCGATGCGAACGCGATTGATATCGGGGCGGGGGAAATAGTCTTGGATAAAGACATCCCCGGGGATACCTGCGATGTGTTCCTCGATCAAGGTCTCTTCGTGAGTGAGATAGTTGATGCGATTCGGAGAGAGGATGTGTTCGAGTTCGAGCCCGTAGATTCGTGAAGCATCGGCTTTCTTCACATAGTAGTGGTCGTAGTTGTCATTGAATCGATTCCTCACGCGGATGCGGAAGGGACGCGAGTTTCCGAACTGCCCGAAGTCGATGCGATCGATGCGCAAGTGCTCTGCTAGAGAGAGATTGCCACCGATCTTGAGCTGGGCGTAGATTCCGGTGAGCCGACTCTTGAGCTGATCCATTTCCACGGAAGGATACACGACCGTTTGCCAGAGGGTTTCGTTTCCGTCGGGATCGAGGCAGGGAAAGGATTCTCGGAAGTGTGCTAGATCACTGTAGATGTTTGGGATATCCGCGTGGCGTCCATAGTGCTGAAGGTATTCCTCGAAGGGCTTGGAGATCGGGTAGGTCGTCTTTCGCTTGGAAATGACGTTCCAACTATTGGATGGTCCGGGCAAAGGAATCGGCGTTTGTTAGATTAAAGGCGACGAAGGCCGTCTTCGCCAAAGGAATTGGGGAGATCCACTTCCACTTGAGCGATTCTTGTCAGGGTCTCTTCATCTAGGATGATGTCAGCTGCCTTGAGGCTGTCATCCAAGTGATCGAGTTGGCTTGCGCCAATGATCGTCGAGCCGACGAAATCGTGTTGCTTGCTCCATGCTGTGGCCATGGTGGTGAGACTCATGCCGATGTCCTCAGCGATGGCTTTGAAACGGGCGGTGGCTTCGAGGCTACGCGGATTGATAAAGCGATAGGCCATGCTTTTCTGGCGTTCATTGCCTTCTTTGAGGTAGGCGGCGAAGCGAGCGCCTTCGGGGTAGTGGTCGTCGAGGTACTTGCCGGTGAGCACCCCTCCTGCGAGTGGCGAGTAAGGGAGCAGGGAAACTTGTTCTTGGCGACATACTTGAGCGAGTTCGTTCTCGCAGCGTCGGTTGAGGAGACTGAAATTGTTCTGCACGGTTTCGTAGCGCCCCAGACCTTGGACATCCGAGGCCCAGAGACTTTTCATGAGGCCCCAGCTCGTCTCATTGCTACAACCAAAGGCCCGAACCTTTCCCACTTGCACGAGTTCTGTGAGTGTCTCCATGATCTCCTCATAGCGCATGCCGTGGTCTGGCCAGTGTGTTTGATAGAGATCGATGTAGTCGGTTTGCAGTCTTGTGAGGCTGTCTTCCACGGCGCGGATGATGGCGTGGCGATCGAGCATGGTCATCCCATGGCGGACGGGTGGGACAAACCACCCGTGGCCAGGGCCGGTGATCTTGGTGGCGACGATGACAGCGTCGCGTGGCTTGGTCTTCATCCAGCGCCCGACAAACTCTTCGGTGACCCCGAAAGTCTCGGCGCGCGGGGGGACGGGATACATCTCCGCCGCGTCATAGAAATCGATGCCGGCTTCAAACGCACGATCCATGATCTGAAAGCTGAGCGGCTCATCACATTGATCACCGAAAGTCATGGTCCCCATGCAGATCTCGGAAACCACCAGTCCTGTCTTGCCCAATCGACGCTTCTTCATGGGCGTAGCTTGGACAATGGCGGAGGAATCTCAATGCAAATGCATCTCTGTCTTGCAAGTGCAGAGAGAGACCTCCTAATGTCTGGAAACGGGATATGGATTCAAAGATCACTGGGCTCGTGGCAGCCACCTTCACACCTCTTACTCCAGATGGGCTCTTGGATTTGGATCAGGTACCGCACATCGTCGAGCATCTCATCAGTTCCGGTGTTTCTGGCATGTATATCAATGGGACCACAGGGGAAGGCATGGCGCTGAGTGTGGAGGAGCGGTGCCTGATGGCAGAGGCCTATGTGAATGCAGGCCAAGGACGATTGAAGACGGTCATCCAGGTGGGACACGAGAGCTTGCCAGACGCGGTGGCTTTGGCAACACATGCCGAAGGTTTGGAGGTGGATGCCATTTCGGCCACGCCGCCGTGCTATTTCAAGCCGCCTTCGATTGACCATTTGTTAGACTATCTCGAACCTCTAGCGGCGGCGAGCAGTAGGCCGTTCTATTACTATCACATTCCGGCCATGACTGGGGTCTCCTTCGATCCTTGTGAGATCCTTGCGGAGGCGGTCAAGCGTTTGCCCACCATGGCTGGCATCAAGTATTCCAATCCGGATCTCAGTCTCTTGTTAGCCTGTCTTCAGTTCGAAGAAGGAAGTCGAGATATCCTTTATGGCATGGACGAAGCTTTGTTAGGCGCACTGGCGACGGGGTGCCGTGGGGCGGTGGGCTCAACCTACAATTTCGCGGCGCCGGTCTATTTGCAGATGTGGGAGGCGTTCGATCGTGGTGACATGGATTTGGCACGGGTCTGGCAGGGGCGCTCCGTTCGATTGGTGAGAGCTTTGAACCAAGTCTGTGGTGGGCGTCCCGGTCTGAAGCCGATGATGGCGATGATAGGGGTGGATTGCGGGCCGTACCGGCTGCCGCAACGGGATCCCATGCGAGGACAACTGGAAGAACTTCGTCAGGGGCTTGACGCGATGGGTTTTTATCAGTGGATCTCTGGCGAAGCCTGTTCTTAAATGGGGTTGTGGCGGATTCACGCAAGAAGAGAGCGAAAGCGGCACCCAAGATTGAGGTGAGGCCTATACGTTTGGCCGAGCCAAAGCCCGGGCCGGTCGATGAGGCATTACCGACGAATGATTCTGCCGTTCTGAAAGTGCTGCAGACCTATCTGAAAAGCCAGCCTGATGCCGAGGAGAAGGAGCGTCCCGAGCCTAAGGAAGAGGTGGTTCTCGCCAATGCGCCACTCGAACGTCGCTCCGATGTTGCTGGGAGCGATCGCCTCAACTATCGCCGTAATTTTACAGAGCAACATCGCCTCGAACGTGGGGAAGCCATTTCCCGGGAGAGTGAATTTGCAGCTTCGTTGCGCGGCCATTTCTGGCGCTGGCCGATCACGCGATGGCTCTTCAATCGGAAGACGCGGCGTGTCGAGGTGCTCATCGTTTGTGGCTTGGTCACGGCGATCGTGGGCGTCCTTTTAAGCATCTTGCTTTCGAAGCGGGAAATGACATTGGCCAGCAGTCCAGTGACTGAGATCGTGGAACCCATCCATGACATGGGAGATGAGCTTCTGGAAGGGCGTGAAGCTTCGGCGGCGGCGATCACCAAGTTCTTCCAGGCCACGAGCATGGCGGAGGTCACACCGTTGATACGAAATCCTGATGCGTTGGCGTCCATCATGACACGGTGGTACGATCAACATGAGCATCGGCAGGAATCGGACATTGAGTTTGATTCAGTGAGGATCAAAGAGCTCCTTGGTGCTCGTTACTACCTGCACTTTGTCCGTCTCAAGGATGACACGGACACGCGTCCCATTGCTGTGGAAGAGACGGCCGATGGCTATCTGATCGATTGGGAGACGGCGGTGGGCTATCAGTCTGTGGATTGGCAAGAGCTTCAGAAGCAGTGTCCTAGCGAAACGGTTTACATGCGGGTGATTGCGAAAGTGGATGATTATTTTAACTACGAGTTTGGAGATTCAGCTCAGTGGTCTTGCTTTCGCCTGATCCATCCAGATGGGGACAATGCGCTCTATGGTTACGTCAAGCGCTACTCGGAATTGGATCGTGAAATGCGCGACGGCATGGGTGAGGATGAGCTTTCGTCGGACTATTTTATCTTGGGCATCCGCTATCCGATGAAGTCGCAATCGGGCAATCTGGTTCATATTGAGGAGATCCTACAGAACAAGTGGGTCCGTAGTTATAATGAGAGTGTGCCTCATTTCGATGAGCGGTAGCCTTCGGGCAGGGATTCTGCATTGCCAAATCTGGCGTCCGGCCTGAGTCTGTGGCCAGTGACCAAGGCCGAGGAACCAACTCAGGACGCTTCAAAGAAGCCGCGTTGGAGGCGGCGATTGATTTGGTTAGGCCTCCTTCTAGTGGGTATGGTGTGGTGGGTGAATGGGCCTGGCTTTCGTTGGGGTGGTCGTTTGGCTCTCGGCAAGTTTCTGGAAGGCCAGGCGTTCGAGTTGAAGGGCACCTTGTGGTCGGGCATGCAGCTTAGCTCGTTCGTTTGGCAAGATCCCTCGAATGAGACGGCGGTTCGTGGGAAGGAAGTGTCTGTCCGCTACGAGCCGTGGCAGTTCTTTCGCGGAGGTGTTCCCGCCATTGTGAGATCGGTGGCTCTGCAAGAAGTCGAGGTGACGGTCGATTTTCGCGCCCCAAAGGAGACGGAAAAGGATTCTAGTGAGGAGCCCAAGGAAGCGAGAATGCCGTGGTCGCGGTTGCCACAGCCTTTGATTGATGTTGCTGGACTCGATCTTACCATCCTTTTGCCAGATGAGAAGACGGTCCACGTGGAGAATCTCCAAGTGGAAGTGGGCAAAGGGAGATCGGGGACTCTCTCTTGGGATTCTCTGACATTGCCTGAAGTATTGAGGCTAGATCACGTTTCAGGAAAGCTGAACTACACGGAGACGGGATTGCATCTCACGGACATGGCGCTTTTGTCAGAAGTGGTCTGTAAGAGCTTGGATGTCTCCGTGTCGGCAGATCAGCGTCTTCAAGTGGATTCGACTATAGCGGTTTTTGAGAGTCAATTTCAGGCTTCGTCCGTCCGAGGAAGGGAGGCGACTCTTTCTCTGTCAGGCGGGGCCTTGGATCTTGCGAAAGTCAGCAAAGAGTGGTTTCCGAATCTGCCCGTGCAAGGTTCGCTGAAAGCAGTGGATGTTTCTTTGAATGAGATGCAAGGGCCATGGAATGGATGGGGGCTTGAAGGTCATATGTTCGTGGAGAACGCGATCTACGAAACGATTTCTGTGCAAAGCTTCGGTCTATCACTGACTCAATCCTCCGATGGTCTGAACATGTTCACCACCGTGGCCATGGATGCGGCGAACCGAATGCGAATCACGACAACCACGGAGCCACTGGCGGAGAAACCGGAATTTGCAGAGATCTCTTGGAATGTGCGGGTGGAGGCGGAAGCACCGACGTTGTCCGAGTGGATGGCAAGTGCGGAGTTGCCTGTTACTGCGGAGCGCATGGAGGGAACGCTCTCTGCCGTTGGGCAAGGAGCGCATCTCAAGAAGTTTGATGGTGGGCTTGAGTTAGGACCGGTGGCCAGTGGGCCGTGGCATATCCCATCGGTAAATGTGAAGGCTGAAACGCTGGAGGAGGGCGCCCATCGATTCTCGCTAGCGTCGTCCGAGGATCTTTTGAAAGGCACGGTGACCCTTGATCCGTCGTTGGCCACTTACGAAGGCCAGTTTGAGGTGAACTGCCAGAGTCTAGCAAGTCTCCAGCCGGAAGCCATCGAAGCCGAGCAGTTCAGTGGCGCCATCAGCGTTGTCTGGAGTGGCGATGGAAATGTCAGTGAATGGGAGCACCATGGAAAGGTAACCGCCCGAGGGAACAATGTGGGGCCAGCGACCTCGGAGCTCCTCTATCAGGCGGACATTGAAGCTAGCTATGCGGGCGCGGAGATCGAGATACAGAAACTGGAAGTGGTTCTTGATGATATGCGCTTGGTTGCGGAAGCGAAGGTTTCTGAGAGGCTCATTTCGATTCCGGCCCTACAGTTGAAGCGAGGCGAGGACATCTGGTTGAGTGGTCGAATTCGCGTGCCACTCGCGATTGATGTGGAAACGAATGCGGATCGATTTTGGAGAGCGGAAGATCCTCTCGATGTCGAAATCCAATCCGTCGCGATCCCTCTGATCGACCTGGCCCGCTTCAGTGGCAAAGAGAGTCCATTGTTAGGCACGCTTGAACTATCGGCGGTGATCCAAGGCCCGGCGGCGAAGTTGAAGGGAGACATTCGTCTGAAAGGAAAGGGGATTGGCGCGGAGACGGATCAATCCTTTCCTTCGATTGTAGATGTGGACCTCCATCTCGATGCGGGCGATGGTGCGCTCGCGGTCGATGGTGAATTGCGCCATGCGCTTCTTGAGCCTGTGACTTTGGGTGCCAAGGTTCCATTCCAGTTAGATCATCCTCAAGCTCTAGCGGAAGCCCCAGTCGAGGGGCGACTGAAGATTCCGCCGAGTACCTTAGATTTCTTGGTCGACTACGTTGCGAGCCTGCGTGAGATCCAAGGAAAAGTGGCCGCTGATTTGCAAGTGTCAGGAACGGTGAAGAAGCCGGTAGTGGTGGGCGAACTTTTGATGGATCTTCCAATCGTGCGCTTCGACGCCACGGATCTTCCAAGACTGGAGAACACAAAGGTGCGAATCAAAGGGACGCCGACTCAGGTGACCATAGAGGAGGGCGTCACGACCTTTGCTGGTGGAACGTTGACCTTGTCCGGTGGACTGAATCTCAATGAGGGGCAGCCTCCGACTCTGGATGTGCGGGCGAAGGCACAGCAGGCTCTGCTCACGCGCAACGAGAACATGGTGATCAGGGCCAACGCTGATGTTCGTGTGGTGGGACCTTTCGATCAAGCGGCGGTGTCAGGGACCATTGGATTGGTAGAGAGCCGATACTTCCAAGAGATAGAGATCATCCCGACGAATCGGCAGACCACGTCGCTGCCCTCTTCGCGAATGACTGTGGAAAAGTCCTATGGGACCCAAGCCGCACCCTTTCGCGATTGGAAGATCGATCTCAAAGTAATCACTGAAGAACCGATCCGTGTGCGCACCAATTTGGCGGCTGCGGATATTGGCATGGACCTGCGATTGCTCGGTCCAGGAGTTACAGTGCGTCCGTTAGGGGTGATTGATCTTAGCAAGGCCTATGCTGAATTGCCATTCAGTCGATTGGATCTCAACAACTCTGCGATACGTTTTACCGAGGCAAGCGGGTTTCAGGGAGTGCTAGATATTCGAGGAGAGTCTCAGATCCGTGATTATCTCACGCGGATTGTGGTGAAGGGGAATCTGAATGATTTCGACTATGTTCTCACGAGTAGCCCACCGTTGCCAGACGAGGAAATCATGGCTTTGCTAGGCACTGGGACGATTCGAGAGGATCTTGTGGGGAGTGGACAAGCGGCAGCGTCACGCGCGGCCCTTCTCTTATTCGACAAGTTGTGGCGGAAGATCGCTAAGAAAGAATGGGAAGATCCTGATGCCATGAGAAAGAAGCGGTTGACGTTCGAAAGTGGGCATGTGAATTCGCGGACGGGTAGCCTGATGACCACGGCACGGCTTCGATTGACGGATCATTGGAGTATTACGGGCGATGCGGATGTGGAAGGAGATTTCCGTGGGTTGATCCATTACATTTTCAAATTCTAAGTGATGGGCCTGCGTTTCTTTCTCATACTCGTTCCTTTGATAGGCCTCATGGCGATGGCTGAAGGTCAAACTTTGGTTTTTCAGGGTCTTCGTGACTTCTCGGAGAAGGATGCGCGGGAGTCCTTGGACGATCAATGGAAAGAGATTCAGAAGAAGGGCCTAACGGCTTCGCGTGCCAATGATGCAGCTTACTTCTTTAAACTAGCACTGCGGCAGCAGGGTTACACGGAAGCGGATGTCGTTTCGCGGATTCTTGAAGGGAATGTGCTTCAGCTTACGGTTGAAGAAGGTCAGCCCTTGCTCTTGGGGAAAATCGCACTGTTGGGAGTCAATGCTTTGGATGCCGCTCTCTTGAAGGAAGCGATGGTGAAGGAAATGAAGGGGCGACAAAGCTTGCTTGAGCGCAAGGGTGATCTGCCGTTCGTTAAAGGAGCCATCGTTAGGGGTGTCGGGGCGATTGAGAGTTACGCTGGGTACGAAGGATTCTTGCGAGCGACCGCTGAGCTGGAATCCTTCTCAAAGCCGAATAAAGATCGGCGAGTCGATGTCACTGTGAGGGTGAATGAAGGGCCTGCCTTTAAGATCAAATCCGTGACGATCATGGGGCTGGAAGAGCCTCTATTCGGAAAGGTGGAAGATGCCGCTGAGCCCTCTGTAGGTAGGCCGTTGAATGCCGCCAATGTGCGTGGATTGCAGGGGGCCGTTTTGCGCGATTTGAATGAGCGCGGCTATTTCGACGCAACTGTGGAGGTGACCGAAGGGAAGCCTGACGAGTCGTTTGAAGAGACCGCCGTCGATGTAGTGATTGCCGTGATGTCAGGACCGGTTTACCGGGTCGGTCATATCGAAGTGATAGGGCATCAAGCGTTGCCAGCTTCTTTCGTGGAGAAGCGCTTTAAGCGGATGATGGGGGATGCTTATGATCCGATTGAGGTGCGTCGAGTGTACCGTGAGTTCGCGCAAACGGGACTGTATGAGAATATCGAGATCACTCCGGTTCCTGCCGAAGCGGGAATCATGACGCTTCAAGTCGAAGTGGAAGAGGCGAAGTTCCGCCAATTGGGGCCCTATGGCGGGTTTGGAAGTTTCGACGGCTATATTCTGGGGACGCGTTATATCAATCGCAATCTCTTCGGCACTAGGCGCTCGCTCCAAAGCCAATTGGAAGTGAACGGCCGCGGTATCCAGGGGGAATTGAATTACCTTGATCGTTGGTTTGTTGATTCTCGTTGGCGATTTGGCGTTCAGATCAATGCCGGAACTCGTGAACTGTTAGGCTATGATAAGTGGGAATTGGGCGCTCTTGCCTCGTTCTCGTATGACTTGAGCGATCACGCCTCGCTGAGCTTCTATAGTGGATTTGATCATGTTAGTTTGACTGCGAATCGTTTCGTGGATGCTGAGATTCGTTCGGAAGATTATCAGGTGCAGACATTTGGATTGAGCTATCGATGGGATCATCGTGAGGATCTTGAACCGGATGGGCATGGTTACCTCTTTGATGTGAATTTGGATTATGCGACGTCATTCCTTATCGGGGACGTGTCTTTCCTCCGCAGTCAGATGCGTTTGGCACACTATTGGAAACTTCCTTGGGAGACGGAGCTTCGCTTGGGTGCACGAATAGGAGCCATGCAACCGTTAGGGGATACCGATGTGATCCCGGTGGATCTCCGGTTCTTTAGCGGAGGTGGACAGTCGGTCCGTAGTTTTCCGGAGCGTGAACTTGGGCCTCAGGACAGACGAGGGCATCCCACCGGCGGGGAGTTTTACACGGTCTTCAATGCGGAGTATTCGATTCCTCTCCGGGATTCTTTTTACCTGGCTGTGTTTGCGGATGTTGGTAATCTGCTAGACTCAATTGATAATATCAGTCTGGATGACATGCATTTTGCCGCCGGTCTAGGGCTTCGCTACGATCTGCCGATCGGGCCATTGCGAGTCGATTATCAATGTCATTGACTTAAGGCAAGTAATTGCGGGAATCCGTCAGACGATCGGTTTGTAGGGCATGGAGGGAGGAATTCTGCGAGGAGTGCCTCGAGGGT